>JBKCTK010000087.1:0-4826 GCA_046319055.1 Synechococcaceae cyanobacterium
GGGGCGGCCGAGCATGGCGCGCCCGAGGCCCTGCTGCAGGCGGTGTTGGTCCACGGCAAGGGATTGCTGGGCGACGACCTGGAGACCTTGCGGGCCCGCTGGCTGCAACGGCCGGGATGGTTGGAGCCGCGGCCGGGCTGCTGGCTGCTGCTGGTGGAGCGGCGCGAGGGAGACGAGCTGCTGGAGGCGTTGCCGTGGAGCTGGGACTGGATTCGCCTGCCTTGGATGGACAAGCTGCTTCGGGTGGCATGGTGATCGCGGCGAACCCTGGCGAAGAGCTGCTGGAGCGGGAGCTGGCCTGGCTGGCCTCCCTGGTGATGGCCCGCATGGAGCGCTTGCTGCGGGATGGCGAGGCGCCGACCGACCTGTCCCCTGTGCCTCTGCCCCCTCCCCTACCGGGCGACGACCAGCGGGCCTGCCCTTGGGCGTTGCTGGTGGCCGAACTGGAGGCCTTGCCTCCCGGAACGCCGCAGCCTGACGCGGCTGAGCAATGGGCGACCACGTCTGGGCGCAAGCATTTAGCCCAGCCCGCGTCGAGCCGGCTCGCAAGCCCAGCGCCGACCTCACCGCCGACCCCGCTGTCGCTGCCCCGCTTGGCCCTGGCGCTGCTGCTGGCGGCTGAGCTCAGGCCCCAGGCGCTGGAGCCGCTGCAGCTGCGCCATCCGGCGCTGGAGCGGCGCTACAGCGATGTGGGCGGCATGGAGCGGGAGGCGCTCCTGGAGCCCACGGGCGCCACCCTGGCTTTCCTGGCCGATGGCGGAGGCCTGGCGGGGCAGTTGGCGGTGCTGCGACTGTTGGGGCGAGAGGGACCGCTGCAGCGCCTGGGAGTTCTGGCCCCGCTGGAGGGGCCATCGCCGCTGCGGGGGGGCCTGCGGCTGGCTAAGGGCTGGTTGGAGTGGCTGGCGGGCGCGGGCCCGCGCCCGGAGCCGGAGGCGCTGGCGGCGGGGAGCGCCCAGCGGTTGACCACGGCGATGGCCTGGGCCGACCTGGTGTTGCCCGCCGGCACGCTGCGGCAGCTGGAGGAGATCGAGCAGCACCTGGAGCACCGCGCCACGTTGCTGGAGGAGTGGGGCATGGGGCGACGGCTGCGGCCGGGCTACCGGGCCCTGTTCCATGGCCCTCCCGGCACGGGCAAGACCCTCACCGCCACGCTGCTGGGGGCGCGGCTGGGGCTGGAGGTGCGGCGAGTCGACCTGTCGCAGGCGGTGTCGAAATACATCGGCGAAACGGAAAAGAACCTGGCGGCGCTGCTCGATCGGGCCGAACACTCGCCCTGGCTGCTGCTGTTCGATGAAGCCGATGCCCTGTTCGGCCAGCGGAGCGAAACGCGCGATGCCCACGACCGCTATGCCAACCAGGAGATCGCCTATCTGTTGCAGCGGCTGGAGACTTTCAGCGGCGTGGTGATCCTGGCCACCAACCAGCCCACCCATCTCGATGGCGCCTTCCTGCGCCGCTTTGAGAGCGTGGTGTATTTCCCGCTGCCGGGCCCGGAGCAGCGGCTGCGGCTGTGGCGCGAGGCGTTTTCACCCCGGGCGCGGCTGGCGGTGGATCTGGAGGTGATCGCGGCCCAGCATGAACTCTCCGGTGGTCTGATCCTCAATGTGGTGCGCCAGGTGAGCCTGCAGGCGATCGCCAGCGGCGATCCCACCATCGCGGAGCCCGCGTTGCTGCGAGCCATCCGCCGCGAGCTGGAGAAGGAGGGCAAGGGGCTGTGAAGGGCCTGGCTGGCAGGCTTGGGCGGGGATAGATTCAATCCGCTGTGCAAACCGGTGGCCATGGCGGACAAGGGTTGGGCTCGCCAACACTCACCGGCGGCAGAGCAGGGCCGCCAGCAACGGCCATCCGCGCGCAGGGGTGGTGGCCGTGCGATGGAGCGGGATCAACGCTCGGAGATGGCCAAGCTGCAACAGCTGCGGGCCCTGGCCAATGACAGCCAGCGGGTCCAGCAGTTGCGGCGCTTGCAGGCGCTGGCGCAGGGGCCGGAGCGAAGCGCTGAGGCTGAACCCACCGCGACCCAGGCAGAGATCGCCAAGCCAAAGCCCAATCTCACCGGCCTGCCGGACCGTCTCAAGAGCAATCTCGAAGCCCTGTCCGGCCTGTCGATGGAGGCCGTGCGGGTGCACTACAACTCCACCAAGCCAGCTCAACTCAACGCCCTGGCCTACGCCCAAGGCACCGACATCCACCTCGGCCCAGGCCAGGAGCAACACCTGCCCCATGAGGCCTGGCATGTGGTGCAGCAGGCCCAGGGGCGTGTCAGGCCAACCATGCAGATGGCTGGTGGCGTGGCGGTGAATGACGACAAGGGGCTGGAGCGGGAGGCGGATGTGATGGGGGGGAGGGCGGTTTCAGATAGTGGGGGCCTCGAAAAATGCCTGTCTCCCGTGACTGACCCAGGTGAGACTCATTTGCTGGCTTGGGCCAGGCTGAGCCTGCGGCTCCGCAAGGAGCGATTTTTGAGGTGTCCTAGTGTTTTGGAACGCCGACCATTTCCCTCGCATCAATCAACTTCTCCAGTCAGTAACGACATTACCCAACGCAAGCTAAGGATTGGAAAAAACTATGAGTTTTTAGGCGAGAAAAATAAGATTCCCAAAGATATAAAAGCCGGCGTCAGCGCTACCGAGGTCCTGGTAAAGATGAAAGCGGACAATATTGTCTACGGCTTTGATTCGATGGACACACTGAAAAAGTTTGTTGCTGCGGTCGATGCAGTCAATGGCAGTAGCGATCTGATTAAGAGAGTGTTGGACGATCCCATGTTTGTATCCTGGTTTGCTCAAGAGGATAAACAGTTTCATCTCAAGCTTAACGATTGGATGTGGGCGCAAATGCGCGATCTTAAACGAACCGTCTATGATCCCGAATTGGAGAAACAATTTGAAGCGTTTGGGAAAGCAAAAAGCGAAATTCCGACTCTAGAGTCTGCGCTAAGAACACTTGTGTTGGCTTTCAAGCAACTTGTTAAATTTCAAACGCAATCATTCGTTCTTAACGAGAGCAGGACTATGGATAAGAAAAATGGTGATGGCTCTATTTGTAGTCAAAAATATGGTTATCACCTGACGAAGCTGCATAACTTAAAAGGGATACGCGCAATGGGGTTGCAGCCAACCGAAGGTGCCGGTCCAGCAGGGTCTCTTGCTATGTCTACTTTGGATCAGAAAAAAGGCTCAGAACAAACGTCAAAAGGCATGATTGCCTATGGTTTACATCCCGAAACCTTTAGGCCTTATATCAATCAAGCTGAAGATCGGAGGCAAATGATCAAGAACCAGCCTATTGAAATGAAGCCAGTGATGCTGAGGTTCCTCATTACCGATCCAGTCCGAGAGCGAGCAATAAACCTACTGTCCGATGGTAAACATGACTACATGGATAAAACTGCCTTTAACAGCGATATTCCTGTGTTACCAGACTTGATCGAGGTGTTAACCCCCAATGGTTTTGTACCTATCCGCAACTACAATCATATGCAACCGAACCAGATACTTGCCTTACGTTCAGAAGGTGACGATGCAAGAATGAACGTTCCATGGACGGGAAAGATGGCTGTTTTCAACTATGAGCAATTGTCGAAAGTTGAAAAATTGAAAGAATTGCTAGGCTTTGACAAGAAACCGGAAACCCCCTTTGATTACGCTAATGAAGTCAAGCGTCTCAATAAGTTGAGGGATGTTAAAAGCATCAATATCGCAGGAATTAGCTATGTTTTTAGAGGAGGAACTTTCCAGACATCGGGGAATCCAAAGAACTGGCAATATGCCTTCAGTGTCGACCCCAAAAATGGGCTTATCCCGGAATGGTTGGATAAATTAATTAGGGATTATGATGCAAATTTCCAGAAACCCGCCAATTCGCTGATTGATAGATTGAGAAAAGAGTATAAACAGGTAGAAGCTCCTCGGATTGAACTTGCAGCGCTTCAGGATCAATTTGAGATAGGCAAATCTTCTGGAACAGATTTGACTTGTCTATTAGTTGCAATCGATCAGCTTCAGAATAAGAATAAGGAGCATGATCCGTCAAGAGTTGCTGCTATGTCCAAAGTATTAGAGAACGCAGGATATGCGCCGAAGGCGGAGATCGATATCTACAGTGGGGCAGGCATGCAGCTTGCCAATGATCTTAAGGTTCGACTCAAGGTTCATCAACAGATTGGCACCCTTTACGTCCAGCACCCCATATTGGGAGTGCGTGGTCCCATTCTGCATATCTTGCATAGGATGAGAACATTTGATCCATTGTGGCCAAAGCAGAAAGGCTCGTAGCGCCGGCGGGCTCTATCCCGTGACTTCGCGCGGCGACAGACGCGATGATATTTCTTGATGACGAGGATCGTCTGGCCTGGCTGGGGCCTTCTGACTGACACAAGTCCGAAACCCTCTGCAGCAGAATGGGGATCTACGAGTTGGGTGGCTGGGGATCCATCAGAGCTTGACACTCTGAAACCAATCCAATCCCCAATGGATCCCCAGATCAGGTTCCATGGTCAGTTGTTCGACCGTACCTGTTCAGGGACTGGATATGGGGCATGCGGATCTCCAAGGCGCTATCTGTAGTGCCTGTGGCGGGTCTCGTGGCCTGAAATGGGCTTGTTAGGGCCACGGCGATGGATTTTGAGCGATCTCCAAGTGTCAGCCGGGGGAGCAGACCCATTGCGCTGAAATGGGTCTCAGATTCATCCCGCCCCCTGAACAGCTACAAGATTTTTAACAGGTGGTGGCACTGATCGCCTGGGCTTCCCGCAGGTGCTCGGTGGCATTGCCCTCAGCCTGATCGCCCTGTTCTCCTCGCTGTTGGTGGTCTGGGCAGCCCGGCTC
>JBKCTK010000088.1:0-17453 GCA_046319055.1 Synechococcaceae cyanobacterium
GGCCGGCGGCCCTCGGCGCGCCAGCGGCCGGGATCGATCTTGGGGCTGCCGGGGGGCGGCATCTGGTCCTTGAGCAGGCCCCGCACCAGCTGGTAGAAGGTTTCGGCAGCACCCCAGTTCTCCTTCTTGGAGTAGGCCGGCAGTTCCAGGCTCACCATCGGGATGCCTCCCAGGTCCATGCCGGCGGCCAGGGCGCCGGGCTGGTCCTGGATCAGCTCGGCAGTGCAGCTCTCGCCCACCAGCAACGCCTCCGGTTGGAAGCGGGCCACCGCCTCGGCCACGCTCTTCTTCACCAGTTCGGCCGTGTCGCCCCCCAGGTCGCGGGCCTGGCAGGTGGTGTACGTGACGGGTGGGCGCCGGTCGCGCCGCTCGATCATGGTGACCAGCAGATCCGCGTAGGTGTCGCCCTGGGGCGCGTGCAGCACGTAGTGCACCCCTTGCATCGAGGCGGCGATGCGCATGGCGCCCACATGGGGCGGGCCTTCTTAGGTCCAAAGGGTGAGTTCCATGGCGGGTGCGGTAAAGGGCGGAGGAAGCGCTGAATGAAGGGTTGGGGGGTCAGGGGGATCCTGGTGCCGAGAGCTCTGTGGCGACGGGCCCGCCCGTTGGGCTGCTGTCGACGACGTGGCGAGTCGGGGCCCTGGGTCTGGGCTCGGGCGCCAGGTGTCGGCGGCGGGCGTTCAGGGGCTCATTGGGTGAGCGTTAGCCAAAAGCCAGCAGCCCTCGGCGCCGCAGCGGCCGGGCGAACAGCTCGGCCAGGTCGCCCGCCTGGTCGCAGCCGTGGATCGGGCTGAACACCAGCTCGATCGACCATTTGGTGGCGATGCCCTCAGCCTCGAGCGGATTGGCGAGGCCCAGCCCGCAGACCACCAGATCGGGCCGCTCCCGCCGCACCCGCTCCAGCTGCCGCTCCACGTCCTGGCCCTCGCAGATGCGGGTGCCTTCGGGCAGCAGGGCCAGATCGGCGGCCATCAGCTGGCGATCGAGATAGGGCACCCCCACCTCCACCAGCTCCATGCCGCATTCGCGGGCCAGGAAGCGAGCCAGCGGGATCTCCATCTGGGAATCGGGCAGCAGGAACAGCCGGCGACCGGCCAGGCGCTGGCGGTGCGGCTCCAGGGCGCGGCGCCCCCGCTCCACCAGCGGATCCAGCACCGCGGCCACCTGGCTGTCGGGGCAACCGAAGGCGGCGGCCGCGGCGGCCATCCAGGCGGCACTGCCCTCCACGCCGAAGGGATAGGGGGCCTCGATCAGCTGGGCGCCGCGGTGCACCACGGCCCGGGCGGTGCCGCTCAGGAACGGCTGTGCCAGCAGCACCCGGGTGCCAGCCCCCACCGGCGGCAGCTCGGTGGAGCGTCGCGGCGGCAGGGAGCGCACCTTGGCGATGCCCATGCGCTCGAACAGCGCCACGAAGCGGTCTTCCACCGCATCGGCGAGGGTGCCGACGATCAGCAGCTGGTCCTCGTCGCTGCTGGGCAGCAGCGGTAGCAGGGCCAGCAGGGCCTGATCCTCCCCCTGGGTGAAGGTGGTTTCGATGCCGCTGCCGGAGTAGTTGAGCACCCGCACCCGGCCCAGGTAGCGCTGGCTGAGGCGCTCGGCGGCCTTGGCCAGGTCGAGCTTGATCACCTCGCTGGGGCAGGAGCCCACCAGGAACAACGTGCGGATCTCCGGCCGCCGCTCCAGCAGATCCACCACCAGCCGGTCGAGCTCCTCGTTGGCATCGGCCAGGCCGGCCAGATCCCGTTCCCCCAGGATCGCGGTGCCAAAGCGGGGTTCAGCGAAAATCATCACGCCCGCGGCGCTCTGGATCAGGTGGGCGCAGGTGCGTGATCCCACCACCAGGAAAAAGGCATCCGGCATGCGGCGATGCAGCCACACGATCGAGGTAAGCCCACAAAACACTTCCCGTTGGCCGTTTTCGCGCAGCACCTCGGGCAGCGCAGCTGGAGCGCTGGCGGGGGTGGCGACCATGGAGATCCGGCGGAAACCACACAACTAGCCAGCCAGCGCGCCGCGTGCCAGGGCTCGTCATAACTGTTGGGAATTTGGTGCGGCTGGACGTGGCCCCCAGCAGAGCCTCGATTGCCCCTGCCAACCAGGGGATCCAGGGCCTGAAGCCGGAGGAGCTGGCTGGGCAGGTTGTTCCCAGCGGCCGTTGCGCAGCTCGTCAGAGACGGCGCCGGAAGCCTTCGCGAAACGCGGTGCCACCACCTTGAGCAGCCTCGCCGCTGCGGGTGAGCTTCCACACGTTGCGCCCCTGGCGTCGGGCGGTCAGCCCACCGCGCTGCACCTCGGCAGCTCCGGGGCGGGCGCCGAGCAACAGGGTGACTTCGGCGGTGCTGAGCGGCGCACCGGTCTCGAGGGCCAGCTGGACCGTCTCCAGCCGCTGATGCAGGGCGCCGGCATCGACGCCGGCAGGCTCGTCACCCTCCCCAGTCCAAAGCCAGGAGTGTTCACTGGGCGCTTCCGCCAGGCCATTCATCAAGCCAAGCCCGATGACGGCCAGGGCCTGCTCCGGCTTGACACCCTGCTGCAGCACCCGCGTCAGCCACTCCGGCATGGTGGTGTGGTTGAGGTTGTCCGGCTGAGCAGCTGCTGGCTCTGCCCCGGGGGCCACGGAACGTTCGACCGCCGCGTCGGACCGTCTGGAAGCCATGCCCCTCAATGCTGCTGGCCCGGAAGTTACCGGTCCTCACCAGGAAGGCAATGGGGCCAGGCCCGTTCCGGGCTGGAGGCGGCGATCGCCTCCCCCCAAATCCGCTTCTGCCTCAACACTGTCAGAGCGACACGTCAGCTCAAATGCCGCCTGGCTCTCCCCAAAGGCTGCGGTGCCGATGCCGACGGATATCGACCTGCAGGCCACCAGCCGGCTTGCGGCCCAGGCCCGCGGGCGGGATCTCGACCTTGAGGTGGCCCATCAAGCGATGGAGCTCGGCTGCTGGGTCGCGGCAGCTTGAGGTCAGGTTGGACGCGATGGGGCAAGCCCCGTTGGCGCCGCCACGCCTTGAAGCTGGCCGTTGTCAGGCGTGGGGCAGCCCGCAGGCGAGGATTTTTCTTTGGCAATTCGGACCCCTGCTTTGGATCCCCGCGGCGAGAGGCCATCCATGCGGTCGATCGTGGTGATCCGCCACCGCGCCGGCGCTTTGCGCCTGCGTCTCTGGCCCGCTGGTCTGGCCCAGCTGCAACGGCTGCTGGATCGGCACAGCTTCTGGGCCCAGGGGCGCCAGACCGCCCAGCTGCGCCGCATGCTCGCGGGCAGCCAGGCGGTGGTGAGCCTTTGGGAGCACGGACAACTGGTGGGCTTCGGTCGCGCCAGCAGCGACGGGGTCTTCCGGGCGGTGCTGTGGGATGTGGTCGTGGCCGAGAGCCATCAGGGCCAGGGGCTGGGCCGGCGCGTGGTGGAGGAACTGCTGCGCTGCGAGCCGGTGCGCCGCGTGGAGCGGGTTTACCTGATGACGACCAACAGGGCGAGCTTCTATCGCCACTTGGGATTTGATGCCTCCCATCGTCAGCACCTGCTGGTGTGGCATCCCGGCCGAGAGGGCGAGCCGGGGGTCACCTGAACCTCTCCTCCCGCGCCTCCGCCATCCAGCACGGGGAGGGGGCGGCCTGGGCTGAAGGGCGGCCTGGGTTCAAGCCTTCCCAAAGCGGAAGACCCGGCGGCTGAGGATGGGCCCAAGGCCGGGTTCAAGCAGGAATCCCGCCAACTGGGGCAAGCCGACCAGGGCCCACCACCTCTGACGAATCACTTCGTCTTACGCATCACTGCGTCGCCCCGTGAGCAAGTGCGTTCTTCGTCTGTTCTGCTCAAGGGCAGTCGAGCAGCACGCTGCTGCGGGACGGAGCCAGGCCCGGCAGCACCAACCCTTTGATGGTTTCCAGACTCTGGAGCGGCGACTGGCTAAAGAGCTCCGGCGCGGCGTGGACGGTTGAGGTGATCAAGGTGGTGAGCAGCACCGCCGAAAACCCCTCCATCCAGGCCCGACCCTTCCAATAGGTGCGGGGAAGGGGGGCTTCCACGGCAGCTGCGGAGCGGAAACAGGCGGGAGTGGCCGATGCCTGGGGCCGACGCAACAGCCTCGATGGGCCACGGCTGGAGATCTTCCAAGCCATCGGACGGTGCAACAACGGCATCGGGGATAGTCGTCTCATGGGATCACCAGGGGAGATCGAAGCTAGTTTGCCCCAGGTTGGGGATCCGCGAGGGTCTTGGGCCGGGGAATGGTGATTTTCCGTTGCCAGCAATCGCCCTATCGAGATTGGCACAGGGCTGGATCGCCTGTGTGTAGCGATTGGTGAAGGTGACCTGGCTCGGGTCCAATCGAAGACAAGCCGCGAACAGCCTCCGGCGGCAATAGGGCACGAGATTATCGATGCCAGATTTTAGGCACGATTTCGGATCTAGGAGCTTGCCGTTGCCTGTTGGAGCCTCAGGGGGCAATGCCAAGGGCAGGCTGGGCCTGTTTCACGCAGAAAATCAGCTTGAGAGCTCCCTCGCCTCGTCCAAGAAAAGGGCGTGGCTATTGAATAGAGAGACAACTTGAGCAACCGCCAGTTCGATTATGCTCAATCAGATCCAACTTCAATCAGACCCATCTTCAATCCGATCAAACCATCATCAGATGAAACTTCAATCCGACTAGACGTGCATCAGAGGCAACGCCAGATTCGATCCCTACATTGTGGCGCTTCCCTCGATCTTTCGTCGTCTTTGCGGTTCATTGAGCCCCCATTCAAGCCCACTGGTTTGTGCATTATTTGCCGATCGGCCCCAGGTCAGGTCCCCGGTGATTCGGGAAGCGTCTCGGCGGCCAAGGCAAGCTGAAATCTGTGCGGGTCAGGCTGAGGTGGGGGCTGTAGGCGGGGTCGGCCTGCAGACACGTCTGCCAGCGCTGCATCATCAATCGCACCTCGGCTTGAAAGCGTGGCGAGTCGGCGTTCTCGGCGCCACGGGTTACCGATTCATGATGAATCAGGCAGGCAAATGGTGTGTACACAATGCGCCAGCCCGCGCTGCGTAATCGCAAGCAAAAATCCACATCATTAAATGCTACAGCTAGCTGTTCATCCAGCCCGCCCAGCTGTAGGTAAAGATGACGCCAAACAAGCATGCAGGCACCGGTTACAGCAGAGAGATCTTGCACGAGAGCTGTGCGCCCAAAGTAGCCCGCGTCATGGGCTTCCCTATCGCGGTGGCCATGGGCGGCCACTCCTCCCATCCCGAGAATGATGCCGGCATGCTGGATGCGGCGATTTGGGAACAGGAGCTTGGCTCCCACAGCCGCAACACCGGGCCGCGCCAGCTGGGCCACCATCTCCCTGAGCCAGCCAGGCTCCACAGCCTCAACATCATTATTCAACAGCAGAACCAGCTGACCTTTAGCTCTCTCAACGGCAGCATTGTTGAGGGCGGAATAGTTGAATTCGCGACGGTCTCGCAGCACGGTTACACGGTGATCATGGCCGAGGCATTCGAGATAGGCAAGCGTTGCCGGGTCATCCGTGTTGTTGTCGACAACCAGCAGCTCCAGCCGTGGATAATCAGTGCCCTCTAAAATACTCTTCAAGCAAGGTTTCAAGACTTCGATGCGATTCCGTGTGGGCACAACGATGCTGACCAAGGGTGCATCAGCCGGCACTGGGAGATGAGCTCTCAGGCCGGCAGGAGTGATCTCAATTTCTGCACGAATACCTGAACTGGAAAGCTGATCTTGGAGAGCCCTGCATGCCGAATCTTGGGCTTGACGGTTCAAAGAAAATGCAGCAAGACCAGCGCGACCATCAACTCTCATGTGATAGAGAATACGCGGTATATGAATGACTTGATTCATCCTGATCTCACGGCTGCATCGGAGTGCCAAGTCGTAGTCTTCAGCGCCCTCATAGCCGCCCCTGAAGCCTCCCACCCGGTGCACCAGCTCCGTGTTGTAAACACTCAAACGGCCAAGCATGTTCTGCCCCTCCTGCAAGCTCGGATTCCAGGCTGACTTGAAGTAAGGGTCATGGCGCTTACCGCTGATGCTGATTTTGTCTTCGTCGGAAAACAACAGCTGTGCCTGCGGTTCGGCAACAATGGTGCGGGCCACCCACATCAAGGCATCAGGGCTAAGTCGGTCCTGGGCTCCCAAGCAGGCCAACCAGTCGCCGCTGGCCAAGGAGAGGGCCTTGTTGAGCCTCGAGCCATAGGGAATGCTCGAAAGCTGCTCTTCAGCCTTGGCTTGGAGGCGGATGCGAGCATCCCGCTGTGCAAATCTGGTCAACAGCGTGGCTGTGGCAGCCTCGGGAGGCTGATCCCAGGCGATGCACAGTTGCCAAAGGGGATAGGTTTGCTGGCGCACCGAAACGATCGCCTCATGCAACCAGTGAGGATTCGATCCGCAGATCGTTAAGAGTATCGAGATCTGAGGAGGTTGCACCTGCTCTTGGAGCCACTGTTTGGCCTGCTTGCGCTCGCGAGCAGCAGCGGCTGCCATCGCCTCAAGCCATTCGCGGTAGTCCTGCCCCCGCAGGCCTGGATCGGTCAGCACCCAGGGGCGTCCGCCCGTACTCGCAGGGTGGCGTTTCAGCACATCCCAGAACCACTTCGCACCCTTCGACAGCAGCTCTGGTTCGCGAACCACCAGGCGCGTCATATTGAGAAGCCTGAATGGGAACGAACTGAATCGCGCCAGGCGGGTGCCTCTGAAAGCGATCAACCTGTGGACCCGCCTCTCAAATCCGCGCTTTCAAGAGGCTAGTGGCTGGCTCGACCGGGCCTCTGTCGTGCAGACGTGGTGGGCTTTCCAGCGGCCTCGCCATGGCTGAGGGCGCTGTCTCGGCCAGCCCCAGGGCAGGCATGGCGGGGATGCGGAAGGCAGGCCCAGCTTCCGATCCGCTTCTGCCGGCGATCGGCTGCCATCGGGTGGAAGCGCTGCCATGTGGTGGGATGAGCCGGTGGAAGGTTGTGCAACAACCGTCGCTGTTCCGAGCCGTTGTGGAGCGCTAACGGCGGGCTGAGCGCTGTGGGGAGTCGGCAGGTGCGCGACGCATCCAGGTGGCAGGGCGCCGTCTTGGCCTCGGGCCTCGGGCCTGGCTAGCGGCTGCAACCTGTCTCGGCCAGCGCCATGGTGGGCAGGCGGTGCGGCGCTCGGTTGGTGAGCGCTGGCCGCTGCGGCACGGAGGTCGCCTGCATGCACGGGCAGCGTTGGGTGAGTCCGGGTCTCGGTGAAGCAAGAGGGAGGGGCGCTCCCAACGGAGCGCCCGTAGACCGGTATCGGGACAGTCGGCTTAAGAAGCCCCGATACTGGCCTGAAGACTACACCTATACGCACGACGCCCCCCCCTGGCAGTTCTGCCACACAACGTGATGACTGATGTTGAGCCGTGAAATGTGAAATAGGAGTGGTTTCGTGGGGCCCAAGTGGCGCTATTGCCCCACGCTGGCGAGCCGCTGGCCCCTGGCAGGACCCCGAAATTGCCCCTAAGGCCCAGCAGGGCCTGACTTAGGTTGCTGTGAGTAAGTGCTCACTTGGAGCGGTGCGTGCGGCGGGTTCAGTCGATGTTGCCAGCAAGCTTCGGGACCCGGCGCCTCCTGCTGCCGCTCCTGGTGCTGCTCGCCGCCTCTGCGGCCGGGGGCAAATGGCTGCAGAACCACTGGGGAGTTGAGGAAACCGACAATGCCCAGCTGCAGACCCACCTGGTGGAGATCTCCAGCCGGCTGCCCGGCACCATCGCCAGAGTTCCCGTGCAAGAGCACCAGCAGGTCAACCCGGGCACGCCGCTGGTGCTGCTCGACAGCCGCGATGCCCAGGCCGCGCTTCAGCGGGCCCAGGCTGATCTGCTGGAAGCCCGGCGCCAGGCGGATGCCCTGCAAGCCGAGGCCGGCTCCAGCCGCAGCGGCGCCGCCGCCGCCGCGGATCAGGCGGCCGCCGATCAGCAGGTGGCGCGAGCGGAATACGAACGCTCCGCGGCCGATTTGCGCCGTCTCGAGTTTCTACTCCGTGAGGGGGGGGTCTCGCGCCAGGAGGTGGACCGGGCTCGCGCCAGCTTCCGCCAGGCCCAAGGCCAGCTCACCCGCAGCGAGGCCAGCGCCCTGCAGGCCCGCGCCAGCCAGAGCCAGGTGGGTGTGCAACAGCAAAAGGCCGCCGCCGCCCGGGCCCGCATCCTCCAGGCGGAGGCCACCCTGGCCGCGGCTCGCCTGCAACTCTCCTATCAGCGCATTCTGGCGCCCAGTGCCGGTCGCATCGGCTCGCTCACGGCCGAGCCCGGCCGCCAGGTGCAACCCGGCCAACCGCTGATGACCCTGGTGTCCTCCAATCCTTGGGTGGAGGCGAACTTCAAGGAAACCCAACTGGAAGCCCTGCGTCCCGGCCAGCCCGCTGAGGTGAGCATCGATGCCTTCCCAACCATCCCACTGCATGGTCATGTGCTGAGCGTGGCCCCCGCCTCCGGCGCCCGTTTCGCCCTGCTGCCTCCCGACAACGCCACCGGCAACTTCACCAAGGTGGTGCAACGGGTGACGGCCCGCATCAGCCTGGAGGATGTGCCTCCGGCATTGCAGCCGCGCCTCGTGCCGGGCCTCTCGGCCAGCGTGCGCATCCGCCGCCGATGACGCCTCGCCAGTGGGCCGTCGTGGTGACCGCCTCGATCGGGGCGATGCTTGAGGTGATCGACGTCAGCATCACCAACGTCGCCCTGGCGCACATCCAGGCCAACCTCGGCGCCACCCTGGCGGAGGTGGGCTGGGTGGTCACCGGCTACGCCATGGCCAGTGTGGTGATGATCCCTTTGAGCGAATGGCTGAGTGAGCTGTTCGGCCAACGCACGTATTTCGTGTTCTGCCTGTTGGGCTTCACGGCATCCTCCGTGGCCTGCGGCCTGGCGCCCAACCTGTTGGTGCTCGTGCTGGCCCGCATCGCC
Source organism: Synechococcaceae cyanobacterium (assembly GCA_046319055.1). GTDB lineage: Bacteria > Cyanobacteriota > Cyanobacteriia > PCC-6307 > Cyanobiaceae > Cyanobium. The sequence continues at coordinate 8,899 of JBKCTK010000088.1, forward strand.
CAGGGAGTGCTGGGCGGTGGGCTGTTGCCCAAAGGCCAGGCGATCATGTTCCAGGCCGTTCCCAAGGCGATGCAGGGGGTTGCCCAGGGGGTGTTCGGCATCGTGGTGCTCGTGGGCCCAGCCCTTGGTCCCACCCTCGGCGGCTGGCTCACCGACGGGCTCGGGTGGCGCTGGATTTTCTTGATCAACCTTCCCTTCGGCCTGCTCACCGTGCTGATGGCCCTGGCCTTTATCCCCGCCGATCGCGATCGCAGCTGGGCCGATGACCAGGGCCGTCCCATGCGCACCGTCGCCAGCCGGGTGGACTGGGTTGGCATCCTGCTGCTCACCGCCGGCCTGGCCAGCCTGCAGGTGGTTCTCGAGCAGGGGCACCAGTTCGACTGGTTGGATAACGCCGGCATCCGCCGGTTGTCGCTGCTGGCGGCGGTGGCCCTGCCGGCATTCGTGTGGTGGGAACTGCGCCAGCCCCGTCCCGCGGTGGATCTGCGGGTGCTGCGCCACCGCTCCCTGGTGGGGGGGAGCCTGTTCTCCCTGGTGCTTGGCATGGGCCTCTACGGAACCATCTTCGTGGTGCCCGTCTTCGCCCAGACCGTGCTGCGCTACACCGCCACCCAGACCGGCCTGCTCATCCTCCCGGGAGCCCTCGCCTCGGCGCTGACCATGGCGGTGCTGGGACGCCACAGCCAGCGATTCGATCCGCGTTGGTTGATCGCCGCTGGCGCCCTAGGCATGACGTTCACCATGCTCAACCTGGCCCAGATCGGGCCGGATACGGGCGAAAGCAGCCTGTTCTGGCCGCTGATCTTCCGCGGCATGACCACCGTGCTGATGTTCCTGCCCCTGACCCTGGCCAGCCTCGGCCCCTTGCCCCGTCAGGAGGTCGGGGCGGGCAGCGGCTTCTTCAACCTCACGCGCCAGCTGGGCGGCACCTTCGGCATCGCCCTGCTCACCGTGTTGCTCGATCACCAGCGAGCCGTGCACCGCGCCCAGCTGGTGGAGCACCTGACCAGCACCAATCCCTTGCTTCAGCACCGCCTGGAGCTGCTCAGCGGTTGGTTGGCTCACAACTCCGCCGGGGGGAGGTTACCGATGGATCAGGCCCTCGATCTGCTCAGCCAGCAGGTGGATCGCCAGGCGGCGCTGCTGGCCTATGGCGATGTCTTCCGCGCGGTGGCGCTGGTCTTCCTGCTAGCGACACCGCTGGTGCTGCTGCTGGGCCGACCGCCCAAGGATCAGGCTGCACCAGGACGCCCCTGAGGATCAAGCGCTGGGCGGAGCGGAGCCGCGGCAGCAGATCCTCGTGGCTGCCGAACACCAGCGCCTGCAGCAGCAAGCCCTGGTTGGCGCCAATCAACAGACTGGCGAGCTCCTGGTCCGGCTGATCCCGGCGCAGTTGGCCTGTCTCCTGCGCAAGCGCGAGCAGCTGGGCCAGCCGATCGCGGAAGCGGGCCAGGAAGCGCTGGCCACGCTGCCGCGCTGGGCTGGTGCCCGGGCGCTGCAGCTCAGCGAACAGCATGCGCATCAGCCCCGGCTGGCGCAGGTGGAAATCGGCATGGCAAAGCAGCAGGGCCTCCAGCCGGGCCAAAGGCGGCTGATCCACGCGATCCACCGCATCGAAGTCGGCCGCCAAAGAGGCGGTGGCCCAACGCACCGCCTCCTCCCACAGGGCCTCGCGGCTAGGGAAATGCCGGAACAGGGCCCCATGGCTGACGCCCATGTGCGCGGCGGTGGCCGCCGTGCTGATTTGATCCGGGGCCATGGCGTCAGCCAGCTCAAGCAAGGCCCGCACGGCGTGGGCCCGGCGCTCAGCGGCGGGAATCGCGGCGGCCCTCGGCACGGCGGCGGGTCGTAGCAGCCAACGTTAAGCCTGGCGAGCGAGGAATCCCCGTGGTGACGGTCTGGAACTTGGACTGAATCGAGCGAGCCCGTTGCGCCGCGGCCGCCCCAGCACCTGCGGCAAGCTTGCGCCGCTGAGGCGCTGGGGCACTGGGGCGCCCTTGGATCGCCAAGGGAAGGGGCATGCACCGGGCCACCAATCCGATGCGCGGCCACAGATGATCCGAATGGTCATGGGAATCGAGCACCCGCCGGGTGAGTCGCGCCGCCTGCCCCTGCAACGAGCGCTGGCCGAGGCCGGCCACCCTGAAGCTCCAGCTGAGCAACAAGCTCTTGCGGGCCAGCCGGCCGCGACCGAGACCGCGTTGAAAGGCCACGCCGCCGGCATGGGCAGCCACCATGCCCCAACGGACGTCGATGCGCAGGTCCGCGCCAACGCGGCCCCGATTGGCGGCTGCGGCACGCAGAGCTGATCCTTCTGGTGCGCCAGCCGTTGCACAACGTGTCATCCCACACCGGGGGACCACGGCCCGGAGCGCCCGACCCGAAACAGGGACACTCCGTTGTGGGTCGAGGGCGTTCTTGCCTACGCCAACCTGCCGCAGAAAACGGGCGAAGAGCTCCGATGCGGGGGCGAACGGGGGTAGAGGGCCCCATCGATCGTTCGACCTGGCTTGCGCTTCAGATCGGCCAACCAGCCGCGGGCCACGCTGCCGCCGAGTCCTCGCTGGGTATCGGCAGCGCAGCTCAGCAAGATGGGCACCCTCCGAAGCGGGCGGCGGCGGCGAGCGGCAGGGCAGCCGCGGGGTTGAGGCGGGCCGCGCCGGCAGCTTCGCGCTACCGCGATCGGCGCGGGCTGCCACACCGCTGATCAGGCCTGAACCCGACAGCGGAGCCATCGCTCTGGTGCACGCCCAACCAACGACGGGATCTTGCGCCGCTCTGGATCAGCGTCCATCGCGCGCCGAGGGGAATGGCACGCCGGAGGCTTGCCCACCGCGCGACGGCGGCGGCACCAACTTGGCGTTTGCTGGCCAGGGAGAGGGCCCGGAGGCGAGACACTGTCCATCTGGCCAGCGATTGCGTTGGCTGTGGACTGAAGCGAGCCACACGGAGATCCGCACGATCACCGCAGCGCCCCAGCCTGCGTGGCACCACCTCCCCTGGCTGGCGATCCATCGGTGCTGACTGAGCGGGAGGGCTCCCTGCACGATGAGCCCAGGCCCTGATTTGGTTGTTCAGGGCTCAAGCGCCCGACCCCTTAGCCACGGCCCATGGCGGGACGGCAGCCTCGGTGTTCGCCTGGAAGCGCAGCAACACTGGACGCCTGGACCCTGATGGCAACAGGGCTCCGGCCTATTGGGTTGCTGAGCTCGTGCTAGTGCTCCATGTAGCTGTCGGCATGGATGCGCCGCCAGCCGCCCAGCGGCGTGCCTCGGGCCACTGACCAGGGCTTATGGTTTTGCAGGAGCTGACATCCTGGATCTGCTGATCGCGTGGACACAGGCTCGAGCCACTAGGTCGAGCGCCTGCTCGTTTCGCCATCGATGCAGCAATCGCTGCTCGCCCTGAGGCTGGGCAGCGATGGCCGCCTGCTGCTGATCTGCTGGGCAATCTCGGCAGCGGGGTTGGGCTTCGGCTGCCTGCCCCGGCCGCAATCCAAGCGGTTAACCAGATTCACGGCACCGCTGGCTGCAGCTGCATGGCTACAGCGGTCGTGACGAGGCAAGGCTGCCAAGCTGAGGAGCAAGCGCTAAGATTGCGAGTATCGGCATTTCTAGCCTCCGACCAGCGATCAGCGTTGCCCAATCCTCTTTTGCGGCGGTGATTGCATTGGGCGGGTGGCCCTTCGCTATGCTGATTCCACTGATGGTGACAACCATGCTCACGGGCTCAGATCTCCTCGCCAAGGTCAAGGAACTTGGCGATGCCTCCAAATCCGACCTGGTGCGTAGCTGTGGCTACGTCAGCACCAAGAAAGACGGCACGGAGCGCCTCAACTTCACGGCCTTCTACGAGGCCCTGCTGGAAGCCAAGGGAATGAACCTGGGCGGTCAGCCCAAATCCCCAGGCCGCGCCGGCCGCAAGCTCAGCTTCAACACCAAGGTGCTGTTCAACGGCAACCTGTTGGTGGGCAAGGCTTACACCACCCAATTGGGCCTGCAGCCAGGCGATGTGTTTGAGATCAAGCTCGGTCGTCGCCAGATCCGACTGGTGCCCGCTGGTGCAACCGGTGAAGATGAGGAGTGATCCGTAGCCGGATGCGGATCGGACAACGCCCGCATTGTGCTCCGATCCTGATCTGGTGGAACGGGTCCAGCCCCTTCCCTGGAGTCGAGTCTCACGGCCAGCCCCCCCATGGGGGCTTTTTTTTGGCCTCACAACGGCCCATCCACCCGATGGGAGGCGAGGGGCCCTGCCCAACCCCTGCCGCAGAGTCGGAGCAGGACCCGCCGGCAGCATTCCAACGGCCAATTTCAGCGCAGCGCGCCCCGGCCGGGTCTTCCCCCCGCGCGGCGCCCCCCTGCGGCGCATGGATTGGAACCCGTCTTCACGGTGCCTCCGTGGCTCCCGGCTGCAGGGCGCCCTCCCCGACTTGACGCAGGGAGCTCCAGCGATGGAGGCAGACCTCAGGGCTGCCTGAAAGTCACTCGTCTTGGCACGCAGCGGTCAGGTGCGGCTGGGTTTCAGGGCGATCCCGTAGGCGCTGACGTGAGTTCTGGCAGTGCCGAGGCCGCGAGCTCAGGCCGCCGGGGAGAAGTTTGAGGCATCCCCGAGGCAGGCCTGAGGCCCAACCTGGCCAGGAAAGGGCCACCACCTCAGTGGCCAGCAGACCGCAGGCCAACTCGACAAAGGGGGCTGTTGGCAACCTTGGGTGACCGTGAGATCTCCTGCCTCGATCGCGATCCCAGCAGGTTCGACAGGCCCGCAGGCCCTACGCCACTCAATCTGTTGATGCAAAAAATGCATCAGTTAACATAGAAGAGAGGTCGGACACCTGCAGGACAGCTCCAGGACAGCTCCAGGACAATTGCTCGATGGGCATCCCCAATCTGGGGTTCGTCAGCCTGGCCCAACGCCTCGCACAATGGATGACTCAATCACCTCCGCCACCGAATCGTGACGCAGATTTACCATGCGATCGCCCCAGGCCCGCAACCCAAGGGGCGATGTTCACTTTTATTGATGGATGGAGTTTCACCCACCGACGCTTCTAGGGTACGGGGAAATTCAGATAGCTCGGTTGGGTTTCTAGCCGGTATAAGATTGGCCAAGCTCCCACCCTGCATTCCTGGCGTCAAAGGCCATCGCTGCATCGCAACGTGGACTCAGGGCGGCTTGCTTTTGCGTACACTTTTCAAGAATTGCAGAAACAAGTTGATCACTAGCCTTACTCCTCTTCTTGTAGCCCTGTAGTACTCGGGGGAGCCCCCATGGAGACGTTTCCACAACCTCTATCTCCCAAGACTTACGAGCGCCTTCGCTTGCTGCCGACACCGCTGCAGTCCATCCCGATGGCGACACGGCTTCCCGATGACTTGGTTGCAACAGGTCGCGGCCATCTCCAGTTTTGCACATTTCAAGACCAGGAAGACGCAAGACCTGGTTCACTGCAAATCGGCAATATATCCTTGCCACGATTGCAGCTGAACCCGGTAAAAACCACACCATTGCAGCTGCAGTGCTTGGCGGATGGTTTGCTGAGCATCGGGCTCAGCTATGCCGGATCAGTGGTTTATGAACAAGACGGGCGTCGACTGGAAGCGGCTTCCGGTGATTTGCTCTTTTGCCCCAACAATGGCGGCATCGTCACCACAGGCCATTGCTCGGGCATCGCCTGTCATTTCGAGCCGAAACGCCTGATCCGCACCCTTGCGGTCATGCTAGGCCACGACGACGGGGCCCTTGATCTGACGCAAGCGCAGACCCTTCCGACCAGCAGCTCTTCCGTCAGCGGCAAGCCTGGCGGGCTGATGCGTGAACTCTGCGACTTCATGGATCGGCTGCTTCAGGAGGATGTATTGCTGCTCGAGGCCATGGGGTTGGAGGAGCAGTTTTTCCGAAGCCTTGCCATTGAGTGGTTGCATGCCAATGGCAAGTTGGATGGTTTGCGGCGGCGGCAGCATCGCCAGCACGCCACACGCATCGATGATCTGGTGGATTTCATCCTCGCCAACCTCGATCGCCCGATCACGCTCACGGATCTTGAAGAGCAGAGCAACTACTCGGGGCGGCAACTTCAGTATTTGTTCCGCAGCAAGTTTGACTGTACCCCGCTGCAGTTCGTGCGCCGGCAACGGCTGAAATTTGCCATGGCTCGGCTGGAGCAGGCCCAACCCACCGACACCATCGCCGGGATTGCCAGGGAGCTGGGGTATCGCAACACCAGCTCGTTCTCGGCCGATTTCTTTCGCCAGTTCGGCGTCCATCCCTCCACCATCCTGCGATCCCGCCGACATCGCTCGGCTCGGTCATGTTCCGTCGCGGGGCCCCGTCGCGCCGGTGCGGCCTCGTCGCGCAAGCCGATCAGCAGCGCCAGCGGCGAACCGAGCGATCCGCGCTCCTGCTTCGGGACCGGGTGAGTCGCGCATTCAGCGTCAGCGCGCTGCAGCCCTGAACCCCGATCCAAGCCAGCCGTGCTCGTCAGCCTCCCCTGCCTTAGGCATGGCTTGTCCAGCCCAACTCAAGCCGATCGCCACCGGCTCGGGGGGTTGGCCGCTGCGACCAGGTGGCGCAGGCCGCTGTTGCGTGGCTCAACCGCGGTCAGATTCGCTACCGCTGGCTCGGCGACGGGTTCTTACGTTGCAATTGCTGTTCAGATCCGGGGCAATGGAGCGGTTCTTCCTGGAACTGGATCCGCCTGAAGAGGCGATGCGGGCCTGGCCCCACGTGGTGATCGTGGGCGGCGGCTTCGCCGGCCTGAAGGCTTGCCATGTGCTGGCCCGCCAACCTGTGCGGGTCACCCTGATCGACAAACGCAACTTCAATCTGTTCCAACCCCTGCTCTACCAAGTGGCCTCGGGCCTGGTTTCGGAAGCCGACGTGGCCTCTCCTTTGCGCCAGATGGTGGGACAAGCTCGCAACATCCAGATCCTGCTCGGGGAGGTCGTCGACATCGACCCCCAACGTCGGGAGCTGGTGTTCAACAACCAGCGCTATGGCTACGACCAGCTGGTCCTGGCCAGCGGCTCCGGCAGCACCTATTTCGGCCAGGAACACTGGCGCCGCCTGGCGCCACCGATGAAGATCCTTGAGCACGCCGATGAGATTCGCCGCCGCCTGCTCAGCGCCCTCGAAGAAGCAGAGCAGACCCGCGATCCGCAGCGTCGCCGCTTCCTGCAAACCGTGGTGGTGGTGGGGGCCGGACCGGCGGGCTGCGAACTGGCCGGCTCGCTGATCGCCTTGATGCATCGCGCCGTGCGCTGCGATTTCAAACAACTCCAACGCGACGATTGCAAGGTGATCCTGGTGGACCTGGTCGATCGGGTTCTGCCCACGATGGCCGTGGAGCTCTCCGGCGCAGCGGGGAACTATTTGCGGCAGGCCGGCGTCGAGCTGCGCCTCGGGCTGCGGGTGCAGGGGATCAGCTCCGGGGCGGTCTCCCTGAGCGGACCCGAGGGGGAGCAGACCCTGGAAGCCGCCACGATCTGCTGGACCGCCGGCGTGCGGGCCTCCCGACTCGGCAAGCTGTTGGCCGAGCGCACCGGCTGCACCATCGATCGCGGCGGTCGCCTCCAGGTGGAGCCGGATTTCTCGATCCCAGGCCATCCCGAAATCCGCGCCGTTGGCGATCTCTGCTGCTATTCCCACACGCCCAACGGGCAGCCGTTGCCAGGGATGGCCGGGCCAGCGGTGCAGATGGGCGGGTGGGTCGCCCGCGACATCCTCAACCAACGGCAGGGAAGCACCAGCTCACGCTTCCAATGGCTGGATCTGGGCAGCATGGCGGTGATCGGTCCCTGGTATGCCGTGGCGGATCTGCGCGGCTGGCATCTCACGGGGCTGGCCGGCTGGATCGTCTGGGCCCTGGCCCATTTGGCCTTTATCCCCGATACCGAGAACCGCATCGCTCTGTTCAGCAAATGGATGTGGCAAATCGCCACCCGCCAGCGCACCGCCCTGTTGATCACCGGCAGGCCCGACCAGCATGTCGGGGTTGACGTGGGCCTGCAGCGGGCGGCCGGCGCAGGCTCCCCAGGCGGCTCGGCCGAAGCTGAAGCTGAAGATAAAGCCGAAACCCTGCGGGCGGCCTAAGGCAACGCCAGCTGATCAGCCATGATCGATCGCCGAACCAGGCGGGGCATCTTTTCCGGACCCCGCCGCCATGCGCAGCCCGCCGTGCTGTGGCGCCTTGGCTGAGGCTGCGGGGCTTGTTGCTGCTCAGGAAGCCGGAATCCGCAAATTTCGTGCGGTCACTGCGGGGGTTCCCCAGGATTGAGCGGCGCAAGGCCTGCCGCCTCGGCAAGGGACACCGGCCCCCAGGAGCCCACGCGGTCAACCGCTCCCCACGGCAGGGCCCTCGCGGCGGCGCGAAGCCGGTCGCCGGGCCTGGTTGCGGCAGCGCTCCGAGCAGTAGCGCACCTCGTCCCAAACCTGTTTCCACTTGCGCCGCCACTGAAATGGCCGACCGCAGCAGGCGCAGAACTTCGTGGGGCGATCGGCGTGGTGCGGCATGCCAGGCGGGACGGGGGCTGGCGGGGCGGGCGCAAGCGAGTCTG
>JBKCTK010000089.1:0-7952 GCA_046319055.1 Synechococcaceae cyanobacterium
GAGCCCTGCAGGAGCATGATCTTTCTGGATGATCGGTCAACGCCAGGCACGCGAACCTGGTGCCACCATGGACGCCACGTCTGCCTGAAAGCTCGCAGGCACGATGCCATCCAAGCGTTTGCGGGGTGAAGCTTTGAACAACCCGACATCCCCCAGAGCGGTCGAGGCTCTTCTCTGGCGCCCCAGGAACCTCAAGGGGTCCCAGGGGAAGTTGTCAAAGGTTCCCTCGCTGGAGGGTAGGGCTCGGGACTTGCCCTCCACCAGGCTGAGGCCCTGGCCCTAGGGCCAGGGAAGTCCGAGAGGGCAGGGTTGCCTCAAAGTCCTCTCCGCGGCCTGGCCTCACGGCTTCGGCGGCGCTAGAACTGCCGTCAGCCCCTGCTGAATCGCCTCCGAACGCGGCCGAACCCAATCCTTTCGAGCTTGGCAGTGAATTGGCAGTGAAATTTTCAGGAAGCCCTGCACGAGAGGGCGACTTTCATGCCAGCGGGCGGGTCGGCCAGGGGCCTCAGTCTTCCCAGTCTTCCTCCGGCTGTTCCTCGGCTTGGGTGTATTCCTCCTTCTCACCCATCAGGGCCGAGAGCTCCTCCTCCTCCACGGTGCTCACCTCGGTGTTGGCGGCCTCTTCATCCGCCACCAAACGGCCGCTGGCCTCCAGCAAGCTGAGCAGGTCGGGCTCCTCCCGCAGGGGCAGAACGGGAGCTGGCTCATCACGGCGGTACCGGGTGAGGGAGGGGTTGATGGTGTCGAGAATGCTCATACCTTCCGGCAGATGGATTCGGGCTGATGGATGGTCCGGCGGCTCATCGGTGGCAGGCGGCTCACCCGCTGCGACCCTTTGACCTGAGCCCAGGTTCTGCGGTTCCTCCGCCCCTAGCCGGAGGCTCCAAGCTGAGGGCCAGCTTTACGTACCAACCGACCCTACAGCTTAGCAAGCGGTGGCGTGGAATTGCGTCAGCCCGTGCCCATCGGGCCTCGCTTCCACGCCCCACGCCGCACGACATCTCTCCCGTCTTCCGTCTTTTCCCTGCCATGGTCGTTCCGCCAGACCCCGCCTCCCCATCCAGCTCCTGGGCGGCCAAGCTCCCCCAGCTGTTGGGCCTCTGGGGCTTGGCCTTGGTGATCAGCGCCGCCCTGGCGGCCGCGGGCCAGCGCTGGCCTGATCCCTTGCCCATCCGAGGCGATCTGATTCTGGTGGTGTTGCTGGCGCCGCCCCTGGCCGTGCTGGCCTGGCTGCTCATGCACTGGTCTCTGGCACCTGCCAGCCTGGATACCCCCAGTGTCCAGGAGCCAGCCGGCGGCGGGGGAGAATCGGACGGCATTGAGTAGGAGTCGGTCTGATGGGCCGGGCGAACAAGGTGGTGCTGGCCTATTCCGGCGGGGTCGACACCAGCGTCTGCATCCCCTACCTGCTGCGGGAGTGGGGCGTGCGGGAGGTGATCACCTTCGCCGCCGACCTCGGCCAAGGCGATGAACTCGAACCCATCCGCCAGAAGGCCCTGGCCGCCGGCGCCAGCCAGTCCCTCGTCGACGACCTGATCGACCCCTTCATCGCCGAATTCGCCTTCCCCGCGATCCGGGCCAACGCCCTCTACGAAGGGCGCTACCCGCTTTCCACGGCCCTGGCCCGGCCCCTGATCGCCCGCCGGTTGGTGGAGATCGCCCGGGAGGTCGGGGCCGATGCCGTGGCCCATGGCTGCACCGGCAAGGGCAATGACCAGGTGCGCTTTGATGTGGCCATCGGCGCCCTGGCCCCCGATCTCACCGTGCTGGCGCCCGCCCGCGAGTGGGGGATGAGCCGCGAGGAAACGATCGCCTATGGCGAACGCTGCGGCATTCCCGCCCCGGTGAGCAAGCGCTCGCCCTATTCGATCGATCTCAACCTGCTGGGCCGCAGCATCGAAGCCGGTGAGCTGGAAGACCCCGATGTGGCGCCTCCGGAGGAGATCTACGCCATGACCTGCTCCGTGGAGCAGGCGCCGGAGCAGCCCCAGATCGTGGAGATCGGCTTTGAGCGGGGCGATCCGGTGAGCCTTGATGGCGAGCGGCTGGATCCGGTGAGCTTGATCCGCCGCGCCAATCTTCTGGCCGGCAGCCATGGCTTCGGTCGGCTGGACATGATCGAGAACCGGGTGGTGGGGATCAAGAGCCGGGAGATCTACGAAACGCCGGGACTGCTGCTGCTGATCCGGGCCCACCAGGAGCTGGAGAGTCTCACCCTGGCGGCGGATGTGCAGCGCTACAAGCGACAGGTGGAGGCCAGCTGGGCGGATTTGGTGTACCAGGGCCTTTGGTTTGGACCGCTCAAGCAGGCGCTGGATGCCTTTATCGCCGCCACCCAGGACTGCGTCAACGGCAGCGTGCGCTTGAAGCTGCACAAGGGCCACGCCACCGTGATCGGTCGCCGCAGCGCGTCCGACAGCCTCTACGTGCCGGACATGGCGACCTACGGCGCGGAGGATCGCTTCGACCACCGAGCCGCCGAAGGTTTCATCTACGTCTGGGGGCTGCCGACACGGCTTTGGGCGGCTCGGCAGCGTCGCGGCTGAGCCAAAAAGCCCAGCGATTGCTTCAATCAGGCGGGCTGGATGTGGTCGGGTCGGCACCGGGATCGGGGTTGGCCCCCGCCCCGTCGTCGCGGCCGCGGCGCAGCACTTGACGCAGCGTCTGGCCCAAGGCACCAGCCCGCTCCAGGGCCGGCGGTAAGAGCAACCGGGGGGTGGGTTTGGCCACCGGTAGGGCCCCTTCAGGCAGGAGCTGGGCGAGGCTGCTGCGCAAGGCCGCGTTTTCGCCGAGCAGGCGACGCTGCTCCATCAAGGCGCTCTGCAGGCGGTGCTGGAACTTGTGCTCCAGGATTGATGGCAATTCCTCAAGCAGCTCATGCAGCGCCTGCAGCTCCTCGCGGGCTGCCTGGAGTTCACTGTCCAGGTCCGACGTGAGGGAAGGGCGAGTCAAGCCAAGGGATCGCAGCGGCGCAGGCGGCTGAAACTGTTCAGGATCGGCCTCGTTTGGGGAAACGAGCCGCAGCGGGGGTTGCTCTGGCCAGCCTGGATGTTGCGGCGGCGGCGGCGGCCAGGATTGTTGGGCGGAGAACTGGCGGGATTCGCCCTCGAAGTTGCTCCCCTGATCACGATTCTCTGCCGCTGGTTGCGTCATCGACATCCGATCCTGACAAAGGAGGAGCGGAGTTTACGGCCCGCACGACGCTGTGTCTGCCCCCGAAGGCCCAGCACCAGCAGCTGACACCCTTCTTGAAGGGGCACCTGCTGGTGGGGAGGCCCGGGGAATTTGCAAAGAATCGGCATCCTGATCAGCAACGAAGCTCTGCATCCTTAGCAAGAGCCTTCGGGCACGAGATCCATTGCAAGTCGGTGGAACCCCGGCAAGCCGACCAAGAAGCCAGATGCTTTCCAACTAGCTGATCACGGGGCGGGATGAACCTGAGACCCATAGCAGCGCAATGGGTCTGCTCCCCCGGCTGACACTTGGAGATCGCTCAAGATCCATCGCCGTGGCCCTAACAAGCCCATTTCAGGCCACGAGACCCGCCACAGGCGCTACAGATAGCGTCTTGGAGATCCGCATGCCCCATATCCAGTCCCTGAACAGGTACCTTTCCATAGACCTGAGAGCTATGCAGCTGCTCAGGATCACCTCCAAACTTAAGCAGGGGCTCGAGGCAAGCCCAGGTCCGACTTGGGTGGAGCCGGGGCGACCAAGATGATTCAGGGAGTCCTCAGCTCACAGCTGGTTCACTCACCGCCGGCTCGTTGCTGGCGACGGCAATATTGCGCGGTGGAGGCAGGGGGCCATCCTGCTTGACCGTGAGGTAACGAATCACATCCTCAGACAGCCGCATGGCCCGCTCCAGCGGGGCCACGTGGTGGCCATCACCATTGTGATTGAGCTGGACGTAGATGCCTTCGCGGTGCTTGGCGATCGGGTAGGCCAGGCGGCGCTTGCCGCGCATTTGGTTGTCGAGCACCTCACCGCCGGACTCGATCACGAGGTCGCGGTATTTAGTGACGTGGCTCTCCACCTCCTCTTCCGGAATATCCGGACGGAGGATGTACATGGTCTCGTAGTAGGGCTGGCTCATGGGGGTGCGTCGTGGTCGCGCTTTTGGGGCCGGGGGAGGATGCTCCCGCGGCGACGCATGATCAACCTATCGCATGGCCTGGACCTGGCCGGCCAGCCCCGGCGCAGCCGGTTGGTCAGAGCTGCATGCGCACCGCCTCGGAGACGGTGGGGATCTCGGTCTCCTGGCCCCGCAGGCTCTGGACCAGGCCCGTGAGCACCAGGATCAAGGTGCCCAGCAGGATCGTGTTGCCGAGGGTGCGGCCCACGAACCCGCCCCCCAGGTTGAGGATCTCAAAGGCGAAGCCCACCAGCATCAGCACGATGTCGATCAGGATCGCCTGCAGCACGTGGAAGCGGATCAGATAGGGGACCTTGGGATTGCGGGCTACCGCCAAGAACAGCACCAGGAACAGTACGAAGCCGCCGAAGGGCACCGACTTCTGCACCAGCAGCACGGGCAGGGCGGGCAAGAGCCCCCAATTCAAGATGGGGAACAGGTGGAACAGGCTCTGCCCGAACGGCAGGGCCGCCGCCCACGGCAGCAGGTAGCCCAGGGCCGCCAGCAGCCGCTGCCAGAGCGGAGGGGTGAGCATCGGCGCACTGCACAGGATCTGCGATCAGGCTAAGCAGCCCATCCCCGCGTGGGGCGCCGCCTGCGGGTGGAGGCTCAGCTCGGCGACAACTGGGCCAAGGCCGCCTGCCGCATCGCCGCCACCGGCACCTCCTCGCGACCGCTCCACAGCCGCAGGGCGGCCGCTCCCTGCTGCACCAGCATCTCCAGCCCATCGAGGCAGCGGTAGCCCCGCGCGCCCGCCTGGGCCAGCAGAGCCGTGGGACGGGGCGTGTAGATCAAGTCGTAGACCGTGGCGGCAGCGGCCAGCTGGTCCAGCTGCTCCGGCCGCAGCGGACTCCGTTGCGCCGCCTTGGGATCGTTGGTCGAGGCCATGCCCACCGGGGTGGTGTTCACCAGCAGCTCGCAGCCGATCAGGGCCGCCATTAGGCCGTCCGCGGCGGCGCCGGCTCCGGGGTCCTGCCAGGCTACGGCCTGCAGCTGGGTTGCGGCCGCGGGCGATCCGGCCCCTCCCTGCCACTGCTGGCCGGCGGCCAGCAACGCGGCCAAAGGCTCAGGGCGGCGGCCTACCAGGCTGATGCGCTCCAGCCCCAGTTCCAGCAGCCCCGCCAGGACCGCCCGGGCACTGCCGCCGGTACCGAGCACCACGGCGCGCCTTCCGCTCCAGCTTTCGCCTCGAGCCCGCAGCGGGGCCAGGAAGCCCGCCACATCCGTGTTGGTGCCGAGCCAGCCCCCTTGGGGACGGCGCACCAACGTGTTCACCGCCCCCAGCCGCTGGGCCAGCGGGCTGAGCTCCGCCGTCAGGGCGCAGCCCGCCTGTTTGTGGGGCAAGGTGACGTTCAGGCCGCGGCAGTCGAGCAGCTCCAGGGCGCGCACCACGGTCTCCAGTCCCCTGGCAGGCACCGGCAGGGCCAGGTAGATCCAGTCCAATCCGAGGACCCGCAGGGCGGCGTTGTGCATCGCCGGCGACAGGGAGTGGCGCACCGGTTCGCCCAGCACCCCCGCCAGGGCGGTGGCGCCGCTGATCGCCAAGAGCGTGTTGGGCAGGGGGTCAGCCATCCGGTTCCGACGCTGAACCTTGACCGTAGGTCGAGGCGTGGGGTCCTCCGGGCCGCGGCGTGGGCCACCACGGCCGCGGACCAACCAGCCGTGTTTGCCCCGCTGGGCCGGAGCGGGGTGCGGGGTGGCGTGGGCTCCTCGCTCCGTTGCTGTCGCTCCCGTTTGGATCCCCGCGATGGGAAGAGCCCGCGCCGGTTGGCTGATCAGCCCGCAACTGGAGAGGTCGTGCCGGTGCGGCTCGGGTTCGGAAACCACCCCTCGCCCGAAACGGCCTGGGCTGCGGAGGATGCCTCCAGTTGATTTTCAACCTCAACAGGATCGAGGAACCCATGGGAAAAGTCGTCGGCATTGACCTCGGCACCACCAACAGCTGTGTCGCCGTGATGGAAGGTGGCAAGCCAACGGTGATTGCCAACGCTGAAGGGTTCCGCACGACTCCTTCAGTTGTGGCCTTCACCAAGAATCAAGACAAACTGGTCGGCCAGATCGCCAAGCGTCAGGCGGTCATGAATCCAGAAAACACTTTTTATTCCGTCAAACGCTTCATCGGCCGGCGTGTGGATGAGGTGAACGAGGAGTCGAAGGAAGTGAGCTACGGCGTTGAGCAATCCGGCTCCAGCCTCAAGCTGCGTTGCCCGGTGCTCGGCAAGCAGTTCGCCCCTGAGGAGATCTCCGCTGAGGTGCTCCGCAAGCTCGCCGATGATGCCGGCAAATACCTGGGAGAGACCGTCACCCAGGCCGTGATCACCGTGCCGGCCTACTTCAACGATTCCCAGCGCCAGGCCACCAAAGACGCCGGCCGCATCGCCGGCTTGGAGGTGTTGCGCATCATCAACGAGCCGACGGCCGCGGCCCTGGCCTACGGCCTCGATAAGAAGAGCAACGAACGCATCCTGGTGTTCGATCTGGGCGGTGGCACCTTCGACGTGTCCGTGCTGGAGGTGGGTGATGGCGTGTTCGAGGTGCTCTCTACCAGCGGCGACACCCACCTCGGCGGCGATGACTTTGACAAGGTGATCGTTGATTGGCTTGCCGACTCCTTTAAGGCCAATGAGGGTATCGATCTGCGCCAGGACAAGCAGGCCCTGCAGCGCCTGACTGAAGCGGCCGAAAAGGCCAAGATCGAGCTCTCCAGCGCCACCCAAAGTGAGATCAATCTGCCCTTCATCACCGCCACTCCGGAGGGTCCGAAGCACCTCGATCTCACCCTCACCCGCGCCAAGTTCGAGGAGTTGGCCAGCAAGCTCATCGACCGCTGTCGGGTGCCGGTGGAGCAGGCTCTCAAGGATGCCAAGCTCTCCACCAGCGAGCTGGATGAGGTGGTGATGGTGGGGGGATCCACCCGCATTCCGGCGGTGCTGGAGCTGGTGAAGCGCATCACCGGCAAGGATCCCAACCAGACCGTGAACCCCGATGAGGTGGTGGCCGTGGGTGCCGCGATCCAAGGCGGTGTGCTCGCCGGTGAGGTGAAGGACATCCTGCTGCTGGATGTCACTCCCCTGTCCCTTGGGGTGGAAACCCTCGGTGGTGTGATGACCAAGATGATCACCCGCAACACCACCATTCCCACCAAGAAGTCGGAGACCTACTCCACGGCTGTGGATGGTCAGACCAATGTGGAGATCCATGTGCTGCAGGGCGAGCGCGAGATGGCCAGCGATAACAAATCGCTCGGCACCTTCCGCCTCGACGGCATCCCCCCGGCGCCCCGCGGCGTGCCCCAGATTGAGGTCACCTTCGACATCGACGCCAACGGCATCCTCAGCGTCACCGCCAAGGACAAGGGCAGTGGCAAGGAGCAGAGCATCTCGATCACCGGTGCCTCCACCCTCAGCGACAATGAAGTGGAGAAGATGGTCAAGGATGCCGAGGCCAACGCTGCCGCCGACAAGGCCAAGCGCGAGCGCATCGATCTCAAGAACCAGGCCGAGACCCTCGCCTACCAGGCGGAGAAACAGCTTGGCGAATTGGGCGACAAGGTGAGCGCCGATGCCAAGGCCAAGGTGGAGGAGAAGCGCAAGGCGCTCCTGGAAGCGATCGAGCGCGACGAGTTCGACACCATGAAGGCGCGCTTTGAGGAGCTCCAGAAGGACCTCTACGAGCTGGGCGCCTCCGTCTACCAGCAAGCTGGTGCCCAGGCTGGCGCTGCACCCGGCGGCAATGGCAGCTCCGGTAATGCATCCAGCGCTGCCAGCGGCGAGGATGTGATCGACGCCGAATTCACGGAGAGCAAGTGAGCTTGCTG
>JBKCTK010000090.1:0-5220 GCA_046319055.1 Synechococcaceae cyanobacterium
CCCTCAAGGGGGTGGGATTCTTCCTCGGCGGCGTGCTGCTCACCAGCATTGGCTTCAATGCGGCGGTGGCGGTGATGGCCGCCGGCCTGCTGCTGGCCTTCTGCGGCAGCCTGGTGTTACCCGCGGATCTGGGCCGCATGAAGCGGAAGCCCGCCTTCAGCGCCATGTTTTCCAAGAGCCGTGGCATCAATGTGCTCTCGCTAGCGCGCTTCTTTCTGTTCGGCGCCCGCGATGTGTGGTTTGTGGTGGCGCTGCCGGTGTTTCTTGAGGCCGCCCTCGGTTGGCGCTTCTGGGAGGTGGGCGGCTTCATGGGCCTGTGGGTGATGGGCTACGGCAGCGTGCAGGCTGCGGCGCCGGCCTTGCGGCGAGCCTGGGGCCAGAGCGCGGCTCCGGGAGTGGCGGCGGTGCAGTTCTGGAGCGCCGTGCTGACCGCCATTCCGGCCTTGATCGCCATCGCTCTCTGGCGCCAGGTGGGTCAGCCCGGCGTGGCGGTGGTGGCAGGTCTGGCGGTGTTTGGCGTGGTATTCGCCATGAACTCCTCGATCCACAGCTACATGATCCTGGCCTACACGGATGCCGAATCGGTGAGTCTCAATGTGGGTTTTTACTACATGGCCAACGCCGCGGGCAGGCTCGTGGGCACCTTGCTCTCCGGCGCCATGTTTCTGGTAGGGGGCCTGCAGGCCTGCCTGTGGACCTCGAGCCTGTTGGTGACGGCCGCCTGGTTGGTGAGCACCCAACTCCCCACCCCCGCGCGGCTGAGCTCGGCCACCTGATCGCCGCCGGCCCCACCCCTCCGCTGCTAGAGATCGAGCGGCTCAATCCACCCGGAAGCTCACCGCCATCACCGCAGTGATGTCTTTGTCGATCGTGCGGGTGTCGTAGCTGCCGCTGTCGTTGGTTTCGGTGGAGTTGGGGGCGGTGATCTGGAAGATGCCCGTATCCACTTTGGTGACGGGCCCCACCCGCGCCCCGGCCTCGGCGGCGATCGCCGTGGCGCGGTTGCGGGCGTCGCGGGTGGCCTTGGCCAGCATGTCCACCCGCTTCTGGGCCAGCCGGGTGAAGGTGTAGGCGGGGGCATTGATCGTTAACGGCACCCCCTGGCCGATCAGCTCGCCGATCTGGCGCGACACCAAGGCGATCCGCTCCACGTCGGCGCTGCCAATCTGGATGGTTTGGCGGGTGGTCCAAATGGTGGAGCGCAGCTCACCGGTGCGGGGATCGCGGATGTCCTCCTTGTCGGACTTCACGGCCTCCAGCTGCCGTTCCCCGTCGCGGATTCCTTGAGCCGTCAGGAAGGCGAGCGTTTGTTGCACCGCCGGCTGGAGCGCTTGATAGGCGCCTTGCTGGCTGGCGCCACTCTGCTTCACCTCCACCGACCAATCGACGAAATCGCTGCGGATTCGTTCGGTGCTGGCCCCGGTCACCGTGATCACATTGGCGGCGGAACGGAACCCTTTCACCAATACCGCACTGGCGCCGATCAGGCCGGCACTGAGCACCGACATGGCGAAGACGAGCGGCGGTGTGCGGCGCAGCAGCTGGGGCAACCGCTGGAGCGCTGGCGGGAGAGAGCGGGAGGAGGTCATGGCGGTAGAGGCGGGCGAACCCTCACCAAATCTCAACCTAGGCACGCTGAACCCCCAAGCCCACCGCGGATCCGCAGCGTTGTAACGGCGCGGCTGGGGGCACTTGGCGTCGGCGGTGGCACGAGGCAAGACCGCGCGACTAACGGCATTCCTGTCAGGCACTTGGTTGCCGGGTGCGTCAGGAGATCTTGGGTATCGGCGGCGTGAGGGGCCTCGACCAACAGGAGGACCCCCTGGCATCTTCAAGGAACTCGGCTGCGGCATTACGGGGTTCCGCCACCCCGCGACGGCGTCAGCGGGAGAGCATGGGGCAACCCGGGGCGTTTTCAGTTGATGAAGTGCGGAGGGGATGGGGCTGGCATGGTGCGCAGGTGGCAGGCTCGACCTATGCTCTAAGGGACCTCGAAAACCAACATAATGGCAACCATTCACAACCCTCCGCAAAAGATGCAGCACTTCCATTTACTGAGAAGAGAACACTCCTACGGCCGGCGCTCATGGTGCTGGTAGCAATCAAAGGAGAGACAATCAATGGGTGGCAAGTCACAGTACACGCTGCAGCAGGCATTGATCGACTTTAAGGCCATACCGCAAGCAAATAAAACCGATGGCAATCAAGATCGCTTTGAGTTGTTTGCGCGAGACTTTGTAAAAGCTTTAGGCTATGAAGTGGAGGAGCAGCCTGGCCGGGGCCAAGATGGTGGCAAAGATTTATTAATTAGAGAGAGTCTCACAGGAATTCTACAGACCATCCCCCGTAGGTGGCTGCTAAGCGCAAAACACTTTGCGCATTCAGGAAAGGCTGTAGGGACTAAAGACGAAATCAACATACGCGACAGGGTTGATACGTTTGATGCCGATGGATTTCTGGGCTTCTATTCAACACTTCCAAGCTCTGGTCTTATCAACGCATTCAAGGGCCTGAAGAAGCACATCCAAGTCGACCACTTTGACTCAGCGCGTATCGGACAATATCTGCTGACTGATCGACGACTCGACAGTGTCTTTAAATATTATTTCCCTGAATCATATAGCCAGTTCCTGAAGATGGGTGGCTACCAAGCCGCGACGACAGATGACCAGGAGCGTGATGATCAGTTCGTTCAATCAACACGAACCACAGCTAGGACAGGTTACCCTGGCAGCAATTGTTCCAGGTTGCTTGTTCATGTACTCCAGGCCGACCGACAGGAAAGATTATTTGCCTATGCCTCCCTTGTAATGACTAATGGCTCTCTTGCGTCAGTAAGCCAAGAGGGCAATCACAATGCCTTTTCATATGCAGAGTTGGCTAAGAAGATCGTGGAGTGGTTTCAAGATTCACAAGACATCAAAGAAGATCGTTCACCCATTATTGTCCTGCTTTCACTGCCTGCAGAGTTGATCTGTGGACGCGGAGCGTACAATCTACTCTTGCAGGTAAGCGAGCAACTTAGCAAGAGAATGGATCCCCTCCCGCTTATTCTTAATTGCTCTACCCGGCACAAAAATCCCAAATTCAAGCAACCTCAGGAATGGAGGCAAGCAGGTCATAAATCTAGGGAACTGTCCATTTCAATTGTCGAGCGCTGTATTGAGAAAAGCAAGCCCTTGGGCACCCTTGAGTGGCTCTGGGTTAAGGATAAAGATACTTTGATGCCCTCGCCAAGCTTTGTTCATGTCACTACTAATAGTGCCGAAGCGTCAAGGCGTATCTGTTCAGCAGACCGGCTAACTCCAGCCGATGCCAAGGGATCCCAATCCAGGCGTGAGGTGCATGCATTGCAAGGAAGTGAGGCTCTCCTGATTAGCTGGAAACTAGAACTTGGCAAGCCGCGAGCTTTGGACAAGTTCAGGAGGAGAATGGAAGAGGTTCTTTATGAGGGGATCCCGTTCTTTTTGATCGATAGCCCCGTCCTGGCTTGCAACGGCCAATCGGCATTTAAATCCAAAGCCATGCCTGAAGACCACCCACACCCAATTGATTTCGTAATGACGTGGTCTGGTGATGAGTTTATTGCAAACTATGCAACCTATCATCAGCCCCTGCCGCTGCATAGTGATCAAAGCGAAGGTCGCTTGCGCGACTATTTAAGGCACTCCATCCTGTTCTGGGATGACCACCGTTTTCCTACTCCATTGCAACCACTTCAGGGGATTAGTCCACCATCGGATGAGGCCATCGATCCATTGCAGCTTAGCTCGAATGGTGTCTTCATACCGCCATCCTGATAGTGTCTGGAGGTTTTCCCTTCCCACGCCCCACAACCCTTTCCCCCAATGCCCTGGCAACGCTTCGCCCACACCAAAGACGCCTGCGATCCGCTGCTGGTCAAGGATGCTGCGCTCCCCGAAGACAAGCCCCTGATGAACGAGGCGCCTCCCTGGCGACAGTTCATGCCTTGGGATGAGTTCCAGGAGAACCACGCGATCGATGCGAACAAACGCTGGCAGCAGCTGAAGGCGGTCCGCAATCCGCGGGCGGAGCACAAGGCCAACAGTTTCTTTCTCCCTGAGACCAGCAAGGCGTGCCAGGAGCTGGTGCTGGCGGTGAATGCAGCCCTGGCCCTGCGGCGGCCGTTGTTGCTGAGCGGCCTACCGGGTTCGGGGAAAACCTCCTTGGCGTTTGTGATCGCCAATTGGCTGGGGTTGGGGCCGGTGTTGGAGTGGCCCGTGACCCCCGGAGCGCTGCTCGCCGATGCGTTGGCCACCTACAACCCATTGGCGCGGCTGAGGGATCTGGAGGCCAAGGCTGAACGGCAGGTGGAGGATTACATCCGCCTCGGGCCGGTGGGCACCGCCTTTCTGCCGTCGTCCCTGCCCCGGGTGTTGTTGATCGATGAGATCGACAAGGGGGATCTCAACCTGGCTAATGAACTGCTGCACCTGTTTGAAGAGGGAAAGTTTGCGATTGCTGAACTGCAGCGCGCCGAACGCGACCGCGCGGCCAGCAACACCCAAGCTGGCTCCAAGCCCGAGACCGAGCCCGAGCCTGAGACCGAAAGCGAGGCCAAGACAGAGCCCACGCCCAAGCCCGAGCCACGTGTGGTGGAGATCTGGGACGAGCTGGACGGAAAACCCTTGACCACCCCCATCCGCGGCGGCCAGGTGCAATGCCACGAGTTCCCGCTGGTGGTGATGAGCAGCAACGGCGAGCGGGAGTTTCCGCCGGCCTTCAACCGCCGCTGCCTGCGGGTGCGCATGCCCGACTTCAGCAAAGACCGGGATAGCCTGAGGCGAATTGTGCTCAGCCATCTGAACGCCGCGCCCACCAAGGTGGCGTTGGACTCGTCGTTGAAGCGTTCGGCGGAGTCAGCCACAGATCCTGCTGACGAAACTGCTGCGGAGGCATCGGTGGAGACAGCGACGCCGATTTCGGCGCAGGTATCGCTCGAGAGGGGGGAAGAGTCAGCGGTGGTGAGCTCCATCGAGCAGGCGCTGGATGCCTTTGCCAAGGCAGCCGAAGAGAACAGAGGTGATTTGGCCACCGATCAGCTGCTCAATCTCGCCTACCTGATGGACAACAACCTGGGCCGGCGGGAGCGCGAGCGCCTGAGCCGGGTGCTGTTGCAAGGTCTCAACAGCGAAGCCGGCAGCGACGCCGACGGCAGCAGCGATTTCGATCACGATCTCGATGACGACTTCGATGACG
>JBKCTK010000091.1:0-9624 GCA_046319055.1 Synechococcaceae cyanobacterium
GCCCAGGCGTGGCGGAGGTCGTAGGGAACTATGCCCGCCTCGACCCGCCGGAACAGACGACCCATGGCCATGCCTGCTGCCCGATGCCCGCGGTCCTCATGCATGGTGTCGGGTAGGCGCTTGTTTCTGAGATTCCAGCGCTCCACCCATTCGAGCGGCATCGCCAGCGATTGCCTGGCACCGGTCTTGCCAGCAGCAATGCGAACCAGACCGGAGGGCATCACCTCGGCGTGAAGCAGTGCTTCGTGTGGTCTGCAGCCGTAGGTAGCGACCACAGCGACGGGCCATTGCCAGGGGGCTGGAAGCCGATCGATCAGAGATTCGTTGCTGCGATCGCTGGGGAGATCGCGCGGGGCGGCTTTCCGGGCTGAGTACCCCTTGCCGCGTTGCCGCAGCTCAGCGACCAGTTCATCACTCCAGCCGAGAGCCTGGGCCATGGCAGCGGCAGCCCGACCGGCGCGCAGCCTGGAACGGGTGGCCGGGCTGCAGGCTTCAACCAGAGCGAGCAGATGGGCGGGCTGAAGGTCCTTGATGTCCTTGAGGGTCGCCAGAGGCTGGCGGTAGTCCACATCCCAGGAGTCCTCCGCCGATCGTCCACGGCCGCCGCGGGCCTCCCACCAACGCCGGGTCATCGACAAGGCCACTCCACCGGCCACTCCATCTGTCGACTGGGAGCCGGCCATGGAGCGCCCCCGTCGGCCGCCGAGCTGGTCCCAAGGGGTCCAATCGAATGGCTCAATCCCCGTCCGGTCTCGTTCCAGCGCGCGTCCAAGGGTCTCGGCCAGCTCGACGGCCTCGCTGGCCCTGGCCGGGTACTCCAGACCAGTGGAGAGGCGTTGTTGCTTCCAGGGACCGCCCGGCCCGTCCTTGGGGCGGGGTGGCATCGAGGCCCGCAGCCTCAGCCGGGACCCGCACAGCTCAAGGGTCACGGACAGCCCACGCAGCTTGAGGGCCTCGTTCTGGCGGCTCAGCCAGGGATCAGGGGTAGGCAAGGAATTTGCCTAGCGACTTGCCTAATCGTGGTCGATGGGGGGCGTATTTGCCTAAATCGGTTGCCTAGCGGGGCTGCTGGGGGGGCCTCAAAAGAGAGCTCCCCGACCAGCCGAGAAGCCAGTCGGGGAGAGGGATCTGAGAGAACGGAGAGGGTGGGATTCGAACCCACGGACCCTTGCGGGTCGCCGGTTTTCAAGACCGGAGCCATCAACCACTCGACCACCTCTCCAGTGGCGACCACAGCCGGACAAGCTGATTATCCCATGCCCCGTGGGGAGTGCGTTTCAGAGTGTGGCCTGTCGCACCTCGGTCGAGCGCCCTTCGAGGCGGCTGGGGATGCCGCGGGGGCCACCCGGCAAGCTCTGGCGGGAGCGGGGGCCGCTCCAGGCCGCCAGGTCGGCGTGGTTGGCGGCATCCAGGCCGCGGGCGCCGCGGCAGTCGGCATTGAGCACCACGGCGCCGCTGCCTTCGCCGTGGTCGGGATCAGGCGGGATGGAGGCCCGCAGCCCGGGCTAAGGCACCACTCCCAGCGGCGCGGCGGTGTTGGCTTGGGAGGCTGTGGCTGGGGATGTCGTGGCTTGGGACGCGGTGGAAGCAGCGGTGTTGGTGGCGGTGCCCGGGGCGGCAGGCCGCGTGTGGGGGTAGCGCTGCAGGAACGCCTCCACCGGCACGGTGCGGCGCAGCTCCAGCCCTTCCGGGAGCCAGAGGTCGCCGGCGCTGGAGGTGAGATGCACCTGCCAGTGGTACAGGCCGCGGTAGGCCGCTGGGTCGCGCCGCAGCAGCTCGGCGTAGGCCAGCACACCGCGGCCGTAATCGTCGCTGTTGTTGTACCCCCACAGCGCTCGGCGGATGTCCCGCAGGCCACCGCGTCGCACGAGATAGCGGGCGGCGGCGGGGATGGCGTCGCGGGGATCGTGGATGTCGCCGCCAATGCCCACGCCCGCTTCCGCCCAGGTGGAGGGCAGGAACTGCATCGGCCCTTGGGCGCCTGCCACGGACACACCATCGATGCGCCCCATGCCGCTTTCCACCAGGTTGATGGCGGCCAGCACCTCCCAGGGGATGCCGGTGGCCTTGGCCGCTGTGTTGTAGGTGCGCAGCAGCGTTTCGGCGGGGGCGGGGGTGCGGATGCGCCAGGCCGGCACGTGCTTCACGCCTCCCCTTGGCGGATGCATGGCCAGGAACGCCCGGCGCGCTTGCAGATGCAGATCCAGCAGCGGCTGCCAGCGGGCCGGAAGCGCCTGGCGCACTTGGGCTGCGAGCTGGGGCTGGCGGGCGAGGACGCGGTACAGCACCTGCTGCTGGTGGGCCAGGAGCGGCACCAGGGCCTCGGCGGTGTCGGGATCCCGCAGCGCCGTCTCCAGGTCGTTGAGCAGGGCGGCGAGGGCGGCGGGGCCGGCCGGCAGAACGGGATAGCGACGCTCACCCCCCGGCCTGGTCGTAGCGGTGGGGGCGGCCGGGATGGCCCCTGCTCCATGGGCGGCGGCGGTGGGCGGCTGGGGAGGCCCCGGCTGCGCCGCCAGGGCTTGGGGTGCCGGCTGCGCCGGGCCGGCTGTGGGTGCCGGCTGCGCCGGCAGGGCTGGGGGCGGGGGGCTGGTGGCCAGGGTCCGTCCGGCGCGGTTCACCAGGCGTTGGCTGGGCAACTCCGAGGAGATGGCGCAACCGGGCATCAGCAAGGCCAGGCCCAGCAACGCGGTGGCAGGCAGGAGCCGCCGGGGCCGGACTGGGGAGCAGGAGGAGTGGCGCACCGGGGATTCACGGCTCCGGCCGGCGAGTCACGGCTTTGGAACGCTAAGCCAGGGCCCCGGTGCTGAGGCCGCCAGCGGCTGGGGTGCCGCGAGTGCTGGCTGCCGCTCCCGTTCAGCCAGCTGGGCTGGTGCTGGGCAGCAGGCACTTATCGGAGTCGCAGCCGGCTGGGCCCGCCTCCATTTGTTCCCCGCGGTCATAGCGCTGCAACGCCGCAAAGAAATTCGGCGTACGCCGCCGTTCCAGCACCTGGGCCGATAGGGCGGTGTAGGTGGCCAGATCAATGGGCTCGAACGGCAGCCTTGGGAAGGTGGCGTTGGCATCGAAGCGGGCCAGCAGCGCGGCGGAGATGTAGCCCTCGCCGTTCTCGATGGCGTGGTGGATGGCATCGGCCAAGGGCTCGATCTCATGCTCGCGCAACTCCACCGTGGCCGAAGTGTTGTGGGCCGTGTAGTGCTTCTGCACTTGCATGTAGAAGTCGAACTGGGCCAAGGCCGAGAAGGTATTGATCTCCACCCGGTCGGCGCCCGGCAGGTTGGCCCAACTCACCTCGGTGGGGATCTCCACCAGCCATTCGCCGCAGCGGGGATCGAAGGGATCATCCAGCAGCCGTCCCTGCTCATCCTTGTCGCTCTGCGACGGCACGATCGTGTAGCCGTAGTCGAGGCAGGCCAGGGCGACGGGATCGTTTTTGCGGAAGGTGATGCGGCGGATGAAGCGCTGGGCCTTGGGCGGATGCCAACCGGGGGAGGCGCCGGTGAGCAGGCTCTTGGTGCCGGCCGGTTGCACGGTGGTGCAGCGGTTGGGGCGCCTGAGGCCATGGCGATCGCAGTAGTCCCACACCGTCGCGTCGACGATGCGCTTCCAGCGGCTGAGGTAGCGGGCCTCCTCGGCGCGGAACGCCCGACCTTCCTCCGAATCCGGCCGGCCCGCCTCCCACCACTGCAGCCAGGGGGTGCCGAAGGCATGCACAAAGAAATCGAACAGGCCGGTGAAGCTCACGCCCACGATCGGATCCCAGGCGCGGCTCTGGCGGTAGCGCTCCACCTCGAAGCGGTGGTTCAGCAGGCAGGCCACCGAAAGGGCGGCGGCGCGAAACGCCTCCTCCTGTCCCTGCTGATCATCCGGGTGGATGCGGTTGAGGTGGATCTCGGCCAGGTTGCAGTGGAAGTCGGCGCCGAGAATCTCGCCGCAGGGGTTGAGGCCATAGCGGCCGAGGCGATGCTCCAGTTCCGCATCGCTGATCTCCGGGTGGTGCAGGGTCAACCAGCGGCCGGCTTCCTCGCGCCCCTGATCGCAATAGATGCCCACGAACTCTTCGCGCAGTTCCGGGGTGGTGAGCAGGTCGGCATTGGCGCGGGCGATCGCCTCCGGGGCGAATTGGATAGCCCCCTCGCCGCTCTGAAACTGGCGGGTGACGGCCTCCAGCACGGTGGAGCGACTGGGCCGGGTGTGAAACACGCGGGTGTGGTTGGCCATGCGCAGGGCGTCGCGCTCTGGATCGATGCGCCAGTTGCCCTGGGCATCCTGCTGCCAGAGGTTGTCCTTGGCGCTGGCGGCGGCCGTGTCGTCAGCGCTGAACTGGCGCATGCCGGCGCTGCGGCGGATGTTGCCGGCCACGATCGTGACGGCGGCCTCATCGATCAGCAGGCAGCACTCCACCGAGGTGAGGCGCCGTCCCAGGGCCTTGTTGAGGATGTGGGCGACGCGGCCGTAGAGATCGCGCAACTTCACCGGATTGGCCATGCCACCGAAACCCTTGAGGCTTTCGCCCACCGGCCGCACATCGCCCAGATCCACCTGGATCCGCACCAGGCCGTCGAAGCGGAGATCGCTGCTCAGCTCCAGGAGCAGCCGGTAGCTCTCCACCCAGCCCTGGCGCGTGTCGCCCACTTTGATGAACACCTCTTGGCCCTCGATGTGATGGCTGGTGGCCTCTTGACGTTGGCCCGCCGGGGTGATTCCGATATCCCGAACGATGCGGATCTCCAGCGGATTGCGCACGACCGGCAGGCGATCGATGAGATGGGGCTCGATGATCGCGCCGGTGCCGCAGCCCATCATCGCCAGATCCATCATCAGGGCGAAGGCTTGCCAATCCACCAAATTGGTGGAGGTGCAGTTATACGCACCGGAGAAGTTGACGGGCTGGTCGATCCATTCGGTACCACCGATCCACAGCCAGCGTCCGGAGGGTAGGGCCTTCTGCTCCAGTTGCATGCGGTGCAGCAGGGCTACCTCATCGTCGTTGAGCTGGCCGAGGCGCCGCAACCCCGCCAGGCTGCGTTCGGCCACGTCGCTCCAACTCTCGCGGCCGGCGGGCTGGCGGCGGCTGTAGGTGCGATAGAAGACTGGATTGGCCGCCGGGGCCGTGGCCGGGAAGTCGGGTCGGCGGGCCTGTTCCTCCGGGATCGCGCTGTCGAGCAGCAGCTCGAGCCGGTCGCTGGCGTCGCTCGCGGTGGAGGGGCGGCCGGAGGGGTCGGCGGGGCGCGAGGGGGAGAGGGTCACAGGCGTCGGCGTCCAGGGCGTTGTCGGCACCCTAACCCCACCGCTGGGGTGGTCAAGCGACCGTTGACACCATCGGCGGGGGGGCGGGGCGGATCGGGCCCCCAGGCCCTCGCGAGCCCGGGCCGCTGCAACCACGGCACCTCCAGCGGCCCTCGCGGCACGCTGTTGCGCAGGGAAACCAGCGCCTTTTGGGCCGCCAAGGCGATCCGCTCCACCGCCTCCTGGGGGCTGAGCGGGGAGCCATCGGCCTTCCCCATCCCACGGCTGACGCCCCATCCCACGGCTGACGCCCCGCCAACCGACCATCGCCTCGGTCCGATCCTTCGGCGCCAGGAGCCTGTCGCATCGAGCCCCATCCATTCCGCAGGCCTGGCGCAGCGGGCCTCGATCAACACCATCCTCCCGGAGGACTCAACGGCAAGACTTCACCAATAAAGCTATGTCTAGCGCCGACAATGTTGCAGTCCGAATCGCTGCTCGGCGCACTGCTCGGCGCACTGCGCAGGGCGATCAGGCGTGGCCGTTCCCGAAATGCGATCGACTGGGAAGGCTCACGCTGAGCCTGGTGTGGTGGTGAAGGATTAGGGCTCATGGGCAACAGGCTCCCGGGGCGACTGCGGGCTGAGTCTCTACCGATTCCAGGGGCGAGCGAAGCTGCCCAGGGTTGCCGCCAAGTCCTCTCCGGCGGCCTGGCCTCACGGCTTCGGCGCCGCCAGGTCTCCCGTCAGCCCCGCTGAATCGGCTCCGAACGCAGCCGAACCCCAGCCTGTCGCGCTCGGCGGCGAAACGTTCAGGCAGCCCTGCGATGGAGCCGATCTGCAGGCCCGTGCTGCCGCGGGGCGCCACGCCGCCGCCAGCGCCATGATCCCCCCAGCCACCTGGGGCGATGGAACGGATCTGTGAACCGGAGTTGATGGAGAAGCCGTCCCAGGCGCAGGCCTACGCCGAGGCGGATTTCAGCGTCTCCGACGACGCCTTCACCGATTGGGTCCTGGCGCTGCTGGCCGAACGGCAACGGGATGACTCCGCTGCCCGCGGCCGCCGCGCCGATGCCGCTCCTCCCGCGGCTGCATCACTGGCTGCATCGCTGGCTGCACCAGTGGCTCGATCAGTGCCCGAACCGGTGGCGAGCCAAGGCTCCGCCGCCCCCTTCGCCAGCCATCCCAACCCCCAGACGCTGCGGATCCTCGATCTGGGTTGCGGCCCAGGCAACATCAGCTTCCGCCTGGCCCGGGCCTGTCCCCACGCCCCGGTGCTGGGGCTGGATGGGGCGGCGGCGATGCTGGCGATCGCCCAGGAGCGGCTGCGGGCCGAGCCCGCCTTAGTCGGTCGCCTGGGCTTTCGGCAGGCCTGTCTGCCCCTGCCGCCCGCGGAGCTGGAGGGCCTGGGGGGTGGCTTCGATCTGCTGGTGAGCAACAGCGTGCTGCACCATCTGGCCGATCCCCAGGTGCTTTGGCGCCAGCTGGGGCAGCTGGCGGCGCCCGGCGCCTGGCTGGTGCTGCGCGACCTGCGCCGCCCCGCCAACCCCGCCGCGGTGGCGGAGCTGGTGGCGCGCCACGCCGCCTCCGCCTCCGCCCAGCTGCGGCACGACTTCGAGGCCTCCCTGCGGGCCGCCTTTCGGCTGGAGGAGGTGCGCGATCAGCTGCGGGCCGCCGGCCTGGGCCACCTGCGGACGGCCGAGCGGGAGGACCGCTATCTGGATGTGTGGGGCCCGATCGAGACCGACTGAATCACCTCCGCACCGCCGATCCCCACCTGGCGCCCCGGGCCGCCCTGCGCCGTCCGCTGGGAGGAGGGCTGGGACTGGCCGATGGAGCGCTGGCAGGAGCGGTTCTGATCAGCAACAAAGCTCCGCCTCCGAGAAAGGCGTCATGACGCAGGGCAAGAGCGGGCTTGCGGCGCCTTGCGTTTGGGCGCTCATGGCTGCCAGTCAGCCCTCCCCATCGCGTGATCGTTGGCTCTGCGGAGCTTTGTTGCTGATCAGGTGAGCGGTTGGGGCTGCGCGCTCCCCCCTCCACCGATGGGGAGCCCTACGGCTTGCCAGCAGCCCAGGGTTGAGGGGCCGATCGGCGCTGAGGCTCGCGGCCGGTTGCCCTGCTGCGCCATCGGTCCCGCCCCCACCGGCTCCGACCGCCCAGCTCGCGGTGCCCAGGCTGGTTCGCTTCCATCGCGACAGAATTCGGATTTGCGCTGGACGCTGAACGCGATGGTGACGTGCCCTGGCAGCGGCGGGCGCCTGAGGCGGTTGGGGCGGGGGCGCTGGCGGGCCGGCGGGTTTCGCCCCAACCGATGGCCGGCTGGCCTTGGGCTGGCGCTGCTGCTGTCGCTGGGCCTCAGCTCGGCTGGAAGCCTCGCCCAGGAGCTGTTGGTGCCGGATCCGAGCCAGTTCGGGCCGCCGCCGCCACCGCTGCAGCCCAGCTTCGAGTCGATGCTGTTCGCCCAGCTCGAGGAGGGCGACCGACGCCTGCTGCCGCGGCTGCAACGCCTGCCCGATGGCCGGCTGGGGGTGGTGTATCGGCGGCGACGGGGTGAGCCGCCGCTGTCGATGGCCCAGCTGCGGGGGTGGATGAGCAACCCACCCCGCTGGGATCGGGAGAAGGCCACGATCCGGGCCCTGCTGGCCCAGTTGCGGGATCTGGGGGTGCGGTTGGAGATCGGCCCGACCCGCCACGCCCAGGCCGCGGGTGAATGGCTGCCCCGCCAGGGTGTGGTGCGTATTCGGCCCGACGTTCCGCTGCGAGGCAGCCAGGAATTCGCCAAGGTGCTGAACCATGAGGCGATTCATGTGGCCCAGAGCTGCCGGGCCGGTGGCGTGCGCCAGATCCCCACCCTGCTGGGTCTGCAGCGACCGCTGCTCGCCCAGGACCTGGCGGTGCTGGAGCTACCGATTTACAGGAACCGGCCGCCGCAGGTGCAGCGGCTGGAGGCGGAGGCGTTCGGGCTGCAACACGACCTGCTGGCGGGCCCGGGCTTGCTGGCGCGCTTTTGTGGCCCGCCCGAGCGGCAGAGGATCCCATCCGTGGAGAGCGGTCGCGGCCACGCCTCGCGACCTGCTGAGCTCGCCGTTCTCCCGCTGTTCTCCCGCCGATGACCCGCTGGTTCCGCTCCATGGGTTCCCCATGGGCCTCTCGGCAAGGCCCCTTCGCCCCTGGCCAGGGGGAAAGCTGCTCTCTCGAAGCCGCGGCGGCCCATGGCCAAGGGGCAACGTGCTGACCGACGCCGAGGCGGTCCATGGTTCATCTGGCACCGCAACAACTCCCGCGAAGGCGGGATCGGGGCCGCCCCTCAGCCGCTCGGGAAGCCTTGGATTAGCGGTCCCCCCGGCGGCTCCTGGCGATGGCGTCAGCTGCGGCGGTTGCGGTGACCGCCGCCAACTCCCGGGCTGGTCACCGCCGCTCAGCGCGGCGGGAGAGGCTCCGCTGGGGCTGGGGTGGCCGACGGCGCCGAGGGCGGCTGCTTTGCTGGCGGCTGCTCTGCTGGCGGCTGTGCGGCTGGCGACTCCATGGCGGCTGGCGACTGGGTTGCCGATGGCGTTGTGGGCGGGCTGACGGCTGGAGGCTCCGGCCCCACCACCTCGATGGCCGTGCGCTGCACCACCAGGCGGAAGCGGCGCGGCTCCAGCCGGCGGTTGATGAACGCCTCCACCGCCGCCACCTGGGTGGGGGAGGGCAGGTCGGGGGCGCTCACCGCGGCCCGGGCCACGATCAAGGGCGGCTTCTGATCCCACGCGATCCGCACCTCCTCCAGCTTGGAATCGCGGCCCAGGGTGATGGTTTCGTTGCGCAGGCTCTGCTGCACCAGCTCGGTGATGCGCCGTTCGGCGGCCTGATGGCGCGAGCGGGCCAGCAGGCCGACAAAGCTGCCCCCCAGTGGCACCACCAGCAACGCGGTCAGGGCCAAGCTGGTGAGACCGAGGCGGCTGTGCAGCAACCGCCCGCGGAAGGGCCGCTCCAGCAACGCCAGGGCCACCATCGCGCCGCTGAGGATCCCCAGCAGGTTGGTGAGGAAGAGCAGCAAGGCGCCGCTGGCCTCCCGCCACTGGCCCGCCGAAAGCGACAAGCCCACCACGCACATCGGCGGCACCAACGCCACGGCGATCGCCAGGCCGGCCAACGCGGAGATCGCCTCCTTGCGCAGCTTGGCGAACATCGCCACGCCGCCTGCCGCCAGGGCGACCCCCAGATCCAGCAGGTTGGGTTGGGTGCGGGCGGCCACCTCGTCGCCGAAGGTGGCCATGCCCACCAGCATCCCCACGCTCCAGGACACGCTCACCCCCAGCAGCACCCCGAGCAGCAGGGTGCGCAGGGCGCGGCCGAAGCTGGGCAGGCTGCCGCGCAGCACCTCGAAGGCCATCGCCTGCAGCGGCAGGATCCACGG
>JBKCTK010000092.1:0-4565 GCA_046319055.1 Synechococcaceae cyanobacterium
CTGGTGTTGCGCCGTTTGCGCCACCCCGGCATCGCCGGTGCGGGGCTCACGGTGTTGATGCGCTACACCCTGCGGCTGCTCACCCTCGACCAGCTGGGCCGTGCCGCCACGGTGATCTGCGCCCTGGAGCTCGAACGGCAGCGGCGCCTCGAAGGCGACCTGCCCCACAAGCTCGGCGACTGGCCCTTTGAGATCGGCATGTGGGTGGGCAAGGGGGCCACACCCAACAAGCTGGGCGGCCCCAACGATCCCGACCAGAAGAGCACCACCAACGTGCTCAACCGCTGGAAGAAAAAGGGCACAGACCGGCCAATCCCGATCGAAACCTGCCCCTGGTGCAATCGCCCGCTCCAGCCCCAGGGCTTTGATCTGCTCCCCAAGCGGGCCCCCGATCGGCTGGTGATCCATTGCCGCAAGGTCCCCAATCCCACCCGATCCGATGCCCTGAGCGAACAGGATTTCGCCCACATGGGGCCCTGCCCGTTCGACCAGCACACCGCCCTGCCGGTGCTGGCGGTGGATGAACAGATCTACCGGCGCCTTCCCTGTTTCCTGATCGCCACCGTCGACAAGTTCGCGGCCCTGCCCTGGGTGGGCAAGACCTCGGCGCTCTTCGGCAATGTGGCCACCTACCAGCTGCCCCGCGGAGACACTGGCCTTCAGAGCGAACCTGCCGGTTTCTGGGGCCCGGCTGAAACCGAGCGGGGATCTCACGATCTGGAAGGAGGCCGATTGCAGCCTCCCGAGCTGATCATTCAGGACGAGCTCCACCTGATCTCTGGCCCCCTGGGCACCCTGGCCGGGCTTTATGAGACCACGATCGAGCGGTTGATGCGGCCCGGTCCCGACTCACCACCACCCAAGATCATTGCCTCCACGGCCACCGTGCGCCGCGCCGGTGCCCAGATCCAGGCGTTGTTCGCCCGCCGCCAGTCGCGCGTTTTTCCGCCGCCGGGGCCGGAGCGCGACGACAACTTCTTCTCCCACACCGAACCCGATCCGGACCAGAGCCGGCTCTACGTGGGGCTCTCAGCTCCGGGCCGCAATCTCAAGGGCGTGCTGCTGCGCTCCTATCTGGCCCTGATGGCCGCCGCCCAGAAGGCCTGGAATGCGCACAAGGGCATGGGGTTAGCCAATCCCGCCGATCCCTACATGACCCTGCTGGGCTACTTCTCCAACCTCAAGGAGCTGGGCGTCACCCGCAGCATCCTGGAGGACGAACTCGGTGCCCAGCTGCCCGATTTCGCCGAGAACCGCGCCATCGAGGGTGCGGACAATCCCTTCGCCAGCCGCGGGCGACCCGAAGCACCCCACGAGCTCACCTCCCGCGTCAACACCGCTGAGATCAGCCGCACCAAGGAACTGCTGTCGCGGCCCTACGCCGATCGCGAGCACCTCGATGTGGCCCTGGCCACCAACATGATTTCGGTGGGCCTCGACATCTCCCGCCTGGGGCTGATGGTGGTGCTCAACCAGCCCAAGACCGCCGCCGAATACATCCAGGCCACCAGCCGCGTCGGCCGTCAGCTCAACAGCGATCCCGGCCGTAACAAACCGGGGCTTGTGCTGGTGCTGCTCAACCCCAACCGCCCCCGCGACCGCTCCCACTACGAGCTGTTCCCGTTCTGGCATCAAACCTTCTACCGGCACGTGGAAGCCACCAGTTGCACGCCCTTTGCCAGCCGGGCCCTCGATCGCGGCTTGCCCGGCGTGGTGGTATCGATGGCACGGCACCTCAACCCTGCCCTCACACCCCCTAGCGGTGCGATGGCGGCCGAGGCCCTGCAGCAGGTGCAAGACGCCATTGCTGAATCCCTCCGCAGGCGCTGCATCGACGCCGGAGCGGCCGATGATGCACTGGGCGAACACCAGCCCCAGCGGGTGGCGGGCCAGGCCCAGGCCTTGCTGCAGGAGTGGTGGAAGCTCACTCAGGAGGAAGAAAGCAGCTTCCAGTACTGGACGCACGAAAAGAAGGGAGCCGGTGGTGGTCTGCTGCACACCCCCCTGGATGAGGACCCCCGCTACAAGGGGCCAGGTCTTAAGCACTTCCGCACCAACTGGAGCCTGCGCGATGTGGAGCCTGCCGCGCCGATTCGGTTGGTGAACTTCGGCCAGCAGTTTGACGACGAGGAGGATTGAACCGATGCCCGCCCCCACTGGTCGCAAACCAGCCCGCTCGCGCCGCACCATCCCGGCCATCGGCGAGGCCCGTCAGAGCCAGGTGCTGCAACTCTATGGACCTGGCGCCATGGTCGATCTCCCCGGCTATGCCGTGGTCATCGGCGGGCTCGATTACTGGAACACCAAGGGCAGCGATCCGATCGATGAACCCCGCCTTCTGAAGTTGGTTCGCGCGGCCACAGGCGTGGGCCACATCGAGCTGCGCACGCCCCCCAAACAGGCCGATAGCCAGAGCAGTGGCGGTGGCTCGATCAAGGCCCTGCGCTTTCCCCAGTGGTCCCTGGCCCAGAAGGTGACCGAACGCTTCGTGGATGGCCGCCCGTTCCGGGCTCGCCCCTTGGTGCACTACCGCGATGGCTGCGTCGACGACTGGAAGTGGTTCCAAGACGACGACGGCAGCAAGGTCCCCCTGGTGCCCATCCGCTTTGTGATGGCCTGCCCCCACGGGCACCTCAGCGACATCCCTTGGCGGGACTTCTGCTTCCGCGAGCTCAACTGCAGCAACCGCGAGCGGCTGTATCTGCTGGAGGCCGGCACCGGCAACGACTTCACCCAGATCTACGTCCAGTCCGAAAGCGGCGTGCATCGCAAGTTGGCCGATGCCTACGTCACCGAGCTCAATCCTCTGTTCTCCTGCCAGGGCCGCACACCCTGGCTCGGCCCAGGCAGCCGTGAGCCTGAGCCCTGTCACTCGATCGGCAGGAACGGTAAGGAGGAGAAAACCAAAAACCAGCTGCTGGTGCGCTCCGCCACCAACGCCTACTTCAGCGAAACACTCTCGGTGATCTCCCTGCCGGATGAGCGCCATTCGCTGGCCAAACGGGTGGCCGAGCAGGTCGACAACCTCAAGCTGTTCACGGACGAGCAGCAGATCGCCGTGGCCCTGGTGGCCTTTCCCCAGGTGAAGGCCGCCTTCGAGGGGGTCAGCGCCGCCGAGCTCTGGGCAGCCATCCAGGCCCACCGGGGCCAGGGCAGCGGCCCAGCCCCTGAGCCCAAGGATGAGGAGCTGGCGGTGCTCACCGGGCCGATGGAGGGCGTGTCCGATCCCTCAGAAGACAGCCTTTTCCATGCCGACACCTGGCAGCCCAGCCAGACGCCCGCCTGGTACGGCAAGGCGATCCGGCGGGTGCTGTTGATCCATCGGCTGCGGGAGGTGCAAGCCCTGGTGGGCTTCACCCGCTTCAAGGCGCGCGTCAGCAGCCTCGGGGGCCTGCCGATCCAGACCGACCGAGGCAATCGCCGTGCCCCCCTGGCCACCAACCTCAGCTGGGTGCCCACCAGCGAGAACAAAGGTGAGGGGCTGTTTGTGGAGTTCGAGCCCGCCACCATCGAGGCCTGGTGTGCCAGCGCCGCGGTGCGGCAGCGCTGCAGGCAGTTCACGGCCGCTTTTGAGGAGGAATGGCTGGGTTCACGGGGGCTCACCAGCCACGACTTCCCCTTCCCCGGCCCGGCCTATCTGCTGCTGCACAGCCTCAGCCACCTGCTGATCACCGAGATGGCGCTCGACTGCGGCTATAGCGCAAGCTCGATCCGCGAGCGCATCTATGCCAGGCCCTTGGATCCCACCCAGCAGGGCTCCAACCGCTACGGCATCCTGCTCTTCACTAGCAGCAGCGGCTCAGAGGGCACCCTCGGCGGCCTGGTGGAAGCGGGCAAGCGCATCGACCGCTACCTCGAGAAGGCCTTCGAGCGGGCGCTGCTCTGTAGCAACGATCCCTTCTGTGCTGAGCACGATCCCAACCATCCTTTCGACATCCGGCCCACCCATGGCGCCGCCTGCCATGGCTGCGAGCTGATTGCTGAAACATGCTGCGAACGGGGCAATGAGTTCCTCGATCGCGCCCTGGTCAGCCGCACGGTCGCGGTTCACGAGGGCGAGGCGGATCCCTCCTTCTGGTCCTACCTGCAGCAATGAACCGGCCGGCCCTCTCACTGCCCTCACGCACGCTGTTGGCAGTGGCCCAGGGTCTGCGGCAGTTGCACAGCACTCCCTCCAGCTGGGCTGATCTGCTCGAGTCCTATGGCGCGGGGGTGAGACAACAGCTCGAACCGCTGCTGGCCGAGCTCACCCGCGAAGGCGCCCATCCGCGCCTGCAGGCGGCAGTGCTGGAGGAGCTGGCCCGCGCCCGCAAGGAACTGGAACAGGAGCGTGAGGGCTGGTCCTTCGTGTGGTCAGGTCCCAAACCCCTGCACAACAACGTCAGCGACACCTGGGCCACGATCACCCGGCTGATCGACGAGGCCGAGTGTTCCCTGCTGATCGCCACTTACAACATTGGTCTTTCCAGGGACTGCCGTGAGCTGTTCGCCGCTTTGGCGCAGCGTCTGGCCAGCGGCAACCTCCAGGAAATGCAACTGTTCTTTCACCCCAAGCAGATCGAGCA
>JBKCTK010000093.1:0-3985 GCA_046319055.1 Synechococcaceae cyanobacterium
TTCGCCCCACTGGCTGTGGGAACTGGCGGAGTCGTTCGATGTGCGCCCGGTGGGGGCATTGCTGCGTCGCCATGTTCCAGCCCACGCCACGGTGCTGATGACGTTTCCCGGAGGCCGGCCCAGCCTCGATTGGTACTGCCATTGCGCGGTGCTACCCGCCAATCCAGCCCTGCTGGCTGATCTGCAGGCCAAGGGAACGGCCGCGGTGCTGCTGCTGGATGGGCCCAGCCGGCGCCGTTGGTTTGCCGAGGCGCCGGTGTTGGGCGAGGCGGAGGGTTTCAGCCTGGTGGTGTCCCAAGCGAGGGCCAGCGGTGCTGCCGATCTCAAGCCTCCAGCCGCTGCCGCAGAGCAGAACGGCCCTGCGGCTCAACAGACTCCAGGCGCTGCCGCTCAGCGGAACGGCGCCGCTGTTCAAAAGAATTGATCGAAGTTGTCGAAGTCCACGGCGCGGAAGTTGCCCGCCTGCACCTGGGTCATCAGGCGCTCCAGCTGGGCCCACATCGCGCCACCGGTGAGCAGGGAGAGCAGCAGCGACACCAACAACGCCGCACCGGCGGAGAAGCCGAACACCTGCAACGAGCCGCCAATGAACAGCGTCACGCCCAGCACCAGGCCAGCGAACGGGGGCAGGCTGGTGGGGCTGGCCAGGGGCAACAGCGGCAGTCGGTCTTGCTTCCAACTCTCCAGTCGATCTTGAACCTGGCGGGAGAAGGTGAGGCCGCAGAGCACGGCCATCGCAAATCCCAAACCCGCCAGCACGTAGGGCGGCTGGCTGAGGGGGGCGTACTCCAGCAGGAGTTCGGCGGCATCCAGGTCGCCGTATTGGCCACCGGCCAGATCGCGGGCCGCCTCCTGCAGGTTGATCGGCGCCGGATTCAGGGCAACGAACAGGGGGGCCAGGGGCAGCGACACGGACCAGGAGGAGGCAAGAGAGCTGAACTTAGGTGCTGCTCCCCAACCCTTGTGGCGCCGCACGCCGGTCGATGGCGTGGCTGAGCCGGCCATACGGCCGGCCCGTCGGCCCGGGTCCTGGCGCGAGGGGCTGGCGGCGATGGCTGGCCCATGGCGCTTGCCAGGCCAGTGACCTGCAGCTCTTGAGGTGCGCCGCCGCAGGCTGGAACCCAAGCGAGTTGAGCATTCCCCGCCAACACAGCGGCCTGGGTTGAACGCTCGCAACGACCGCCCGCAGCGAACGCTCGCTGGATTGGGCTAGGCCGCCAGGGGATTGATGCGGCTGAGCATGCTGCCGGCCAGCTTGCGCATCGAAAACCGCTGTCCGAGCAGGCGCAGCAGGGACCGCAGGTCGTCGGTGTGGAGCCGATTCTCCGCCACCAGGCTCAGCAGCAGGCGCTGCCGCAGGCTGCTGCCCTGTTCCCCCAGCAGCAGCTTCAGGCCATCGCGGGCCACCGGAAACAGATCAGCGCTGGGACCATCTTCTTCCACCACCGCCAGCAGATTTTCGAGCCGCTCCACCCGCAGGCGACCGTTGGGATCAAAGATCACCTCCATCAACTTTTCCCGCATCTCGGCCGTATCCCCCGCCAACAGGCGCCGGGCCACATAGGGATAGGCCACGCTCAGCACCTTGAAGCTGGGATCGAGCCGAATCGCCAGGCCCTCCTGGCTCACCACGGCGCGAATGATCAGGGCGAAGCGGGCTGGAACGCGGAATGGGTAATCGAACATCAACTCCGAGAAGCGATCGGTAATCGCCTTGAAGTTGAAGGAGCCCACATTGGCACCGAGGGCATTGCCCAACACATCCTCCAGGGCGGGGATGATTGGGGTGAGGTCCGTGGAGGGATGCAGGAACCCCAAACTCACAAAATCCTGGGCAAGAGCCTTGAATTCGCGATTGATCAGATGCACGACCGCGCCGGTGAGGGTGAGTCGATCGGCGTCGCTGAGGCTATCCATCATGCCGAAGTCCACATAGGCCATATGGCCCATCGACCCCGTCTTGCCCGGCAATGCAAAGAGGTTGCCGGGATGGGGATCGGCGTGAAAGTATCCAAATTCGAGCAATTGGCGCAGGCCGGCGATCACACAGGTGCGGATCAAGGCCGCTGGATCGAGATGGTGGGCCTCCAGCTCGCGGCGGCCTTGCATTTTCACGCCATGGATCCACTGGGTGGTGAGCACCCGACGGCTGGTCAGGCGCCGTTCGACCCGCGGCACGGTGACCTCTGGGTGGTCGGCGAACAGCCGGGCGAAGTGCTCGGCATTGTCGGATTCGCGCCTGTAATCGATTTCCTCGAACAGGCTGCGGCCGAATTCATCGATGATTTCATCCAGTCCGAAGCCGAGATTGAGGGGCAGCAGGGGTCCGGCCAGTCGGCTCAGCAAGCGAATGATCGTCAGGTCACGGCGCAGCACGAAGGGCAGATCGGGGCGCTGCACCTTCACCGCCACCCAGCGGCCATCGGCCAGCCTGGCGCGATACACCTGCCCCAGGCTGGCCGCCGCCACCGGATAGTCGGGGAACTCGGCGAACAGCTCGTGGGCGGGGGCCCCCAGCTCGGAGGCGATCAGCCGCAGGGCCACGGCTTGGGGGAACGCCGGCAGGTCGTCCTGCAGGCGGGTGAGCTCATCAAGCCAGTCCCGCGGCACCAGATCGGGCCGGGTGGAGAGCGCTTGCCCCACCTTGATGAAGCAGGGGCCAAGGTTGGCCAAGGTGGTGAGGATGCGCCGCGCCAGGCGCTTTTGCACCCGGCTGTCGCGGCTACTGGCCTGGGTCGCCAGGCCCAGGGCCAACCAGCCCAGCTGGGCGATCACCTGGATCAACCGGCTGATCAGCAGCCAGGGGCGCCAGAGTAGCCAGCGCAAATCCCCGCCCGGGTCGTAGACCGGCGCCTCGTCCCAGCTGGCTGCCGCGGGCGCAGCCGCCCGGCCGCGGTTGCCCACGCCAGGAGGCAGCGAGGGGCCCACGGCGCCCGCCTCGGACGCGTTCAAGCCGGAGCCCGGGGGGGGGAAGGCGGAAGCCATGGCGCCGCGGTCGGCGATCGTGCCGGTTGCGGCAGTGGGGGATTGCGCTGGGTCCGCCAGAGGAGGAGAGGCCACTGGCGAAACTTTAGAAAGCGAGACCTGGTTTCCATGAGCGCCTCGCCCTTGTGGCCCCTGCGGCGGCAGCTGCTGGCGTCGCCGCCGGCCCTGCCCCTGCATCTGCCCGCCCACGGCCGGGGCCGGGGCCTGGCGCCGGGGTTGGCCCCGCTGCTGCGCCGGCGACCCGGCAGTTGGGATCTGCCGGAGCTGCCGGGTTTTGGCGGACCGCTGGAGCCCTCGGGCGCCGTGGCGGAGGCCCAACAGCGGTCGGCGGAGCTGATGGGGGCCTCCCAGGCCTGGTTCGGCGTCAACGGTGCCAGCGGCCTCCTGCAAGCGGCCCTGCTGGGGTTGGCACCGCCGGGTTCGCGGGTGCTGCTGCCCCGCAATCTGCATCGCTCCTTGCTGCATGCCTGCGTGCTCGGAGACCTGGAGCCGCTGCTGTACGACCTGCCGTTTGATCGGTTGACGGGGCTGTGGCGCCCGCCGGAACCCGGGCGTTTGCAGCGGCTGCTCGAGCTGGCGGGGCCCGTGGCAGCGCTCGTGCTGGTGGACCCCACGTACCAGGGGCTGCGGGCCGAGCTCAAGGCGTTGGTGGCCCTGGCCCATCGCCAGCCGGGCCCCCATGGCGCAGGCCTGCCGGTGCTGGTGGATCAGGCCCATGGCGGAGGCGAGGCCTTGGCCAGCGGTGCCGATCTGGTGGTGCTGTCGCCGCAAAAAGCCGCCGGTGGGCTGGCCCAGAGCGCCCTGCTGCTGGCCCAAGGGCCCCGCTGCGATGTCGAGGCGATCGGCCGTGGGCTGCTCTGGCTGCAGACCTCCAGCCCCAGCGCCCTGTTGCTGGCCTCCACGGCCGCGGCGCTGGAGCATCGCCACAGCCCCGCGGGGCTGAGGCAGCGGCAGCGGGCTGAGGCCCGCGCCGCCAGCCTGCGCCGGCGGCTCGAACGGC
>JBKCTK010000094.1:0-4842 GCA_046319055.1 Synechococcaceae cyanobacterium
GCTCTACGACAAGCAGGGCGATGCCCACTTCGACACGATCAGCGCCTTCATCAAATCGCTGCGGGGCTCGGATCCCGATGCCGCCCTGTTCTGGCTGGCCCGGATGGTGGAGGCCGGCGAAAACCCTCGCTTCATCTTTCGGCGCATGCTGATCGCCGCCGGGGAGGATGTGGGCCTGGCCGACCCCCAGGCGATCGTGGTGGTGGAGGCCTGCGCCGCCGCCTTCGACCGGGTGGGACTGCCGGAGGGCCTCTACCCCCTGGCCCACGCCGCTCTTTACCTGGCGGGCTGCGAGAAAAGCAATAGCAGCCTCGGTTTCTTCGATGCGATCAAGGCGGTGCGCCACGCCAATCGCCAGGCGGTGCCGGCCCATCTGCGCGATGCCAACCGCGACGGGCGCGCCTTTGGCGATGGCGTGGGCTACCGCTATCCCCATGCCTATGCCGAGCACTGGGTGGCCCAGCAGTACCTGCCCAGCAGCCTGCAAGGTGAGGTGTTCTGGCAGCCGGGCCCCTTGGGCTGGGAGGGCCAGCTGCGGCCGCTGCTGCAGCAACGCCGCGCCGCCCAGCTGGCCGCCACGGCCGAAACCGCCTTGGATCAGCCGGAGCGTCTGAGCAGCGCCGAGGAGGATCCGCTCCTGGAGCGTTGGCTGCGGCGCCAGGCCGCGGCGGAGGGGGAGCGGCTGGATCGGCTGCGGCGGCGCTTCTGGCAAGACGCCGGCCTCGGCCGTCTCGATCGGGTGCTGGTGCTGGAGGCCCATTCGCTGCTTTGGGCCCTGGATCCGCTGCAGAACTGCGCCGAGGGGGAGGTGGTGGTGACCGTGCCCTCCGAGGACGAACGGCTGCGCCTGGAGGCCCAGCTGCAGCTGCTCGATCAGCTGCGCCGGCCGCGGCTGCTGCAGCTGGCGCCCAACGAACCGGAGCGGCTGCCCGCCCTGCTGTCCGCCGCGCCCGATGCCGCCCAGCGGTTCGACTGGATCGCCGCCCGCCAGCCGCTGCGCGACAGCGATGCCGCGTTGCGGCAACGCTGGCTGGACCAGCTCAGCGCCTTGGCGGCCGAGGGGGCGCGGCTGCGCTGGCTGGTCAGCGACCCCTGCCTGGGACCCGCCGGGGGCCTGCTGGAGTTGGGCGATGGGCCGTTGGAGCCCCCCGTGCGCGCCCTGCTGGAGCGGGCCCGGCAGCTGGAGGAGCCCTGGCTGCGCCAGCGGCGTCTGGCGGCCGAGGATCTGGAGCGCCAGCTCAAGGGCCGGGGCTGGCAGCTGCGCCCCAGCCTCTGGCAGGAGCGGCTGGAGCAGCCGCTCAGCGAGGCCCTACTGCGGCGCTGGTTCGCTCCGGCCGCGGCCTATCGCCTCCAGCTGGGGCGAGATCTGACCGAGACTGAGCTCGACCAGCTGGCGGCGGTGTTCCAGCAGCGCCGTGCTGGCCGGGTGGTGCAGCTGCTGGAGCATCGGCTGTTGGAGGGACGGCTGCTGAAGGGACGGCTGCTGAAGGAGCAGCTGAACGGCTCGGCTGGGCGATCCAGCCGACGCGGGGGCGAGCGGCGCTCACCAAAAAGCCCCGGCCGAGGCCGGGGCGCGTAAGCGGTGCTGGCGGTGGCCCCTGGGGCCAGCCAAGCGATCACCAAAGGCCGCGGATCGGGGTCTGGCCGGGAGCCGGAGCCATCCGAGCGGCGGCGACGGGGTCGGCCTTCTGGTTGGCCTGGATGCAGGCGGGCAGGAACACGTACCAGGAGAGCAGGGAGGTGCACTGGTTGGTGCCGGCCTGGCAACGACCTTCGGCGCAGATGTTCTGAGCACCGGTGTAGGTGTTGCAGAAATCAGCCAGACGGTAGTCGGTCGGCAGGGCGCGCATGATGCCGACGGAGGAGATGCTGCCGTCGGTGGCATCGGCGATGATGGCCGAACGCAGCGCTTGCACGGCGTAGGTGTCCATCGAGTAGTAGGGGAAGTAGCTGGCGGAGGCGTTCTTGAGGAAGCGCACCCCGGCGTCGGAGTAGAGGAAGCGGGCCACGCCAACCAGGTCGACGGCGTAGGCCTTGTTCATACCGGCGCGGACTTCCTCCGAGGTCCAGCCGGAGCGGTTCAGGCCGCCCTCGAGACCGCGATCGGTGATGGAGCCGGTGGACAGGAAGGTGTCAACAGCTTCCTGGGGGGTGGACCACACGGCGGCGCCGGTGTTCCAACGGATGGGCAGGTCGTTATCGATGGAGAAGGGATAACGGACACCAGCTGAGGCGGGCAGAGCCATGGAGAAGGCTGCTGATCCCACGCAGAGACCGGCGATGAGACGCTTGAGCACGGGAAGAAGAAGGATCGACTTCATCTCTGAATGTAGCCAATGTTCCTGTGGCCGCCCATACAGACAAGGCCACTTCGCCTTTCAGGACCTTGGGTCGCCGCAGTGGGGCGCCGCCATCCGACCGCAACGCTCCGTTTCCCCAGCCCCGTCAAGGTGAGGCCTTGTCCGCAGGCGCTGACAAAGGCAGGGCGCCGCGGCGGGATCGTGTGCCTAATAGCGCACCCCGCAAGCGCTGGCGACCCCCCGCAGGGTCCAGGCGCCGCCCCTCAAGGTGCTGGGCCTCCCCTCAAGGTGGTGGGCCTCCCCTCAGGGTGCTGGCGCGGACTGCGGGGCCATGGCACGGACCTGCAGGCTCCTGGCGCGGACCTGCGGGGTGCTGGTGTCGACCGGCGCCCAGGGCCTTGGATCGCGGTGCGGCCTGCCCTGATCCGTTGCCCGCAGAGGCTTGGCGGGCGCTGGCACCGGTCCACCGCCCACCGCCCAACGCCACCGCCCACCGCGGCCGCCCATCGCCGCCGCCCCCGCCTAGGCTCGCCAGCGCCTCCATGCCCAGGCCCTCCGCCATGGCCCTGCAGATCGGTGATCCCGCCCCTGACTTCCGCCTTCCCGATCAGGATGGAAACCCCGTTTCCCTGGCGGATCTGCGCGGTCAGCGGGTGGTGATCTACTTCTATCCCAAGGATGACACCCCGGGATGCACCAAGGAGGCCTGCAACTTCCGCGACCGCTGGGCCAGCTACGAAGCCCATGGCATCAAGGTGCTGGGCATTAGCAAGGACAACGCCGCCAGCCACGGCAAGTTCATCGGCAAGTACGAACTCCCCTTCACCCTGCTCACCGATGCGGAACCCTGCCCGGTGGCATCGGCCTACGAGAGCTATGGCCTCAAGAAATTCATGGGCCGCGACTACATGGGCATGATGCGCCACACCTTTGTGGTGGATCCCGAAGGTCGGCTCGAAAAGATCTATCTCAAGGTGAAGGCCGAGGAGATGGCGGATCAGATCCTCAGCGATCTGGGCCTGGCCTGAGGCCCTCGGCTTGCGGCCTCGCCGCCGGCTGGCCTTAGACGGGCCAAACCCTCCAGGCACAGCGCCGGCCGCCAATAGAGGCTCAGCGGCGCGCTGATCGCTGACTGCAGCAGGGGGAGCAGCAGGGGCCCGTCTCCCCCGGTCAGCACCAGCCGGCAGCTCCCCTCGGCCTGCCCCACCTCGCCGGCGGCGGCGGCGATAGCAGCCACCAGGCCATGGGCCACCCCGGCCACCATCGCCGCCCCAGTGGCCGTGGGGAAGGGGTCTTGAAGTCCGGCAGCCTCGGCCCCGAGCGCTGGCTGAGCGCTGAGCAGATCCGGTAGCGCGGTGGTTCCCGCCGCCATCGCCCGCAATTGCAAGGCCACCCCCGCCAGCAGCCGCCCGCCGCGGAAGCTGCCCTCCCCATCCACGCGGGTGAGGCTCAGCACGGTTCCGGCATCGGCCACGAGCACAGGGCGCCCCGGCTGCTCCTGCCACGCCTGCCAGCCGCCCAAGGCGCGATCGATGCCCAACCAGGGCGGCAGGTCCCCCAAAGGCACCTCGCGGATGTCGAGTCGGCCGGCGCCCTCCAAGCCGGCCTCAGCGGCAACGGCCCCCACCGCCGCCCAAGCCCAAGGCGGCCTTTGGCGGGCCGTCGCCGCCCCCGCCGCGGGCGCCTCATCCCAGGTCTTC
Source organism: Synechococcaceae cyanobacterium (assembly GCA_046319055.1). GTDB lineage: Bacteria > Cyanobacteriota > Cyanobacteriia > PCC-6307 > Cyanobiaceae > Cyanobium. The sequence goes on from JBKCTK010000094.1 coordinate 4,001, forward strand.
AAGCCAGAGGCCTCCACCTCGGCCCAGTGCCAGCGGCTGTTGCCGATCAGCAGCCAGCGCTGGCCAGCGACCCGGTGGGGCAGCTGGACCTCAGATGCCGGCACCCATCATCCCCGGCAGGTGGATGCCGCATTCCTGCTTGAGGCCCTGGAAGCGGGTGTCGCGACCGCTGGTGGTGCCATCATCCGGAGCGCTGCTGTGCCAGTCGCCCACCGTGGAGTAGCCCTGCTCGAACAGGGGATGCTGGGGCAGGTCATGCTGCTGCATGTAGTAGTACACGTCCTTGCTGGTCCAGCTCAGCAACGGCCGCAGCGACCAGGCGCCCCGCACCGGATCGATCGGCTGCATCGTGCGCCGATGATCGGTCTGGCGGCCGCGCACGCCACTGGCCCAGCAGCGCACCCCCAACTCCTGGAAGGCCTGATCGAGCGGTTCAACCTTGCGCAGCTGGTTGTAATGCTGCAGGTCTTCCAACCGGCCCGTTTCCCACAGGCGGCCATGCAGCGCCTCCATGCGGGCCGGGCTCAGGGCGGCTTGCGCCACCACCAATCGCAGCGGCAGGCGCTGGCAGAGGGTCTCGGCGTACTGGTAGGTCTCGGCGGGCAGGTAGCCGGTGTCGACCCAGATCACGGGGATTCCAGGGCTGCCCAAGGCGCTGTCCAGCTGACTGACCATGTGCAGCAGCACCGCGGATTGGATGCCGAAACTGGTGGTGAGCGCCAGCCCATCGCCAAACCGCTCCCACGTCCAGCGCAACCGCTCCTCAGCGCCCAGGGGACCAAGCTGCTGGCGGGCCTCCTCCAGATCGAGCGCACGCCCATCCAAGCTCAAGGGGTAATCGG
>JBKCTK010000095.1:0-11983 GCA_046319055.1 Synechococcaceae cyanobacterium
GCGTGAATGTGGTGGACCATGAAGTCGGCCGTTCCCAGGGGGATCGGACCGGCGGCCACCTTGCCGCCCACGGCGACCACGGTGCCGTTGAACACTTCGCTCACACCGGCGAGGGCGTTGGGCGCGGTGCTACCGGCGGCAGCGGCGTGGAGACCCTGAATCCACTGCGCGAAGACGGGCTTCAGGGCAATGGCGGAGTCGCTGAACATGTCCTGGGGACGACCCAGGGCACGCATGGTGTCGTTGTGGATGTAGAGGCCGAAGCTGTGGAAGCCCAGCCAGATGCACACCCAGTTGAGGTGGCTGATCAGGGCATCACGCGCCTTGAGCACCCGGTCGAGCACGTTATCGACATGCTTGGCGGGGTCGTAGTCGCGGATCATGGCGATGGCGGCATGGGCGCCGGCGCCAACGATCAGGAAGCCACCGATCCAGGTGTGGTGGGTGAAGATCGACAGCTGCGTGGGGTAGTCGACGCCGATGTAGGGATACGGAGGCATCGCATACATGTGCTGAGCCACGATGATGCTCAGCGAGCCCATCAGAGCCAGGTTCACAGCCAGCTGAGCGTGCCAGCTGGTGGTCATGAACTCGTAGAGGCCGTCATGACCTGTGGAGGCCGGGAACAGCAGGGGGTCGCCCTTGTGACCCTCAAGGATTTCCTTGATGCTGTGGCCAATGCCCCAATTGGTGCGGTACTGGTGGCCGGCAATGATGAAGAGAACCGCAATCGCCAGGTGGTGATGGGCGATGTCGGTCATCCAAAGGCTGCCGGTAACAGGATTGAGCCCACCTTTGAAGGTGAGGAAATCGCTGTAGGCGGCCCAGTTGCCGGTGAAGAAAGCTGAGATACCGGCACCGAAGCCCGGGAACAGCTGGGAGATGAGGTCCTGGTTCAGGAACTCATGGGGCAACGGGATGTCGGCGACGCTGGCGATGGTCTTGCCATCAAGGGTCAGCGGCTTGCCGGCATCAATGGCATCCAGCAGCTGGGTGGTGGGCAGGGACACGTGCAGCAGGTGCCCCGTCCATGACAGGGATCCCAGACCCAGAAGACCAGCCAGGTGGTGGTTGAGCATGGACTCAACGTTCTGGAACCACTCCAGCTTTGGCGCTGCCTTGTGGTAGTGGAAAACGCCGGCATTGAGCATCAGGCCGGCCATCACCAAGGCGCCGATGGCGGTGCACAGCAGCTGGAACTCGTTGGTGAAGCCCCAGGCTCTCCAAACGTGGAAAAGACCGGAGGTGATCTGAATGCCGTGGAAGCCGGCACCCACATCGCCGTTGATAATCTCCTGGCCGAATATCGGCCAAACCACCTGGGCACTGGGTTTGACGTGCAAGGGGTCGGCCAGCCAGCCGGAGTAGTTGGAGAAGCGGGCACCGTGATAGAAGGCGCCGCTCAGCCAGATGAAGATGACGGCCAGATGGCCGAAATGAGCCGAGAAGATCTTGCGGGAGACCTCTTCAAGATCGCTCGTGTGGCTGTCGAAGTCGTGAGCGTTGGCGTGGAGGTTCCAAATCCAGGTGGTGGTTTTGGGACCTTTGGCGAGGGTGCGGTCGAAATGGCCGGGCTTTTCAAAAAGCTCGAAGGTCGCCGGGTTGTTCACCCGTTCGACCAGCTCCTTCGCTGTTTTCCCACGCTCTGGTGGGCTGATGGTCATCGAGACATTCCTCGAGGGACGGGGTCGAGGTGGGGGGTCCACCCCTGGGGATCCGGAGTGACCCGGAACCCATGGGCCCTGCCGGGACGGACTCCGGGGAGACCGTCCGGGGGCTGACCCAGCGCAGCGAGGCGAAAAACCTTGCCAGCACTGGGGCTTTGGGCCCCATAAGGGGACCGCTGGCGGAACTATAGGGGCCGAAAACAAGCTGTTCGGGCTGCCAGTTACAAAGGTTCAATCCCTCAGCTTTCCAGGCCAGGACAGGGGTCTGCTGTAGCTTTGCGATGGCCCAGATCGCTTAATTCTTTGGGAGATATTTACTTCTTTACCAGGGCCCCCAAGTGAGCGGATGCTTCGCTCCCCTCGGCAGCGCCAGGCTCCAGGCGGTGTGAGCAGCAGAATGCCACGAGGCGCCAGCGACAGCCGTGGTGGGCCCTGCTGCATCAAGACCGCCCGCCGGGGGAACGCCCAGCGGCGTGTGTGGCTGGACTCGGCTGCGCCGCCGTGGGCTGGCCCTGGTGTTCGCTTTGGCCGTGGTCCTGGTGGCCACCGCGCCGGCGTCCGCCCTGCCCTGGCCGTGGGGATCGCCCCCCGCCAGCCGGGACGACGCCCCGCTGGCGGCAGCGGGGCTGCAGGAGGTGGCTCCGCCCCTGGGGGTTCAACAGTTGAGGCCCCTGCTGGAGAGCCATCAACCGCGCCTGCGCATCCTTGCCCCCGAGGCCGACAGCCTGGTGCCTGCCGGCCCCTGGACCCTGCGGCTGGAACTGAGCGACTGGCCCCTGGTGGACGCCGGTCCCGAGGGCCTTGGCCCCCACCTCGTGGTGCAACTCGATGACGCTCCACCGCTGCGGCTGACCGCCACAAGCTGGACGATGCCCCCTCTGGAGCCCGGCAGCCACCGGCTCAGCGTGTTCGCCGCCATGCCCTGGGGTGAGGCGATGCGCAACCCGGGTGCCTTCGCCCAGATCCGGCTGCACCGGGCCGCCGCCAACCCGATGGCAGGCCCCGCCCCCGGCACACCCCAGCTGATTCCGGTGCTGCCCGCGGCCTCGCCGCCCGATCAACCGCTGCTGCTCGACTGGATCCTGGTGGATGCCCCGCTCCAGCATTTGCGCGGCGGCGACGACAGCTGGCGACTGCGACTCAGCCTCGATGGAGAGAGCCTGCTGCTGGATCGCCAGGAGGCGCTGTGGCTACAAGGATTGAGCCCCGGCCGCCACCCGCTGGTTCTGGAGCTGGTGGATCTGCGCGGCGCACCGCTCAACCCACCGTTCAACAGCTTGGTGCGGGAGTTGGTGAGCAGCGCGGCCAGCCCGTCGGTCCCCTGGTTGTCGGGTCCGCTGCTGGCCCCGGATCTGGCCCAGCTGAGCGGCGTGGCGCCAGCGTCGCCCCAGGCGCGAAGCGATGCGCCTGGGGCGGATCGGCCGCCCGAACCGGGCCAACCGACAGCGGAGGCCGAGACGCCCGCCACCCCGCTCTCACCCGGACGAGCCACCAAGAAGGAGCGCGGCGCCGATCGGACGGAAGCCGGCCCTCCGACGCCGACGCCGCAGGAGGCTGAGGCTGAGGCTGAGGCTGGGGCTGGGACTGGGACTGGGACTGGGACTGGGACTGGGGCTGGGGCTGGGGCTGAGCGATCATCCGCCGGCCAGGACGGGCAGGGGGATGTCGCCATCGCCCCGGAGACAAGCCGATCGCCGCTGGACGCGCCCACCGCCCAGGCCCCCCTTGCCCCTCCCCCGCCGGCGGCTCCGACCGCACCCGAGAGCACCGCATCTGCCGATGGGTCCACGACCCGGGAGGAAGGACCGGAGCCAACCCCCGATCGCCAGGGCGCCGCAGCGCTCGGCGGCGACGGGGCGGCGGCCGATGGGGCAAGGGCTGACGCTGTGCAAGCCCCGGGGACGGAACGCCAACCCAGCATCGCGGCACCCAGCACAGCCAGCCCGGAGACGCCGCCGGAGCCGTCGCCGGAGCCGACCCCGGGGCCGGGGCCGGCGGCGCCGAGCGCTCAGGAGCGGAACCGGGGCGACGGCGGGCGCAGCCACAATGGGCGCCCCCCCAACAGCGCCGCCGGCGCCGCCACGGCTGGCAACGCAGCCGTGGTCTCAGGCGGCGGCACCAGCGCCAACAGCACCACAACACGGGGCCACGACGCCGATGAGCCGCGCCCGCCAGCTGGCGATCGCGGTCGCCTCGCGACCGATCTCTCAGCCTTGACCCGGCGATCGGCGCCGGCCCCTGGCGCCGACCCCAGGCCCCGGGACGCTCAGCCCAGCAGCACCGTTCCGCCCGAGGGCGACCGAGGCGCCTCCCCCTTGGAGCCCGCCCCCGCCGGGGAGGTCGGCGCCAGCGGAGCGGAGCTCCCCAGGGGCTCCCGTAGCGTGAAGGGCAACGGCCCAAGCCTCTCCCTGCGTCCGCGTCCATCCCCGCCTGAGCCGTTCGATCCCTGGTCGTCGCCGCTCAGCACGGCTCCCACACCAACGGAGGGTCGCCCTCTGCAGCGAGACCCCAAGCGCGGCGGCGTGCTCGATCGCCTGCGCCAGCTGATCCGCCCATGACCAGCGACCGCGACCATCCGGGGGAGCATCCGGGGGACCGGCCAGGCGGGAGGCCGGAGCGGATCGTGGCCCTGGGCTTCAGCCCAGAGGCCAGCCCTCTGCTGCGGCGCTTGCAGCAAGGCCTGCACCTCGCCGCGGTCCGTTGGCCTGGCGATCCCCAACCCGCGGCGGCCTGGTTGGCGCAGCAATGGCCCGGTGCCACGGCGGTGCTGGCGGTCGGGGCCTGCGGGCTGGTCACGCGGCTGATCGCGCCACTGCTGCGCGACAAGGATCAGGATCCCGCGGTGCTGGTGCTGGATCCGGAGGGGCGCTTCGTGGTGCCCTTGCTCGGTGGCCACGCCGCCGGAGCGGAACGACTGAGCCAGGACCTGGCGGCCCTTCTGGATGCCCAGGCGATCCTGAGTGGCGGCTGCCAGGCCCGGGGCGATCTCGCCCTCGATGCCTTCGGCGACGACTGGGGCTGGCACCGCGGCGGGGGCGACTGGTCGGCCTTGATGCGCCGCCGCGCCGCTGGCCAGCCGATCCGTTGGCGCCAGGAGGGCGGGCTGCCTTTGTGGCGGGAGCTGCCGGCTGCGGCGGGGCTGGAGCCCAAACCGCCTCAGTACCTGTAGGGCTCAGCGGCTGAGGCGGCCGAGCTGGTGATCGGCCCCGGGCTGGGGGAGGGCTGCCGTTGGCATCCGCCCTGCCTGTGGCTTGGGATGGGTTGCGAGCGCGGCACCGACCTGGCGCTGCTGGAGCGTCTGGTGGCGAGGGGGCTGGCGGCGGCAGGCCTGGCGGAGCGCGCCGTGGCCGGGCTGGCGAGCATCGACCGCAAGGGCGATGAGGCGGCGCTTCTGGAGCTGGCCCGGCAGCGGGGTTGGCGGCTGCGGCTGTTCAGCGCCGAAGCCTTGGCCGCAGTGGTGGTGCCGAATCCTTCCAGCCGGGTGGCGGCGGAGATGGGCACCGGCAGCGTCGCCGAAGCGGCAGCATTGCTGGCGGCTCGGGGGGCCAGCCCAGGGCCGCCTGCGGCACCAGCCCCCCCCCCGCAAGGCCCCCGGGAGGAGGAACCGCCCCCGTTGCTGCTGCCCAAAACAATCGAGCGCCCGCTTCCCCAGGAGCGCGGCGCCGCCACCCTGGCCATCGCCCAATCCCCCGGGCAGTTCTGGCCCGAGCGGGGAGAGCTGCATCTGATCGGCGCCGGCCCCGGAGCCCTGGGGCTGCTCAGCGGCGAGGCCCGCCAGGCCCTGTCCCGCGCCACCGTGTGGGTGGGCTATGGGCTCTACCTCGACCTGCTCGAACCCCTGCGCCGGCCCGACCAGTTGCGTCGCGATGGCCGGCTGACGGCGGAGCTGGACCGCTGCGCCGAAGCCCTGGCCCTGGCCCAAGCGGGTCTGCGGGTCGCCCTGGTCTCCTCTGGAGACAGCGGCATCTACGGCATGGCCGGCCTGGCCCTCGACCTATGGCTGCGGCTGGAGCCGCCGGAGCGTCCGGGCTTCAGCGTGCATCCCGGGCTTTCCGCCCTGCAACTGGCGGCCGCGCGGGTGGGAGCTCCCTTAATGCACGACTTCTGCACCATCAGCCTCAGCGATCGCCTCACCCCCTGGGAGGTGATCGAACGGCGCCTGCGGGCCGCGGCCGAGGGGGATTTTGTGGTCGCCCTTTACAACCCCCGCTCCCAGGGGCGGGACTGGCAGCTGGGTCGGGCCCAGGAGCTGCTGCTGGCGGGTCGCCCGGCCGACACGCCGGTGGTGTTGGCGCGCCAACTGGGCCGTCAAGGCGAGCGGGTGAGCCTGCACGAGCTGGGCAGCCTGCCGATCGAGGCGGTGGACATGCTCACCTTGGTACTGGTGGGCAATTCAACGAGTCGGGTGCAAGACGGCTGGATGGTCACCCCCAGGGGCTACCCCGGGGCGGAGCTGGGCTGAAGCCTTCGCGGGGTCAGCGATCGATCGGGATCCCTGGAATGAATCGCCTTGGCGTGGAGACCTGTGCCAGGGGTGAAAGGCCTGGGCTGAGGAGAGGGGCTCCGCCATACTCCAACCAGTGATGCGGGTCTGGTCTCCTCTCCGCGATGGCCGATCAGGAGCAGCTCGATGATTTTCTCGGCGGTCTTGAGGAGCTGGGAGGTTCTGCTGGCAATGGCAAGCTCCGCCAGCAGCTGGGCTGGGACGAAGCCACATACGACACGGTGAAGGCCGCCCTGATTGAGAAGGGCATCCTGGTGCCCGGCCGAGGCAGAGGCGGTTCCGTTGCCCTCGCCGAAAACCCATCCGCCCCCAGGCCCCGCTCGGCCGTGGTGACCGCTGCGCCTCCGCCCCGGGCGACGCGTGTCTTGAACCAGAACCGCAAGCTCACCCTCGCCCAACTGGAGCGCCACCTGTTCGGAGCGGCCGACATCCTGCGGGGCAAGATGGATGCCTCGGAGTTCAAGGAATACATCTTCGGGATGCTGTTCCTGAAGCGCTGCTCCGATGTGTTCGAGCAGCGGCGGCAACAGATCATCGCCGAGCAGATCGCCAAGGGCCGCAGCCCCGAGGAGGCCGAACTCCGGGCCGAGACGAAGGCCTTCTACAGCGAACTGTTCTTCGTGCCGGAGCGGGCCCGCTGGCCCTATCTGCGCGATGAGCTGACCACCAACGTGGGCGATGGGCTCAACAAGGCCCTGGCGGCCCTGGAGGAGGAGAACTCCGGCTTGGAGGGGGTGCTCCATCACATCGACTTCACCCGCACGGTGGGCAAGAGCCGGCTGCCCGACAAGAAACTGCTGGAGCTGATCGGCCACTTCAATCGCTACCGGCTGCTCAACGACGACTTTGAGTTCCCCGACCTGCTCGGGGCCGCCTACGAATACCTGGTGGGCGAGTTTGCCGATTCGGCCGGCAAGAAGGGCGGTGAGTTCTACACCCCCCGGGCGGTGGTGCGGATGCTGGTGCGCCTGATCGAGCCCAGCGAGGGGATGCGGGTCTATGACCCCTGCTCGGGATCGGGCGGCATGTTGATCCTGAGCGCCGAGCACGTGCAGGAGCACGGCGGCAACCCGCGCAACCTCGGCCTGTTCGGCCAGGAGGACAACGGCGGCGTCTGGTCGATCTCGAAGATGAACCTGCTCCTCCACGGCATCGCCGACGCCGACCTGCGCAACGGCGACACCCTGGCGGAGCCGCAGCACACCAAGGACGGCGAGCTAATGCGGTTCGATCGGGTGATCACCAACCCACCGTTTTCGCAGAACTATTCCCAGGAGGGGCTGCCGTTCAAGGAGCGGTTCCGTTACGGCTATTGCCCAGAGAGTGGCAAGAAAGCCGATCTGATGTTCGTGCAGCACATGGTGGCGGTGTTGCGGCCCGGCGGCATCGTGGCCACGGTGATGCCCCATGGGGTGCTGTTTCGGGGTGGCGCCGAGCGCGAGATCCGCCGCGGTCTAATCGAGGACGACATTCTTGATGCCGTGATCGGCCTGGCGCCCAACCTCTTCTACGGAACCGGCATCCCCGCCTGCGTGCTGGTGCTGCGCTTCAAGGGCAGCAAGCCGCCGCAGCGCCAGGGCAAGGTGTTGTTCATCAACGCCGACGCCGAGTACCGCGAGGGCCGGGCCCAGAATGACCTGGAGCCTGAGCACATCGAGAAGATCGTGAGTGCCTACCAGAGCTTCACGGTGATCCCCGGCTTCGCGGCCGTGGTGGACAAGGGGCTGCTGGAGGAGAATGACTGAACCTAAACATCCGCCGCTACGCCGACAACGCCCCGCCGCCCGAGCCCCAAGATGTGCGGGCCCATCTGCTGGGCGGGGTGCCCAAGGCCGAGGTGGCGGCCCAGGCGGAGCTGTTTGCCGCCCATGGCTTCGATCCGGGCGTGCTGCTGGTGGAGCGGGATGAGCGCTACTTCGATTTCCGGCGGGAGCTGGCCAGCAAGGCCGATCTCAAGCCAGCGATCGAGGCCGATGCGGGCGTGCTGGCCCGGGAGCAGGCGCTCGCAGAGGCTTTCTGCGGTTGGTGGAACGCGCAGCAGGGGCGGGTCCAAGCCCTGCCAGAGACCAAGGCTCTGATGGACCTGCGGGCCCACCTGCTGGCCTCGTTCGTGGAGGCCCTGGCTCCTCTGGCCCTGCTGGACCGGTTCCAGGTGGCGGGCGCCGTGGCCACCTGGTGGGGCGAGGTGGTGTTCGATCTCAAGGCCCTGGTGGCTGGCGGTTTCGCGGGTGTGGTGGAGAGCTGGGTCACCACCATCCTCACGGCGCTGGAGGAGGGCGGCGGCAAGGGCACGCCGCTGGATCACAAGCTGGTGAAGAAGCTGCTGCCCCAGTTCCTGGGAGAGATTGCTGAAGCGGAGGGCCGGGTGGCGGAACTGGACGGCACGATCAAGGCCACCACCGCCAGCGGTGATGACGAAGATGGCGAGGGGGAGGCGGACGAGGCGGAGGGGCTCTCCGAGGCGGAGATCAGGGCGCTGAAAAGGGAACTCTCGGTGGCGAAGACCAAGCTCAAGGCACTGATCCGGGGGTTCGAGGACCGGCTGGAGGAGGCCCAGGCGGAACTGAGCCCGGAGCAGGCTGAGGAGCTGGTGCTGGTCATCCTGCGGGACGGTCTGCAACGTGAACTGGAGCGGCGGGTGGCGGTTCACCGCCAGAAGCTGGTGGGGGTGGTGGAGAGCTGGTGGGAGAAGTACCGGGTAACGCTGCAGGAGATTGAGGGTGAGCGGGATGCCGCGAAGGAGCAGCTTGATGGGTTCCTGAGGGAATTGGATTATGCGAGCTGAGCTAAAGCCAGGCGTTCATCAGATTCCACCAAGCCTTGTGCCGTCCGGCTGGCGCGCCGCCCAGTTGCGAGAGGTGGCACGGACCTTTGCAGGAGGGCGCCTTGGGTTTACCAAGCAACAGCACTATCGCTCATCAGGCATTCCTGCTTTCAGTGCAGCAGGACAAGACGGATTCGTGGATAAGGCAGAGTTCCAAGATGTCGAGGGGGTGGTGCTCTCGGCAATCGGGGCAAACTGTGGCAGGTGCTTTTTTGCGGAGGGGGACTGGACAACTCTGGCGAATACTCAGGCGATCATTCCATCATCTGAACTTGATGCTCGATATCTCTTCAATAGGGTCAATAGAGAAGATTTTTGGCCGCGATCTGGTTCGGCACAACCCTTTATCAAGCCCAGCAGTATTGGCGATTGCTGGCTGCTGCTTCCTTCCTTATCCGAACAACGCCGCATCGCCGAGATCCTCGACACCCTCGACGAGGCCATCCGCAAGACCGAGCGGGTGATCGCCAAGCTCCAACAGATGAAGCAGGGTCTGCTCCATGAGCTGCTGACCCGAGGGATCGATGAGAACGGCGAGTTCCGGAATCCGGAGCGGCATCCGGAGCGGTTCAAGGATTCGCCGCTTGGGAGAATTCCAAGGGAATGGGAAGCCGCGCCGCTCGGCAGCCGATTCTCAGTAAAGGGCGGCAAACGACTACCTGCTGGTCACTCCTACTCATTAGGGCCCACCAACTATAGATATCTGCGGGTGTCGGACTTCTACGAGCGTGACATCAAGATGGACGAACTTGAATCTTTGACTGCAAGCACATTTAATGCTTTGCGTCGTTACGAAATCTGCAACGACGACTTGTATGTATCCATCGCGGGCTCAATTGGACGTTTTGGTGTATTCCTTTGTGAGGATCCAACCGTGCGCACCATTTTGACAGAGAATGCGGCAAGACTAGCTAATACCGCCGAAGATCTTTCAGAATTCGCCGCTCTTCAAGCGAACCACTATCGAGTGCAGCGACAGGTATTGACTGAGATCGGAAGCGGGGGTGGCGTTCCGAAGCTGGCACTGTTTAGAATTGAAGGGCTGCTTTTCGCATGGCCTGACTATGCTGAGCAAGTGCGGATAGCCGAGATTGCAGCGATCCCTCTTAAAAGAATTGCCTGCGAAGAGAAGTATCTTTGCAAGCTGTATGCCTTTAAGCAGGGCCTCATGGACGACCTCCTCACCGGCCGGGTGCGGGTGAGGCCGAAGGAGGCCGAATGACCACTCCACTCCTCCCAGCCTTCAACATCCACGGCGTGGTGCCTCCCGTCAGGCCTGGCTAGGACGGTGCCTCGGGTGAACGGTCTCCCTACCGAGTCGATCTCCTGTCCTTCTGCCAACATTTTGGCGCCAGCCCTGGGAGGCGATCCATTCTGCGGGGCCTGCTGGAGCTTCGATCTCAACTTGCTGCCGCAGGAAAGCAGAAGGGTTTTCAGTGGATCAATGGCAGCTTCACGAAAGACGTGGAGGGGCAGCAAAATCGTGAGCCCAACGACGTGGATGTGGTGACCTTCATCTCTTTCGGTGACGCCGCTGCACAGATAGACCTCTGTCGAGACTTTCAAGATCTTGTCAATCCACAACGCTCCAAGCTGCGCTTCAAGGTGGATCATGATTTGGTGCCCACAGACGTTCCTCTGACGATTGAATACGCCCAAACGTTGGCCTATTGGTCCTCACTCTGGTCCCACCGGCGAGCCGACAACCGATGGAAGGGGTTCGTGGCGGTGCCGCTGGCGTCCAACGATGCGGACGCGAGGGGCTGGCTGGACCAAGCTGATGGGGCAACCGATCCAGGGGGTGACACCCCATGAGCTTGCGCGGGCACCAGTCCCTTCAATCGGAAATCGCCACCGTGGAGGGCCTTCTGGCGGAGCTTTCCGAAGACCGCGTGATCGAGCGAGCAGGGTTCGAGCATCGCCTGCACGAAGCCAGGGAGCGGTTGCAGCAGCTGCTGAGCGAGCCACAGGCGCGCTCGCTGCCCATCACCTTCCGTGGCGATCCGGTGGAGGGCAGCCAATCCATCGATGCCACCTTCGCGTCTGAGGCGCTCAAGGCGTTCGTCGCCGCCACCGACACCGTGGCGGCGAGCCTCACGATTGATGGCCTCAAGAGCAGCGGCCGCCTACCCGGCAGCCGGCAACGCACACTGCGGATCGTGGACACGGCCCTTGGCTCCTTTGGCTTTGAGCTGGAACTGCCGCCCCCAGAGAGCTCTGAACCAAGCGGCCAGCAACTCACACTCGACCTGCCCCAGCCAGCGGATCCCTACGCCGAGGCCATCCTGACCACCTTCGAATTGATCCGGCGGGCAGCCACCTCAGATGAGAGAACGATTTCCGATCTTGTGGCGGAAACCCACCCACGTGCCGCGGCCAAGGTGCGAGGCTTTGCCAAGGTGCTCGCGGATCATCAGGCACTTTTCGCGGCGGAATTCGAGGGCCACGAAATACGCCTTAACAATCCCCAAGAAGTGCAGCATATCCTCGATGCACTCGATGAGGCCAGCATCAGCGAGCAGGAGCAAACCCTGACGGCCACAGTGCAAGGCATTCTTCCGGATGGTCGCCAGTTCGAGGCCAGGCTTGAATCGGGTGAGCTGATCAAAGGCACAGTTGATCGTTCCTTGCCTGAAGTGAAGGAATTTAAAGTCGCCGTGGAGAACCACACCATGCCCTTGCGATTCAGGATCGTGTCGGTGCGGTCCAATCACCGCTATGTGCTCCTTGGCTATCCGGGCGATGACGGCAAGCCATCTTCGCCATGACGCACGTTGGCCAGGAAGCCCTTCACCAGAACTGGGGCTTCGAGGTCAAGCCCGCCAGCTTGGAGTGGCTGGCAGGTGCCCTGTGCGGCAACCAGTGGAACCTCGGAGCCAAACAGGGGAAGCAAACAGTGGAACCTCTGGCGGAAACGCTGGAACCTCGCCGTCCAGCGATGGAACCTATCAAATATCCATGACCTCCTAATTTGGATTGTTTTTGTAT
>JBKCTK010000096.1:0-22304 GCA_046319055.1 Synechococcaceae cyanobacterium
GGCTGAGGGCCCAGCGCTGCAGATGGCTCCACCAGCGCAGCTCATCCGCCAGGCCAGGGTTGTCGCCGGAGAGGGGAAGGCCGCTGAGCCATTCGGCCGCGGCGGCGGGATCGAGGGCCAGCCCCTCGACCCGCCAGGGCCACCAGCTCACATCCTGGGGAATGGGTTCGCCAGCCTGGAGAGGCAGGCCGGTCCAGGCCGCCGCGTCGCCGGAGCGGCGTCGGCCCCTGGGCGCCTGGCCGCGGCTCGGCAGGGTGAGCGAGGCGCTGGCGGGCCGCAGCGCCTCGGACCACAGCCCGTGGTCGTCGAGCCAGGTGGCCAGATCGTCGAAGTCGAGAGCCAGGGGATGGTCCGGCACCTCCAGGCCGGGTTGAATCGGCTCGGCCACGCGCCAGGTATCCGCCCAAAGCAACAACCTGCCGCCTGCCCCTTCCGGCGGGAACAGCCAGGTGGCATGCAACAGGCTCATGGCCGGAGCGAGCGGCGTTGAACAGATCCGCCATCCACCGACCTGGGGGCAGGGGGGGCCGTGGTCATGGCCTCAGGGATGGCACAACACGCTGGACGGACTGCAGTAGCAGAGCACTGCCAATCAGCGGCAACCAGAGGGGCAACCAGGCGGCCAGCCACTCCATCATCAGGGATGGCAGGTCCCGTGTCGTCAAGCTGGCCAGGGTTGGCGCCGGCAGGGGCTGGGCCAGGCTGCGCAGACCGCAAACCGCTCCCACCAGGCCGGCCTGGAGATGGCTGTCGTCCGGATCGACCCGCTGCAGATGGAACGCCAGCAAGCCGTAGAAGAATCCGCAGCCCACCGCCCGCATCCCGTGCTCCCAAGGGCCGCCGCTGGCGCTGGTCGCCAGGGAGGGGATCGCCACCCCGGCCAGCGCCACGGCACCGGCCGCCAGGGCCGCCAGCAGGGCCCAGAGGAGGGAGCGCAGGCGCAACTGGGCGCGATCAGCAGAAACAGCCGGCGGAGGGGGCGACACAGTCCCGTCGTTGGCATTCGCCTGATCATGCCTGGCCGCGGGGCGGGCGCCCAGGCCCCCTGGGGCCAGTCCGCCAGTCCGCCAGACCAATCAGCCTCCAGACCGCTCAGCCGCAGGACCGCCAGTCCGCTGGACCGCTGGACCGCTGAACCGCTGGGCCGCCAGACCAATCAGCCTCCAGACCGCCAGACCGCCAGACCGCCAGACCGCTGGGCCGCCAGACCGCTGGGCCGCTGGGCCGCTGGGCGATCATGAGCCCGCTCGCTGTTTCGCCAATCCCGCCATGGCCGCCGCCGCCCGCGCTCCCCAGGCCGCCGGATCTCGGCCCCGCAGCGGTGCCGAGATCCGCGAGGCGTTCCTGGGCTTCTTCGAGGGGCGCGGCCACCGCCGCCTCGCCAGCGCCTCACTGGTGCCCGAAGACCCCACCGTGCTGCTGACCATCGCCGGCATGCTGCCGTTCAAGCCGGTGTTCCTGGGCCAAGCGGAACGGCCGGCGCCGCGGGCGACCACCAGCCAGAAGTGCATCCGCACCAACGACATCGAGAACGTGGGGCGTACGGCCCGGCATCACACGTTTTTCGAGATGCTCGGCAATTTCTCCTTTGGCGATTACTTCAAGGCCGAAGCGATTCAGTGGGCCTGGGAGCTCAGCACCGGGGTGTTCGGCTTAAGTCCGAAGAATCTCGTGGTCAGCGTGTTCCGCGAAGACGACGAAGCTGAGGCGATCTGGCGGGAGGGCGTGGGCGTCAATCCCAAGCGGATCATCCGCATGGATGAGGCCGACAACTTCTGGGCCTCGGGTCCCACCGGCCCCTGCGGCCCGTGCTCGGAGATCTATTACGACTTTAAGCCGGAACTCGGTGACGACGACATCGATCTAGAGGATGACAGCCGCTTTATCGAGTTCTACACCCTGGTGTTCATGCAATACAACCGCGATGCCGAGGGCCATCTGACACCCCTGGCCAATCGCAACATCGACACCGGCATGGGCTTAGAACGCATGGCCCAAATTCTGCAAGGGGTCTCCAATAACTACGAAACCGATCTCATCTATCCGCTCATAGAAAGGGCGGCGAGCCTGGCGGGCGTCGACTATCGCAGCCTCGATCAGAAGGGCCAAACCTCTTTGAAAGTGATCGGCGACCACAGCCGCGCCATCACCCAGCTGATCAGCGATGGCGTCAGCGCCAGCAACCTGGGCCGGGGCTACATCCTGCGCCGTCTACTCCGGCGTGTGGTGCGTCATGGGCGGCTGCTCGGCATTCAACAACCCTTTCTCACCGAGATGGGTGAGGCTGCGATCGCGCTGATGCGGAGCGCCTACCCCCAACTGGTGGAACGCCGCGAGCTGATCCTGGCGGAGCTCGCCCGGGAGGAGGGCCGCTTTCTCGATACCCTTGAGCGCGGCGAGAAGCTGCTAGCCGAGGTGCTCGCCGCTCAGCCAAACCAGATCAGCGGCGCCCAGGCTTTCGAGCTCTACGACACCTATGGCTTCCCGCTGGAGCTCACCGAGGAGATCGCCGAAGAGCATGGCCTCACGGTGGATCTGGCCGGCTTTGAGGCGGCGATGGAGGAGCAGCGCCAGCGGGCCAAGGCCGCCGCGGTCAGCATCGATCTCACCCTGCGGGACGCCATTGACCAGGTGGCGGCCGCCGCTGAGGCCACCGCCTTCCGGGGCTACGACCAGCTGGAGCATCCCTGCTGCGTGGTGGCCCTGGTGGCCAACGGAGCTCCGGCCGAACGGGCCGTCGCCGGCGACCGCGTGCAGCTGGTGCTGGATTCCACCCCCTTCTACGGCGAGGGTGGCGGCCAGGTGGGCGACCGCGGCCTGCTGTGCGGCGATGGTTCCGGCGGCGATGGCGTGATCGTGGCGATCGAGGCGGTGACCCGCAACCGCAGCGTGTTCGTGCACAGCGGCCGAATCGAGCGGGGCGGCCTGGCGCTGGGGGATCTGCTGAATGCCCAGGTGGATCGGGCCTGCCGCCGCCGGGTCCAGGCCCATCACACCGCCACACACCTGTTGCAGGCGGCCCTCAAGCAGGTGGTGGATCCCAGCATCAGCCAGGCGGGCTCCCTGGTGGATTTCGAGCGCCTGCGCTTCGACTTCCACTGCCCGCGGGCGGTGAGTGGTGAGGAGCTGGAGCGGATCGAGGCGCTGATCAACGGCTGGATCGCCGACGCCCACGAGCTGGAGGTGGCGGAGATGGCGATCGACAAGGCCAAAGCCGCCGGCGCCGTGGCGATGTTTGGCGAGAAGTACGCCGATGTGGTGCGGGTGGTGGACGTGCCGGGCGTGTCGATGGAGCTGTGCGGCGGCACCCACGTGGCCAACACCGCCGAAATCGGCCTGTTCAAGGTTGTCAGCGAGGGCGGCGTCGCCGCTGGCATCCGCCGCATTGAGGCCGTGGCCGGCCCCGCGGTGTTGGCCTGGGTGGCGGAGCGCGATGCGGTGGTGAAATCCCTGGGCGAGCGCTTCAAGGTTCAACCCAGCGAGATCGTGGAGCGGGTGGTGGCGCTCCAGGAGGAGCTCAAGGGGAGCCAGAAGGCCCTGGCAGCGGCCCGAGGCGAACTGGCCGTGGCGAAGGCGGCGGCGCTGGCGGCCCAGGCGGAAAGCCTGGGGGCCTTCCAGCTGCTGGTGGCCCGGCTCGACGGTGTCGAGGGCGCCGGGCTGCAGAGCGCCGCCCTGGGCCTGGTCGATCAGTTGGGGGATGGCGCCGCGGTGGTGCTGGGCGGCCTGCCCGATCCAGCCGACCTGGGGAAGGTGGTGCTGGTGGCGGCTTTCGGCAAGGTGGTGATCGCCGCCGGCCCCAAGGCCGGTGCCTTCATCGGCGGCGTGGCGAAAGCCTGCGGTGGCGGCGGCGGCGGCCGCCCCAACCTGGCCCAGGCCGGCGGCAAGGATGGCGCGGCCCTGGATGGGGCTCTGGATCAGGCGAAAGAGCAATTACGGCGGGCACTGTCCGACTAGATCCAACGGGCTTCTGGGTTGTGCGAAATCATTGTATCGTGCGAGATGATTACCCGTTCATTGGATCTCTTGCTCGTCGGCTGCAATCTGTTCGCTCTCCTGGCGATGGGGCACTTCCTCGGCGACTTTGGCCTGCAAGGGGAGCGCATGGCCAGCGAGAAGTGCCCGGGCCGGGGCGTCACCCTGGGCTGGGGCTGGTGGATGGCCTCCCATGCCGCCATCCAAGGCCTGCTGGTGGCCCTGTTCACCGGTCTGCCCTTGCTCGGGCTGGCGGAGTGGCTGGCCCATGCCCTGATCGACATCGGCAAGTGCCGCGGCAGTTACAACCTCGCCGTCGACCAGAGCCTGCATCTGCTTTGCAAGCTGCTCTGGGTGCTGCTCACGCTGCGGCTGCAAAGGGTGCCGGCTTGGCTGGTCTGAAGGTGAGGTCCGTCGGTCTCTGATCGGCTGAGGGCCCGATCGCTTTGGTGGGCCGCAAGCCTCAAACGTCGGTTTTGCTGCCGAGGGCGCCACTCAGCAAGCGCCGCATCACTTTCAGCAGATCACTAGCGCCCTCATGGCCAGCCTGGCGGCTGATCACTTCCAGTTCCTCCTGGCGTTGGGCCACCAGCGCGGCGAAGCTGTCCAGTAGCCGGGGCTGGTGCTGCAGCAAGGCGCTGATCGATCCCCGATCGACCCGCAACAGTTGGCATTCGTGGCTGGCCCGCACGCTGGCGCTGCGGGGCGCGTTGAGGAACAGGGTCATCTCACCGAATACCTGGCCCACCCCCAGATCCGCCACCGGCAGCACCCTGCCATCCTCGACTTGCTTCCAGACCGAAACCTGGCCACTCAGCACCAGATAAAGGGAATCCCCCTCCGCCCCCTCCCGCACCACCAGCTCGCCGGGGCCATAGGTCTCGATGCGGCTGTCAGCCACGAGCTGAGCCAATTGCTGGCCTTCAAGCTGAGCGAACAGGGGGTTGTTGGCCAGGGCGGCACCACAGTGCGAGGGGGTGGGCCACTCCGCCAGGGGGGGTGCTGGCAAGGGGGGACTCTGTCGCAGCTGACGCACCGGGTAGGGAATTGCCTGGCCTTCGCGGCTCAGGGCGTACCAGATCTGCTCCAGCAGCTGGCCGCGCAGGCTGCGCGGCCCCAGGCCCCGCAGTTCGTAACTCCAGACTTGCAGTTCGTACGCGATCGCGCTGTCCTGAAACTCCAGGATCCGCGCCGCCGGTGCGGGATCCGGCAATACCCATGGATGCTGGTGGGCCACCGTTTCCAGCAAGCGGCGGGCGCGGGCCGGTGGGAAGGCGTAATCGAGGCCAACCGTGAATCGGGTGCTCACGGCATCCTCAACGCCGACCTTGGTCACCACCTTGGCGGTGATCATGCTGTTGGGCACCACCACCAGCTTTCCATCGAGATCCCGCAGGCAGGTGTCCCGCCATGTGGCATTGACCACCGTGCCACGAGGGCCGCCTTCCAGCTCGATCCAGTCACCGGTGGCGAAGTCTTCGCCCAGCTGCAGCTCCAACCCAGCGAACAGGTCCTTCAGTGCCTCCTGGGCCGCCAGGCCGATCATGGCGGTGGCCACCGCCGAGGTGGTCGCGAGGCCCAGCAGGTTGCGCTGGGTCAGCCGCTGCACGATTAGCACCGTGGCGAGGGCGCCGCACCCGAAGCCCAGCAGCTGCAGTAGCAGCGTTGGCGGAGGGCGCCACCAACCGAGGCGCGCTGGGATCTCCAGGGCCGCCCAGCTCAACAGCGGAATGGCCGCATAAGCGATCAGCAGGTTGTCCAGCACGGCGGCCCAGAGGCGCCAATCCGCAGGCAGCCAGCCCAGCGGCAAGCTGTGGGCCAAGGCCCAGACCACCAGCGCGGTCCGCGGCAGCCCCAGGGGCGGCACCGGCCAGCCCAGGCGTCGGCAGATCAAGGCCAGTCCCAGCAGCAGGGCCGAGCCAAGGAGGGCGAGCAGCCAGCTCTGCAGGGCGGACATCGACCTCTCGCGAGCGGCGGCGTGCCGTCATCCTGACGGGGCGCCTATCGCAGCGCCAGCAACCTCGGCGCAGGCCGGATTTCCGGCGGTTGGCGCCAGCCCGGGCCAGGGCCCAGGCTGGAGGTCGTCATTCGTTGGTCCATGGGCTCTGGGCTTCGCCCTCTGACACCGCTTCGCCCGCTGACACCGTCGCGTCGTTGCGGCCTGGGGCGTTGGCGGGGATGCCGTCGGCTGCCCCTGGGGCTGTTCGCGGTGCTGATGTTCGCCGCCGCCCCTCCAGCCGGGGCGGAGGTGCAGCTGCGCTGTGATGGAACGCTGCTGGAAGCCAGAGGCAGCGCCGAGCTGGAGCGCAGCACCCGCCGGCTGGAATTCTCCTTGGGGCTGGAGGCCCAGGCCCCGAGCGCCGATGCGGCCCTGGGCAGCCTGCAGATCCGGCTGGCGGCGGTGCGCCAGGAGCTGCAACGGCTGCAGGTGGAGGAGCTGCGGGTCAGTTCGCCGAACAGCTGGCAGCGGCCGGCTCAGCCCGGCCGGGCCGCGGAGGTGGAGGCCAGCCTGCAGGTGTCTGGCCGGCTCGAGCCAAGCCGGCTGCAAGCCCTGATCCGCACGGTGGGGGCCCTGCCGGGCGTGCGCCTGGCACCGGTCAGCAGCCAAGCCGACAAGGCCCAAGATGCCACCGTGCGGAAGCAACTGCTGCGCCAGGCCTACCGCGACGCCCTCAACCAGGCTGGGGAGGTGGCGGCAACCCTCGGTCGGTCCCGCCTGGATCCACTGGAGGTACAGATCGATGGCGGGGAGCTGCGTCCGGTGGCGATGCGCATGGTGGCCGATGCGGCGGCGGCCCCTCCTTTCGATCCGGCCGAGCTGCCCCCGCCCCGCTCACGGCTCAGCCTGATGGTGCGGTTCTGCGCCCGCTGAACCGAAGCCCGAAGGCATGGGCTTGAAGCCTGATGGCTGCGGCCTGAACACGTTCACGGCTCGGCTGCGCGGGGGATTGTTGCTGATCTGATCGTCCAAGCCAAGCCGAACGCGGCTGGTGAACCCGTTCCCGCCCGGGGATTGGCGCGAGGATCAAGCTCCTGGCCTGAAGGCCAACATGCAGAAGGTTCCTGAAAGCGGGACACCCAGCAGCCACTCCCTCGGCCCGCCGCCGGTGCGGGGTCTGGGCGAGGTGGAGGTTTGCACGCCCAACGCGGACGGCTGACCTGCCGGTTAGTCCTGCTGATCAGTCCTGCAGATACGTGGTTTGGGCCAGACTGGCCCGGAGGTGGGCCATCAGCCGCCGGGCGTCGGCGATCACCAGTTGGCCTTGGGCGATGGCCACTTCGCTGGCCACCCGGAGCCGCTCCAGCAGCAGCTCGGGATCATGCTCCATCGCTGCCAACACCTCGGCGCTGGTGTCACCCCGCACCACATGCTCCACCCTGTAGCCGCCCCCATCCGCTAAGCGGATGTGCACGGCATTGGTGCGACCGAACAGATTGTGCAGGTTGCCCATCACCTCCTGGTAGGCCCCCGCCAGAAACAAGCCGAGGCGATAGGGCTCACCAGGTCGCAACGGATGCAACTCGAGCAGCGACTTGACCTGACCGCGGTCGATGAAGCGGGCGAACTTGCCATCGGAGTCGCAGGTGAGGTCAGCGATGCTGGCGAGGCGGCTGGGGGGCTCATCCAGGCGTTCAATCGGCAGCAACGGGAAGAGCTGATCGATCGCCCAGGTGTCCGGTGCGGAACGAAACACCGACAGGTTGGCGTAATAGGTGCCGGCCAGGCTGGCGGCCAGGGAGCGCAGCTCGGCCGGCACCTGCCGATCCGGCGGCAACTCTTGAATGCGAGCGGCGATTGCCTGGCCGCAGGCCCAGGTGATCTGCTCGGCCGTGGCCCGCTGGGGCAGGGTCAAGTAGCCGAGCCGAAAGGCGGCCAGGGCGTCGTCGCGGAACTTGATGGCGTCGTTCCAAGCCTCCTGAAGACGCTCCAGGCTGCCGTCGCCATCTCCGCCGCGGGGTGCATCGGAGCTGGCGAGGCTAACCGCTGCCTCGGCGGCGGCCAGAGTCGCCTGAAGGGCCGCATGGGTGTCGCGCAGGTTGCGCAAGATCAGCGGTTCACCGTCCATCGCGGGAGGGACCACGGCTGGGGGACTACCGGCGCCGAGGACTTCGAACACCAGCACCGAGAAGTGGCTAGCCAGGGCGCGACCGCTCTCACTCACCAAGGTGGGCAATGGCACCCCGTGGGGCTCACAGCACTCCCGCACCGTGGCGACCACGTCGTTGGCGTAGTTCTGCAGGGAGTAGTTGGTGGAGGCTGCGGTGGGGGTACGGCTGCCGTCGTAGTCAATGCCTAAGCCACCACCAACATCCAGCCAGCCCATCGGAGCACCGAGCCGGGTCAGCTCCACATAAATCTGTCCGGCTTCCTGCAGGGCGTCCTTGAGCACAGCAATGTCGCTGATCTGACTGCCGATGTGGAAGTGCAGCAGCCGCAGGTCGCCCAGCAACCCAGCCTGACGCAGCCGTTCCACGGTGGCCAACAGATCGGGGATGGAAAGGCCGAACTTGGCCCCGTCTCCCACCGAGCTACCCCAGCGGCCGGTGCTGCGGCTCGAGAGCTTGGCACGGATCCCGAGGACGGGGGCGGCGCCGAGGTCGCGGCTGGCGGCGATGATGCGGTCCACCTCGTCGGCCTGCTCAATCACCACCACCGGCTGGCGGCCGAGCCGGCGAGCCAGGATCGCCGTTTCGATGTAACGCCGATCTTTGTAACCATTGCAAATCAGCAAGGCGCGGGGGTCATCCAGCAGCGACAGGGCGATCAACAGCTCGGCCTTGCTGCCGGCCTCCAGGCCGAAGTGCCAGCGACGCCCGCTCTCCACCAGCTGTTCCACCACGTGGCGTTGCTGGTTGCACTTCACCGGGAACACGCCTTGGTAGCGGCCGCGGTAACCGTATTGGGCGATGGCGCGGTCAAAGGCGGCATGCAGCCGCTCCAAGCGATCTTCGAGGATGTCGTCGAAGCGAATCAGCAGCGGCAGGGATAGGTCACGGCCTTGCAGCTCCTCCACCAACTCCACCAGATCCAAGCTGCCACCTCGCTCGCCGCGGGGTTGCACCACCACGTGGCCGCTGGCGCCGACCGAGAAATAGGGGTCACCCCAGCGGTCTAGGCCGTAGAGGGAGGCTCCGTCGGCAGCGGTCCAAGGGGCCACCGCATGGGTTGGCGCGGGAAACTGGGGGTCAGCGAGCACCATCAGGCCGGAACGGTGAGAGAGGGGCGCAAGGGCATGACTCGGACAAGCCTGCAACCGTCAGCAAGCCAGTCGTGCTGGCCAGGGGTGCTGGGGTTGGGCCGTTAATGCTCACGGCCTGTAGGGACCTTAGTCGGAGGGCGGCTTCAGGCTGGCGGTGCCGTTGCCTAGCCGACACCTGGGCGATCGCGGGAGCAGGGGAACGCGGCATCCTGCGAAGGAGATGCAGCCTCGCCAAGGAGAAGCAGCCTGACTGATCCAGCTAGCCTCAGCAGGGCGTCGAAGCTCCCACAACAGACAGATCACCCAGTCGGGACGTATCCCAAGGGGGACGCAGGGTTGTGAAGTGGCAGGGATTGAACCAACGCAACATCACCAACCAGAGCACGTACGGGCACGCAAATGGTGCCAGCCGACCCGCAAAGACTGGAAAAGACAGGATGCGGATCTCCGCCGAAAGACCCGACCAACGGCAAGCAGAGATAGAGTAGGGGAGCCGGCACAACAAGACACGGAGTTCATGTACGGGCATTGCGATACCGAGACCTGGAGGAATAAAGCAAAGAGCATTCGCGCAAGATAACACCTTCAGCGTCACGCCAGCTGAGCCTGGTCCTGATCATGAACGGTCAACCGAGTGGCGACGATCGACATTGCGCAGGACGTCAATACGGAGTATTTAAATGCAAGCCGAGGCCAGAGTGACAGTCGCAGTAAGTGGCTGAATATGGGGAGCAGCAGGGAACGGGAAACCCAGACATTATCACTCTAAACCCAAGTCACCAAGTCATGCAAATAGCCAACGATGCACCCAACCAAGCGCCTATGGAGTCTTGGCGATCAGATCGCGGTAGATGACCTCCAGATCAGCAGCAATGACAGGCCAAGCATAGCGTTCACGCGCAAGACGAAGCGCAGCATCAGAGAAGGGGGCACGAGAAGTCTGCAGTGCCTGGATCAAGGTTTCAGCAAGAACCTCTGGCTCAGCACCAGTGATGAGGCCTGCCCCAGCTTGCTCGACTTCTGCGGCGATGCCGACTTGAGGAGAGAGGATCACAGGTGTTCCCGCCGCCAAGGACTCAGCGGCAGCAATCGCAAAATTCTCGGCAGCCGATGGCAGCACAAACCAAGCACTGGTTTGCAACAGCTCGAGCTTGGCGGCGCCTGTGGCGAAACCAGCCCAGTGGCAACGCTGCTCGAGCCCAAGGCGTTGGCTGAGCTTCTGAAGACGAGCAACATAGGCTGGATCACCACTGCCAGCCACCACAAGCCTCCAAGGCAACAACGGTTGACGTCGGCGCACCAGAGCTAGGGCTTGTAATAGATTTTCCAGGCGCTTCTTGGGATGGAGACGGGAAAGAAAAAGCAGCTGGCCTGGTTGCACCGTCTGGGTAGATGGTGGCTGATTCGGAACGCCCAGCGGAAGAATACGAATCTTGGAGTTCAAGCCGAGTCGGGCAATGTCCTCAGCCTCAAGCGAGGATGTGGCCTGAAGCAAGGACGCGCCACGAAGGTTGGCATTTTCGATGAGGCTCAGCATGAGTCGCTTGCGCCAGGCACTGCGCTGCAAGCTCCAGCGTTGAAGCTGGCCAATGGAGTGGAGAACATAGGGCAAACGATGGCGACGCGCCAGGGCCATGCCCCAAGTGGAAGGCCAACAGAAAAGAGCATGGACGTGCATGACATCCCATGACTTGAGCGAACCAGACAACCAGCGGCCAAGCGCAGGGGAAATGGCAAACTCTCGCAACGGAGCGATGGGTGGACTCCAGCGTGGAAACAGGCGAACGGGGACATCATTCAGATCGAACCATTGGTCAAGGGGAAGGTTCAATCGGCCCGGCCCGTCATCATCGGTGGCCACGATCGCGGCATCCACACCACGCTGTCGCAAGGCGGTGACCATGTCGAAGACGGCCGTGGTGGGCCCTCCACGACAGGGGGCGATCGACGGGATCAGATGCAGAACCCTCACGATGACGAACACGCTGTCCAGCACCCTAGGACCAAGGAGTCGGCCATCGCCCTTGGACAGCAACGATCCAGGGACATTGGGGCCATCAGGAGGGCTGGGCAACAAGGCCAGGGCTACGAAAAGGAACCAGGTTAACGACCCTATGAGAGGGAACAGATTTCGCCAGAAGCCTTGAGCAGCATAGGGTTCAAAGCGTAGGGAAGGAAGCGAACCACTAAGGGCGAATGGAAAACCTATTCCAGCTTTTGATCGACCTGGAAACGAAAAATTCTCGCAATAACAGCCATGATCGATCAGGAGCGGGAGCCTGCAGCTCACTGCAGCAACGAAAAGGATAAAAAAAGAGAAGCCAAAAACATCTGCCATTCGTAGAACTATGAATCCATACCGATAAGAACGCATACCAACGAGATCCAGCAGCCAACCGATCAACCCCTGCTTGAAAAATCAATCAGACCCGTTGCAAGCCACTCTGACATCAAGCATGACTTGCGAAGTTACGAACCCGCAAAACATCGTAGCCATGCTGGATTATTAAGATACCTAGCCAGTCGGGATACACTCGTTGGCCACGGCCCACAAAAGGGATGCCGGCGACTCACTTGAGGAAGAAAACAAATAGAATTAGTATTCAAGGGGCTGGCAAAGAAATATCTGAAAGTGATCTAGGTAGAACTGAACGAGAAGAAATTAGCTGGTCAAGGGATGCCAGACCAAGAATAAATCCACAGGAAAGTCCAATCGTCAGGAGAACAAAGAAATCATTAAAGACTTGTCCAGCAGCTGAAAATGTAGGAACATTTGCAGCCAAAAAGGCAATCAATCCAAGGATCAGCAAATGATCAGGAGAGTCTACAACTGCAGGCGTCTTGGCGATTCGCAAATACAGCCTTATAAGAAGAAATACCATAACACCAAGCAGAAAAAATCCAACAATGCCTATTTCGAATATCATTTTGGCAAATCCACCTTCAATCCATACCTTCGCAATATCAGGAGAAACGCTGACATTAAGATATTTGACTATTCCAAGGTATGACATGCCGACCCCAAGCCCAAATAAACCAGCAACGTTAAAAACTGAAAAAAGGCTATCAGTACTCGTAGCCGTGAAACGACTGTTGACATCACCAAAAACTGTCGTACCACGCCTAAAGAAAGCTCCATACACTCCAGACTGGAGTTCACTCAAACCCCCACTCAGCGCATAAATTGAAGCGCTGATGGCTAAAACTCCAAGCGCAGTAAAGAATGTGTTACGAGTGAGCTTCCGGGCATTTAAGAAGATAAGAATTGAGAAAACGATCAAAAAGCCAGCCACAAGTGTAAATACTTTGCGTCGCCCAGTAAGCACTGCCACGTATAGCATAAAAAGACTCAGGAGAGCCGACATCAAAATATAAATAACCTTGCGAGTGCGTACACCAAGGGTAATCGAGAAACATGAAGCAGCTCCAAGGTGCCAAGCGGCCACCTCAGCGGTTCGCCACAAACCTGTATGCCCTTGAATGCCTACTCCTATATCCAAATAGATAACCAATCCTTTTCCTACCTCCCTAAAGAGAGGAGACGCAACCCCCCAAAAAGAAAGCAGGACCGTAAAGGCGTATACACAAACGCAAAAAACATATAACATCAAAAACTTAGCAACAGTACCGGGGTGTGTTGCAAAATGAAAGCCCAACCAGATGGAAAGTAGTGGCGCTAAGTAAACAATAATGCCCAGGAGTGGAACTTCAATCGCGCCAGTTCTCAAGAAGGAAGACAGACATCCAATCAAGAGCAACCAAAAGAAGATTGGGGAATACTGGAGTAAAGCAGAGTCAAGCAAGAAAGCAGATTTAAAGGGAACTCTACGCTTGGAAAAGTATAAGGCTAACATGGTGAATGCAGCCGAAACAACGACAAGCCCAACCAAGTATTGAGGTTGCCCAGGGGTTATTTTCCGGAGCGGATCTTGGACAAAACCCACGAAAACGGTGTAATAGAGTGCAAGTTTCCAGTCTCCACTAAGGCAAACCAGCAGCAGGCCTGCACCGAGTAAGATCAGTAAAAGAGTTTCCATAAATTAAACTGCTGATCCCGAGAAAGTGAAAAGTGAGGCCTGACGAATGCCCTGAGCAGCCTTTGATAGCGAATAGTGTTGGTCCACTAACGAAGCAGCACGGATCCCCATGCGACTTGCAGAGCCTGGGTCGGACGCCATGGACTCCATCAGCAGGGATAATGCCTGTAGGTCACCAAATGGATAAACATATCCTGTCTGACCAGGTAGTATTAAATCATCGGAACAACCAACCTGATCGCTAACGATAGCCGGAAGACCGCACGCCATGGCTTCGTTCACAACCAGCCCCCATGTTTCAAGGTTATCTGATGGTAACACAAGCGCGTCTGACGCCACGTAGGCAGATGGAAGCTCTCCCTGGTTCAAGAAACCTGCAAATGTTGCAGGTAGGTTCAAAGAAGATGCCTTGCGGCGTAACTGCTGCTCCAAGGCACCAGTGCCCACAAAAAGACAATGAACAGGTGCTAAAAAGTTACGTTTCTTAAGAAGCTGTAAAGCGTCTAGAATGTCTTCTGGATGCTTTTTCTCCTGGAGCTTGCCACAGAAAAGGAAGCAGAATGCCTGTTCGGGGATGGACCATTGAAGGCGTGCCTGTTGGCGATGGGGCCGCTCTCGATCAGCTAAGGATGAAAAATGAGAGTTATCAACGCAGTAGGGGGATGCGACCATTCGAGCAGAAGATATGCCAAGATGGTGATAATAACGAGAGTTAGCAGCACCAACAGGCAGCACAAAACGGGCTCGACTGACAATGAAACGATGAACAAACTGCTGAAAAAGACCTCGTTTTCGCTTATCGTTGTTCTCCATGCGAAGCAGAATAGGAATTTTGGCCAACCAAGCAGCCATGAACAGTTGAAGAAGCCCCAAACAATGCCATCCTGTAATAAATACCATGTCAGGCCTGCCTAATGCAGCGCTTTTCAACTCTGCAAATGGTCGTCCTACGCGCAGCGCGGAAAAACGGCTGAATCCCCCCGCCCCTTCCAGGCTGCCGACCTTTCGCCATCGATAACCTGATAGCAAGGGGGTATCCCACTCGAAGGCAACACCGAATCCCTCGCCTTGATCCTTGGCATTCGGTAATGTTAAGTACAAAACTTCGACGTCAATAGATGGGTCGTCTGCCAACTGCCTGAACAGGGGAACTTGATACTGAATAGGATGACTGGTTATGATTAACAAGCGAGCCGGCGGGGCGGCTTGAAGGGAAGGACCGGCTAAGGCCAAACGGCAAGACCAAAGAAAACCCCGTAGTTCAGCAAACAATGTCAGCGGTATCCACCAGGGATTAGAAACGTGATGACGGGTAATAATAGACCTAAAGAAACTACAAAAAGAATGATGTATTGCCAGAATTGGGCTGCATGTTCTCCAGAAATAATAGTAACGGCCCACGGCATGATCCGGACGAACTGTTGTGAGGTGTTCACCGAAGCTGCGCGTGCCTCCTGCTGGGACCTTGAGATGGTGCACCAACGCCTTTGGATTATAGCGAATAGGGTGCCCAGCGCGCTTCCAGCGATAGGAAAATTCTGCCTCATAACGATATGCGACACGCACAAAGTTACGATCAAATCCTCCAATCTCAAGCGCAGTCTGGCGATCCATGGATACATTACAACCGATAAACTCGTCGTGGTCTCGTTCAGTGAGACTATTGAATCTAAACACCGAGCCATCAGGATCAGCTTGGCCATGATGCCATGGCTGCAACACACGTCCAGCCACAAGAGATCGAGGATAATCACGTGCACAGGCACGATGTTCAGCCAACAATTCGGGATCCGGGATCACGTCGTCGTCGACAAAAAGCACATGATCGCTTGTTGCCATGACCAACCCCAAATTCATGGCAACAGTGATCGAAGGCGAGGGGAGGCGTACCCATCTAATCTCTTGCGAATCATGCCAACGGGCTAATTGTTCTTCGCACTCCTTCGGATGATGTGGCGTTTGGTCAAGAACGATCAGTTCATTGGCAGCAGGAGGGGGCAGCTCTAAAAGGGCTGCAATCGTATCAATAAGGACCTGGTCACGACCATAGGTAGGGATCAAGATAGACAGGGATGGTGAGGCGAGATGCTGGTTCATCATCAACAATGATTATCGAAACTCGAAAAGAATTCTGGTGCTCGCTAGGCATTTTAGCATGGGAGCTTCGGGCAGAGGCGAGAGCGGCACAAGCTGGAAAATCATGATATGGCCTGGATGGGCCACGGCCTAAGGGTGGCTGAAACGAGGCGATGATTCGACGGTTTGTTTTGTCATGAAAAGCTGCCAACCAAAATTCAGAGGAAGGGATTTGGTCCAAAAGAAGTCGTACCTCGGGTAGAGAGAGCTTCTTAAACGTCTGTTGACTCAAGCCATCGCGGCAATGAATCCGAGGATTGGTTCTAGTTCTGGATTGATCAGCAACGCGATGGTGGGGGACCAACGGCAAATCGCGTGCCACTGAAAAGCCGTTTCGCGCTTCGGCGCCATGCCATGATGTCCTAGGAGTTTGAAGCGAGTAGAATTGTAATTCTGACGGTTCCGGCGCCACCAAATCCATGCCCGCCAACGCCCCTCGCCAGAGCGTTTTCGATCCGCTAGAGCGAATGCGACCTCCTGTAGCACATTCAACAGGCAAATTGAATTCATTCTTCCGACTGATAGCCAGGGAAAGCAACCCCATGAAACCCAAAACCGATGACCGACGATCATGCTCTTGTCGTCTAGAATCAAGACGGATGGTCAGATGCCCAAAATACACAATACTGCAGGATATCTATGCCATCTATCTACAGATTAAGTTCCAGCCACTTTCCCGCCTTTCCAACAGCATCCAATAGGCGATCCCCACCATGACACCCATAGACACTGTTTCGTCGCAAAAGAATCTACCTGACATAATTGAAGGATTGGTGACGACCATCATTCCCGTTTATAATCGAGCAAACATGCTAGTTCAGGCGGTCCAGAGCGTTGTAAATCAGGATTATCGCCCTATTGAAGTCATTATCATTGACGACGGTTCTACAGACGATACTCTTGAGATGGCAAAGCATTTAGAAGCCGAGAAACCTGATGAAATCATCGTTGTACAACAGCGCAATGCTGGTCCAGGTTTAGCCAGGCAGAAGGGCCTTGAACTGGCGCGCGGGGAATTCATTCAATATCTAGATAGTGACGATCTTTTGCTCAAAGAAAAGTTCACACGTCAGGTTGACATGCTACGACGGCGACCCGATTGCCAGGCTTGTTACTCGATAAGTCATGATCATTTTATGCAAAATAGTGAATATCCAAACAAAACACCAACCAAGGGAACCGGCGAATATCAAGAGAAGCTCTTTCCTCGCCTGTTGGTGGAGAGATGGTGGTCAACGAATACTCCCTTGTATCGCCACGATGTCCTCAGGTCGATCGGACCATGGAAGCCGCTCATCAATGAAGAAGACTGGGAATATGATGCTCGCCTCGCCGCTCTGAATGCAACTTTAGCCTGGGTTCCTGAAAGTCTATCGATCAAACGCTGGTCATCCCGAGAAGAACATTTGAGCAATGATGGTAATTATGATCCGATTAAACTACGCCACAGAGCACTTGCGAGACAGTCAATTTACAGTTCGGCGATTCAAGCTGGCATCAGTCACGATTCGCCAGAGATGCAACATTTTGCCCACTCTGTATTCCTGATAGCTCGTGAGTGCTGTCGTGCCAACCTCCGCGAAGAGTCAGCTTGGCTGCTAAACCTGGCATCTAAAGCTGGCTATCAGGATCATAAACTTCTGCGGGACATTCGCATTTTCCGCACGCTGGTTGCCATCCTAGGCTGTAAGCGGGCTGCCAGACTTAGCGAAAATCTTCATCGTATTCGATCTCGCAAGTAAATGCACATGAACAGTTTTCATTCCAAGCCTGATCTTTCCATCGTTATGGGCGTCCGTAATGCCGCGGACACGATTACATCTACCGTTGAATCTCTGACATCGCAGCAAGGGCCCAGTCTAGAGATTCTTATTGTTGATGATGGATCTACCGATGACACTGGATCCATCCTCAACGAATTGGCATCTCGCGATTCTCGATTACGGGTCTTGAGTGGTCCACCGCGTGGATTAACGGCCTGCTTGATCGAAGCTTGTAATGCCGCGCAAGGTCGCTACCTGGCCCGTCAGGATGCTGGTGACTGGTCTCTGCCCGGTCGCTTCGCGACCCAGCTGGCGTGCCTTGAAGCCTCCAGTGGTGCTGTTCTGTGCTCCACCCATGTGCGCTGCACAGTTGGTGATGATATCACCATTCAACTAAAACAAATCCCTGAAGAGAGTCTTCAGGACGGCTTGACTGGACCTGCCCACCACGGTTCAGTCATGATGAGACGAGATGCTTATTTCGAATCTGGTGGATATCGTTCCATGTTTTACTTCGCTCAAGATATCGACCTGTGGTCTAGGCTTACTGAACTTGGATCCCACCTTGTCGTTCCCCAAGTTCTGTATCGTGCTGACGCTTCTCCGGGTTCGATCAGCGGTAGCCGTCGGGCTGAACAAGAGCAATTCCACCGTTTGATTGTTGCCTGTACACATGCCAGGCGGTCAGGAACTTCAGAAGCTCCATTTTTGCTCGAAGCTGAACAACTTAGTCAGCATTGTCGACAGCTGCGACGCAGCCCCAAACGCATCGCTGCTGGCAATTATTTCATTGGCTCTTGCCTACTACCAGCCCACCCGGATCTAGCTCGTAACTACCTAAAAGCAGCGTTAGCGAATAACCCATTGCACATACGGGCGCGCCTCAAACTGATGCGTCTAGGCTGATCACCTCCATCTCTACTTTGCATGTTTCCGAGCTCCTGGGCGGGCGTCGTAACACGATCAAGGTGGAAGGCAAGCCTTCCCCAAAGCCCTGCGCCTTGACAAACCTGCACCCGCAGGTTTGCGCCTAGTGCCTTTCGAGGGCAAGACCATGCCGTCGCAGCCCAAGAGCCTGCAGAAATCGAGGCGTTGATATGCCAATCCAGCAATGCCTGACACCATGCGAGGCTTTCCGGATTCCAACCCACCAGGGGAACACTGCACCCCGATCAGCGGAACCATGGCGCCAGCGCGTGGTCAGCGCCCCATCGGTCCAGCTGTGAACAGCCAGTCTTATCCCTCTAGGAGTTGCAGGCGGTGCCCATCCGGATCCGCCACCTGCAGGGCCCGATGGCCTCCGAAGAGGGGTGCCAGCTCGCCCAAGTCGACGATGCCGGGAGAGATCAATCGGCCTCCGTAGCTCTCCACGGCATGGGCCACGGGCTCGAGATCGGCGATCCGCAGACGTAGCTGCCAGTGGGCCCCGTCCTGGGGAACCAGATCGGGGGGCAACGGTCGACCGCCGCTGGGGCTGCGGTAGTCGAGGCCTTCGATGCCGGGTCCCTGCGGGCAACGGTGGGACCGGATGCGTACCCGCACATCCTGCAGTCCATCGAGGCCGTCCTGCTCCGCACCGCTGTTCTCCCCGTCCGACGTGCACCGGAGCCCCAGCAGCTCGTCATAGAAGCGGGCGCTGCGGGCCGTGTCGGCGACGCCGATGGCGCTGTGGTCGATGCCGAGCACGCTGCCAGCCGGTCCGGCTGCCGCCACAGGCCCATCGCCCCCAATCCCATAAGGCGCGGCATGGCCCCCCACCGCGGCTGGTTCGGTCAGGGCTGCCATCGCGCTGGCCTGATGCCAGCGGGCCTCCCCTTTGTCGGCGGGAAACTGCAGCAGCTCGAGGGGATGGCCCTCAGGCCCGCGGAACTTCATGGCCACGATGCCGGCGGCATTGGGGTTCCATTCCGGTAAGCGTTGGGGGGAGATCGAGATCGCACTCCAGCTCGCCTCGCTCCCCGCCGCGACGTCCTGCGCCGCTCGCCAGGCCTCCAGGCGCTCCAGGGCCGCCGGCAGCGAACCCACCACCAGGCAGAGATGCTGAAACCAGAGGTCATTGCTACGAGAATCGGCGGGCAGGGGGCGACCGGGACGCCCCCCCGGACCCGGATCGAGCACTTGGCACAACTCCACCAGCTCGCGGCCGATCCGCAGCCGCTGCAGCCTCAGGCTGGCGCCAGGCAGGCCCAGCAATGCCGTGTAAGGCCCACCTTCCAGCCGCAGGGGCTCGCCGCAGGCCTCAAACCCCAGGCCCTCACGCAGAAAACTGGCGTTGGGCTCCAACGCGGCGCAGCTGAGACCAAAGCAGGTCAGCTGGGGCAGGCCGCCGGCGGGAGCCTCGGCGCTGAGCAGCAGGTGCCAGGCGGCGACGGCCACCGCAGCGATCTGTCCATCGAGCTCGGGGGTCGCACCCGACACACCGACCGCTCCAAGACAATGCCCCTGCCACAGCAACGGCAGGGCGCCCGCCATCGCCAGGGCTGGGGGCCCCAGGGCGCCGGCCAGCTGCAGCAGCGCCGGCCGCCCTTGGTTGATCGCCGCCTCCAGCTCCAGGCTGGGCTTGCCGCTCAGGGCTGCCATCCGCGCCTTGCCCAGGGCGCCGGTGGCGCTGGCCGGGCTGGCGCCATCGAGGCGCTCCAGCAGCAGCCCATGGCCGCCCGCATCCACCAGCGCCAGGCTCACCAGGGCCCGGTGCCGTCGCGCTGCGGAGGCCGCCGTCGCCAGCAGGGCCCTGGCATCCGCCAACGCGATCTGGGGCAGGTTGCGCATCGCGGCTCCTCAACCCCCCACGCTCCACCTTGGCGCGAGGTGTCTGCCCAGGTTTAGCCCAGCGTGCGCCGCCAGCCCCTGGCGCCAGGGCCGCGGCATGGACCGCCGCCGCGGCAGCCAGGGTGCGGCGGCAACGGGGTCCATCGCGGCGCTGATCGTCGACCGTGGCGACAGCTGCCAGCACGGCTCATCGCCCTTAGGGTCGGCCCATCGCCCCCAGGGCTCCAGCGCCCCACCTCCCACCGCATGACCAGCACCAACCCCATGGCAGGCAAGGCCCTGTCCTCGCTCCTGAACGGCAAGGTGGCGATTGTCACCGGCGGCAACAGCGGCATTGGCAAGGCGATCGTGGAAGAGCTGGCCGAGCTCGGCGCCAAGGTGGTGATCGACTACCGCTCCCACCCGGAAGCCACCGAGGAGCTGGAGCGGCAGATCGGCGACTATGGCGGTAGCAGCTTCGGTGTACAGGCCGATGTGTCGAAGCTGGATGACTTGCAGCGCCTGGTCGAAGCCGCCGTCAGCAAGTACGGCCGCCTCGACGTGATGATCAACAATGCCGGCGTTGAAACCCGCACCTCGATTCTCGACACCACCCCCGAGGACTACGACAAGGTGCTGGATGTGAACCTGCGCGGCGTGTTCTTCGCCACCCAATACGCCGCGAAGCAGATGATCGCCCAGGGTGGGGGCGGGCGCATCATCAACATCTGCTCCGTGCACGAGGTCTGGCCCATGCCCAACAACCCCCCCTATTGCCTGGCCAAGGGGGGCGTGCGCATGCTCACCCGCACCGCGGCCTTAGAACTGGCGCCCCATGGCATCACGATCGTGAATGTGGGCCCCGGAGCGGTAGCCACGCCGATCAACGATGTGACGATGAACAACCCGGAGCTGCTGGCCAAACTCAATGCCGCCATCCCCCTGGGTCGCATGGCCCAGCCCCAGGAGATCGCCTCGGTGGTGGCCTTCCTCGCCAGCGATGGCGCCAGCTACATCACCGCCACCACGATCTTCGCCGATGGCGGCATCATGCAAAGCAGTCCAGGGCTGTAAGGCACCCCGGGCCTCGGCCCTGCCAAGCCATTCGAGGAAGGGCGCACCTGCCAGCCCGCCGAGCCGGCCGGCCAGCCCTAGGGGCGATCAGGTCTTGTCAGAGCTAGCCCGGGCCCTGGTCTGCGGCGGGGCGGGGCATCCAGAGAATGCTGAGAGCCCCGCCGATGCAGATCAACACGGTGCCCAACACCACCCCGAGGTTGGGGATTTGCTGGAACCAGAGCCAGCCGATGAGACCGGCGAAGATCACGGAGGAGTATTGAAAGGCCCCAATCGAACTCGGATCGGCAAAGCGATAGGCACAGATCAGCAGGAACTGAAATGCCAGCAAGCAAACCGCTGAGCCGAGCACCAAACCCACCTGATTCCAGGAGATGGGATGGAAGCGACCGAGCATCAGCAAGCTCGAGAACACACTTCCAAATGTGAGAAAATAAACGAGCTGGGTCAATGCCGACTCGCTGCGATTCAAGGCCTTGACGGAGAGAAACTCCACCGCACACACCAGGCCTGCGGCCAGACCCAGCAAATCTCCCGGTTGATTCAACACGGAGGCATTCGGTTGCACCACCATCACCATGCCGGCAAAGCCAATCGCCAGGGCGATCCAGAGGGATTGCGGAGGACGCTGCTTTAGCACCAGCCAGGCGAGCAGGGGGATGAAGAGCGGTGTGGTGTTCAGCAGCACATTGGCATTCACCAGATTCACCAACCGGGCAGCCGTGATGAACAGCTGGAAACCCACAATCCCGGTTGTGGCACGTAGGACATGCAGTGGTAACACCCTGCTCGGGAGATCTCGTCCTTGGCGGATCGCCAGCAGGGGAACCAGCAGGAGCAAGGCCAGCACAAATGTGAGCCACGTGAACATCTGGGCATCCACACCGCTGCCCACGGCGCGGCCGAAGGCGCTCATCAAGGTGTTGGCCAGAAAGGCTGCCACCAGAAGCAGCGCTCCCGTCAGCATGGATCGGTTCAACATTCAGAGGGCGCCGTACCCCAGGGAGCATGGCCACGACCATCAAGCGTAGGCGCCATGGGCTGGGTAGGCCGCCCGCCGCCTGCCGCCTGCCGCCTGCCGCCTGCCGCCTGCCGCCTGCCGCCTGCCGCCTGCGAGGATGATCCCGAATCCTTGCTTCTTGTCGCGCCGTGACGCTTTCCGCGATCAAGGCCTTCGTGGCCAGCGCCAGTTCCGACGACCAGTTGCGTCAGAAGCTCCAGCAGGCGACTGGCCTGGACGACCTGGTGAGCCTGGCCGAAAGCCATGGCCATGTCTTGAGCAAGTCCGCCCTGCTGAAAGCCCAGGCCGAGGCGCTGATCGCCAGCCCTGATCACGCCCTTGAGGGCATCAACAGCTGGGGCGATGCCTTGAT
>JBKCTK010000097.1:0-10809 GCA_046319055.1 Synechococcaceae cyanobacterium
CCGGTGGGGCCATCGCCGGCGGAAGCTTTCGTGCCCCTGGCGGATCAGGCGCTGACGGTACGGCGCCTGGTGCTGGCGGTAGATGCCGTATTGACGGACAGCACGGTCGTGCTGGCTGACACGGGCGACGCCACCTTCGCCTCCTTGGCATTGCATTTGAAGGAGGCGAATGATTACATCAACAGCGGCAACTGGGCATCGTTGGGCTTTGCCTTGCCGGCGGCGGTTGGCGCCTGGGGAGCCCATCCCGAGCAGCGCCCCCTCGTGCTGGTGGGGGATGGGGCCTTGCTGATGAGTGCCATGGAGCTGGCCACCATGGCCCGCTATCGCATCCCCGCCCTGGTTGTGGTGCTCGATAACGCCGGCTATGGCACCGAGCGGCCGATGCTCGATGGGCCATTTAACGACGTGGCGCCGGTGGATCACGTGGGTCTGGCTCTGGCGATGGGCTTCCAGGCCGCGCGGCGCGTAAGGCTGGAAGCCGAGCTTTGGGAAGTCCTGCAGACATTTCTGCAGGAATCGGCTGGCCCCACCTTGGTGAGCGTGGAACTCGATCGCCACGATGCCTCCGATGCCCTGCGCAACCTCACAAGCGCCCTGGGCCGCAAGGTGAAAGCGGGACTGAACAGCTAAATCCCGCCCCAGGTTGCTCTGACCACCCTGAGGTCGCTGGGATGACGCCCTGCACAGCGCGCGGGCGCTGATCAACCGGATTGATGTTTCGATGCCAACGGCGTCTTACATCGCTGATGCCGATGCCGATGCCGATGTCAATGCCGATGTTGTAGCCGTGCGCGTTCTGATGGCTGGATCCGCCATCGGACAGGCGGTCAGTCAGCGTGAGCTGCGCCGCGCCGTGGGCATGTTGCGGCGGTTTTGCCGAAAT
Source organism: Synechococcaceae cyanobacterium (assembly GCA_046319055.1). GTDB lineage: Bacteria > Cyanobacteriota > Cyanobacteriia > PCC-6307 > Cyanobiaceae > Cyanobium. Next base: position 887 of record JBKCTK010000097.1, read on the forward strand.
TTCGGGAACGTGCGTGCGCAGGCCTTCGCCTTGGATCGCCAGCTTCAACAGCGCCAGCCCGGCTGAACCGCCTCCGCGCCAGTTGCCTGGGGCCCTGGCGCAAGCCCGAACAACTCAGCTCTCGCTGCCCTTCGGCTGCCCCACCGTGGCTTGGGCGATCAGGTAGGCCGCCACCGCGGCCGCCAGGAAGCCCAGGCCGTTGCGGGCCAGCGGCAACAGGTCAGGCGTGCGGGTCACGATCGGCGCCACGCCGAAGATGCAAAACAGGATGATCCACAGGGGCGACAGCAACAGCACCCAAGTCCATTCAACGCGCCGGCCCGGCTGGCGTGGATAGGCGGCAAAGCCCACCACCAGCCCCCCCAACACGGAGCTGAAGAAGGTGAGCAACCATTGCTCCTGGGGCAGGCCAGGCACCACCTGGCAACCGCCGATCGCCAAGCACCCCTTCACCGCGTGCAGAGAATCGAGGATGGCTTGATCCTGCCCGTTATCACGCACGTAGTACTGATTCCCGTAGCGCGTTTGCAGCTCCACCCAGAACGTGCGGGGCATGAGGGCGAACAGGGCGTCGCCCACGTTGAAGTTCAGCAGGTTGCCGCCCCGCTCGTCGGCGATCAGCAGCAGGCTGCGGTCATCGAGCTTCCAAAAGTCCTTCACCGCCAGCCCCGGGGTGCGGTCGTACTGGGTGAGCACCCGCAGCTTCCAGCCACTGGTGTGCTCGAACTCATTCAGCTCCGTTTCCAACGCTTGGCGTTGGCCGTCGGTGAGGGCCTTGGCCAGGTCGATCACCGGGGTGGGATGGTCCGGCAGCAAATCGGGGTTGTCAAACGCCCAGGCGGGGTTGCCGCCGCCGGGAGCTAGCAGCAGCACCAGCGCCAGCACCGCCCCGAGCCAGCGCAACAGACCCCGCCGCAGGTGACTGGTCAGGGGTGGTGCGCAGGGAGCGTCCATCGGCGCCGGCGGGTGAAGGGTTGGGAATTCTCCCCTGCTTCGGCCCATTTCGGGGTCACCATGGGGAGGACAAGCCCACCGCCATGGCGCCCCCACTGCAGTGCCCCCTCCCCCAGCCGCAGGCGCCAGGGTTCCGATCCACCGCAAGGCCCAGCACCGGCCGAGGCAACCCTTCGCTCGGAGCTGTCCATGGTGCGCTCTGACGCGCCGGCGAGAGCCTGCCCCGCCTGGTTGTTGGAGCGGCTGCAACGCGCCGGAGGTTCGGTGCCGTTTGCGACCTACATGCAATGGGCCCTGCATGACCCCGACCATGGGGCCTACGGCAGTGGCACCTTGCGGATCGGACCGGCGGGCGATTTCGCCACAGCGCCCTCGCTGGGTCCGGAATTCGCGGCCCTGCTGGCCCCGCAGCTGGCGGAGTGGCTGATCGCCCTGGCGAGGGCGGAGGATGGCGCCGAAGCCGCGGCGCGGCCGGCTCGCCCCGGCTCGCCGCCACCGCAGGTGCCGGGGGCCGTAGGGCGGAAGCTTGCCTTGATCGAGGCGGGGCCTGGCGAGGGCAGTTTGGCGTTGCACCTGGCCCAAGCCCTCGCCAGCGGCTGGCCGTCCTTAGCGCAGCGGTGCGAGCTGGTGTTGGTGGAGCCCAATCCCGGCATGGCGGCCCGCCAGCGCCAGCTGCTGGCGGCCTCGCCCCTGCCGGTGTGCTGGAGCGATGCCGCCTCCCTGGCGGCCAACCCCCGCCGCGGCGTGCTGCTGGCCCATGAAGTGTTGGATGCCTTGGCGGTGGAGCGGATCGTGCAGCGGGGCGAGCGCTGGCATCGCCAGCGGGTGGCCCTGGAGGATGGCGGCCTGCGCTGGAGCCTGGGCGAGCCGCTGGAGCCCGAGCTGGAGCCGCAGCTGCGGGCCTTGGGCTTGCTGTCGCCCGAGGGTTGCGCCAACCGGCTGGAGGGCTGGTGCACGGAGTTGCATCCCCAGCTGGAGCCCTGGCTGGGCCAGGCGGCAGCGGGGTTGGAGCGGGGCTGGCTGCTGGTGATCGATTACGCCCTGGAGGCTTGGCGGTACTACGCGCCCCAGCGCAGCGATGGCACGTTGATGGCCTATCGGCAACAGCGGGCTGGCAGCGACCCACTCGCCGATGCGGGCCATTGCGACCTCACCGCCCACATCTGTCTCGACAGCTTGGAGCAAGCGGCGGCCGCCACGGGCTGGCAATGGCGCGGCAGTTGTCGCCAGGGCGAGGCGCTGCTGGCCCTGGGCCTGGCCGCCCGTCTGCAGGGGCTGCAGCATCAGCCCGATGTGCCGCTGCCCGCGCTGCTGCAGCGGCGCGAAGCTCTGCTGCGGCTGGTGGACCCCGGTTGCCTGGGGGACTTCCGCTGGGTGGCGCTGCAGCGTCAGCCAGGCGATGCGCTGCCCGGACCGCCACCGCGGTTCCTCACCCCCCCAGACCTTGCGGAGGCCCCGGCGATCGCGGCGGAGGCGGCAGGTTGATGGCGGTGGCGCAACGCTTGTCCAGCTCCCCGCTGTTGGCGGATCAGCGGGTGGCGGTCATCGGGGCCGGGGTGGCCGCCTGTGCCTTGGCGGCGGCGCTACGGCGCGGTGGCTGGTCGGGTGCGTTGAGCCTCTGGGAGAGCGGCCGGGGGCCTGGCGGCCGGGCCGCCAGCCGCCGCTCCCGCCAAGACCCCGAGCTCTGCCTCGACCATGGCGCTCCCCTGCTGTCGATCGCGGCCGATCCGCCACCGGCGTTGCTGGATCCGCTGTTGCGCCGTGGTGTGGTGGTGCCCTGGAGCGCCACCATCCGCGGCCTTGATGGCGACGGGCGGCTGATGGTGAAACCGGACAGCCCCTTCTGCCGAGGCCGCTTGTTCCGCAGCCAAGGCGGCATGGACAGCCTCTGCCGCGGGCTGCTGGAACTGGCCGAGCAGGAGGGGCACGGGCCCATCGAGGGCCATTTCGGCCTGCTGGTCAGCCAGCTGCGACGGCAGGACAGCGGCGGTTGGCAGCTGCTGGATGCTGCGGGAACCGCGTTGGCGCAGGTGGATTGGCTGCTGCTGAGCAGCACGCTGCTGGCCCACCCCCGCAGTCGCCTGCTGCTCAACTGGCCCGAGGTGCCGCTGCAGCGCGCGCTGCGCCAAGGCCCCGCCGCCAGCTTGGACCCACGCCTCGACCACGCCCTGGCCGCCATCGCCTCGTTGCGCAGCGAAGCGCGGAGCAACCTGTTGCTGGTGGCCTCGGGCGACACCGCCGCCGCCTGGGCGGCACTGCCTTTCCGTTTGCTGGAGTTCAATGGGGCCGCCGCCCAGCGCTGGGGCCTGCGGCGGGTGTCGGTGCAGCCCTTCGCCCCTGGGCGCTGCGCCTTGGTGGCCCATTCCACCGCCACCTTCGCCGCCGAGCACCTCAGCGTCTACGGCTCCCGCTCGGCGATTGCCCAACTGCTGGGGATGGCACCGCGACCGGAGCAGGAGGCTGCGGTGATCGAGGCCCTGAGCGAAGCCTTGGCGGCGGCGTTGGCCACCTGGCTGACGCCGGATCAGCTGGCTGGGGCCGATCGGCAACTGATGCGCTGGGGCGCCGCCTTCCCGCTCCATCCCGGGCTGCCGGCACCGCTGCAGCTCTGCCCCGCCAGCCGGGTGGGCTTCTGCGGCGATTACGTGGAGGTGGAGGGCTTCGGGCGAATCGAAGGGGCGTTGCGCAGTGGCGAATCCCTTGCCGCCGCCTTATTGGCGCCCCTGCCAGACCGCTGAGCCCCTACCGCGCAGCTGGAGCGATCGGCCCCTCCTGCCGGCCTCTGAAAGTTTCTGTTGTGAACGCGCAAGGCGCAGGTTCTGCTGCGTTCCGGGATGATCCAGCAGGACCTGCCGTGAGTCCTGGCGGTACCGAGGCCGTGAGAACGGGTCGCTGGGGAGACCATGAGGGAGCCCTGCAGGAAGCCCCCCAGGGAGGGAGGTTGCGGCTTCTGCTGCTCCGGGGCGCATGGGGTCGCGCAGCTCAGCCCAGACGTTCCAGCGCCGCCACGATCGTGGCGGCGGTCACATCGTCGCGGATGGTCACCTGGCCGATGGCGGTGGGCAGCACGAAGCGCACCTTGCCGTCGCGCACCTTTTTGTCGGCCTGCAGGCAGCTCAGCACGGCGTCCACGTCGAGGGGAGGCCACTGCTGAGGCAACCCCGCCGCGGCGATCAGGGCCCGCTGGCGGCTCTGCTCGGCTGCGCTCCACATCCCAAGTGCCACGGCGATCTCGCCGGCGGCCAGCATGCCCATCGCCACGGCTTCGCCGTGCAGCCAGGTGTTGTAACCACGGAGGGTTTCCACCACGTGGCCGAGGGTGTGGCCATAGTTGAGGATCGCCCGCAGGCCGCCCTCATACTCATCGGCGGCCACCACGGCGGCTTTGGCGGCGGCGGATCGCTCCAGGATGCGCAGCAGCAGCGCGGGCCCCAGCGCCTCCAGGCTGGCCAGGCCGCAGCTGGAACTGGCGGCAGCAGCGCGCTCCAGGTCGCCAAACAGCTCGGCATCGCCGATGACGCCGTACTTGATCACCTCGGCCATACCGGCCCGGAACTCCTTGGGCGGCAACGTGGCCAGGGTGTTGGGATCGATCAGCACGAGGCGCGGCTGGTGGAAGGCGCCGATCAGGTTTTTGCCGCCCGGATGATTCACGCCGGTTTTGCCCCCGATTGCCGCATCCACCATCGCCAGCAGGGTGGTGGGCACCTGCACGACGGCGATGCCGCGCAGCCAGGTGGCAGCGGCAAAGCCCGTCATATCGCCGATCACACCGCCGCCCAAGGCGACGATCAGGGAGCTGCGTTCCAGCCGTCGGGCCAGGCAGGCGTCGTGGATCAGGGTGACGCTGGCGGGGGTCTTCTGCTCTTCACCGGCCTCCAGCACCAGGATCTCAGCATCGAAACCGGCGCTGCGCAGGGCTGCCAGTGCTTGGGTGCCGTAGTGCTCGTGCACCACCGGGTTGGTCACCACCAGGGCTCGGGTGCCGGCCTTGAAGCCCGTCTTGCTGAGTTCAAGGCCAAGCTGGGTCAGTTGGCCAGCAGCGATCAGCACGGAGTAGGGATTGGTCCGCAAGGCCACCTCGATCCTGCGGGGCGCGTCGAGACGCGCAGAAATGGCAGCAGGCATGGGGCAAGCCCGTCGAAGAGATCAGCAGGAGGCTATGAGGCGGCCGTCGCCACACCAACGCCACCCTCTGAAGCGTGCGGACCAGCCGGGACCCCGAGATCTGAAGGCCATTCAGCTGGGTTGAGGGATTCTGGCCGAGGGACCACAGCAGGGGCCCCCAACCGCCAACCCCAACCGCCAAGGAGCAGCGGAACGCAACCATTTTGAGGGTCTGTACCCGGAAAGGAGCCCGCCGCCACACGGCTGAGCTTCGCCCCGGTGCTTGATGGTTCCCAAGGGCTTCTCAAGGCTGGTAGGAGCTTGCGACCTCCACCCTGGAGCGAAGCCTCTGGGAATGGAGTTGTTCCTCAAGGAGCCCTGAAGCCAATCACGAGACATCGAACACAAGCCATGGTAGGTCGATGTTCAGTTGGTTGCCCACATTGGGCTGGTAACACGAGGGTGATCGCCATCACGCAGGTCTTGATCGACTGATGCACCCCGTGTGGATGGCTCCCCCCACCTTGCTCGAAGAGGCCTGCCTGGCAGGGCAATCCTCGGGAGACTGGCCGGATGTGGTTCATTGCGAACCTGGCTCCTTGAAGAAGTGCCCCGCATCGCCATGTAGCCAATGAATTTTTAGAAGGCTTGACCCAGCCCATGCCGAGCCCCTATAATTGCCTGAGGATTGCAATCATGTATTCAGCCTTTGGTCCGCACTTTCGAGGTTGCATCCTGTTTCACTCTCTCTTTAGGTACCGTCCCATGGCGCAGCTAGCCAGTCGCTTCGCGGCATTCAGGATTATTGGATCGATGCAGCAGAAGAGCTTGGCTGCTTTCTATAGCCTTTGCCTTGTCGGGACCAGCCTCGCGTCCACGGCTCCGCTTCAGGCTCAGCCAATCTATCGGCAGTCCAGTGGGATGCGCCCCACGATTTCGGTTCCTGAGTTTAAGAATACAATCACAGGAAATTGGTGGTGGCAGGGGCCCGTGGCCAAGGATTTGGCCCAGGCTCTCGCGAATGAACTTGCCGCCTCCGGTGATATCACCGTGGTCGAGCGCCGCAATCTTAATCAGGTGCTCAGTGAGCAAGAGTTAGCGAATCTTGGCATTGTTGCCAAGGGCAGCGCCTCTGCGGCTCGCAGCGGCCAGATGAAAGGAGCCCGCTTTATTATCCTTGGAACCCTTAGTTCCTATGACAGCACCACGAATGAGGAGAGCAGTGGTAGCAGTTTTGGTTTCTTGGGTTTTGGCAATAGCAAAAAGAATATCGTCACCAAAGACTATGTTGCCATTGATATTCGAGTTGTTGACAGCACGACTGGTGAAATCGTTGGCTCCCGCACGGTGGAGGGTCGTGCAAGCAACACCCTCGAAAAGCGAGGAAGTGGTGGCAGCTTGCTGCCCGCTGCTGCCATTCTTGGTGCATTTGTGCCGATGAGTCAGGCTGGCTATGCAGCCACCGCCGCTGCTGGCACCTTGAACTTCTCCAATGAATCTACAAATGCGAACCGCACACCCCCGGCGAAGGCCATTCGAGCGGCATTGATCGAGGCCTCTAGTTATGTTAGCTGTCTGTTGGCACCCAAGGGTGATTGCATGGCAGCGTTTGCAGCCAAAGATCAGCAGCGTCGTCAGAACACGCTCGACACCCTCAAGTTGGAATAGCCACACAGGCTGCCCAACCCGCAGAGGGAGATCAGCAGCCGAGTCGTGATGAGATGTGGATCAGCGAACGGGTGGGTGTGGGTTGTGCAGGGCGACGTCCAAAGTATTGATGCATATTTTGGAGGCCACCCCATGTCTACCAGGTTCATCCGTCGCTGGGTTCCTATCTAGACGCTTCCTTGTGCGGCACGGCAACATCTGTCGAGTCGATGCTTCCTGCTCGCTGAAGGGCAGACCTGCTTGCGCTCCTTCGCAGCAGCAGGCTACAGCCCAAATGCCGTAAAAATCGGCGGCCGCTATCCTAATGATCGCCACAAATTTGATTGTATCGCCATACTGCTCATCGACCTGAAAACTGGCTTCAGCGGAGCCGTCTTTGGCTGCAGCACCACGGGACATCATCAAGTTGTCCAAATTGCGCTTGTCTCCTGCTCCATAGATGCCATCCCAAGGCAGCCATGCTCAAAGACATCCATGCTCTAAAGCAGCCATGCTCAAGGGCAGCCATGCTCAAAGGCAGCTCGAAAAGAGGCTTCCGCTGATTCTTTCTCACATAAGAGCCGGCAATTCAAGATCCTGGCTGATGGGATCGGATCGGATCGGCCAGGATTGGATCGGCCTGGATCGCATCTGTCAGGATCGGATCGGATCGGGATCGGCCAGGACCGAGATTGAGATTGAGATTGAGATTGAGATGGAGATTGAGATTGAGATTGAGATTGGGAGTAGGAATGGGACTGGGAATGGGAATGGGAACTTATTCAATGCTTCCTCCAAGAATGCCGCACCGTAGGTTTAGCCATCAAGCGTTTGGTTCTGGATCCAGGTGATGCGTATTCCGATGATCAAGCCCCGTCCCGTAACAGCACGAGTACCGCCTCGCCATAGCGGTCTAGCTTGGCTTGGCCCACGCCGGCGATCGCGCTCAACTCCGTTCGAGAGGCGGGGCAACGGCTGGCGATCTCCATCAATGTGCGGTCGTGGAACACCACATACGGGGGTACACCTTGCTCGCGGGCCTGCTCCAAGCGCCAGCGGCGCAGGGCTTCGAAGCGCAGCTGGGCCTCAGGCGGCAGCTCCTGCAGGGGCGTCGCCGCCGCCCGTTCCCCCTGGGAGGGTTGACGCCGCTCGCGGGCGGGTGGCGGCAACCGCAGCTCCAGCCGCGCTTCGCCGCGCAACAGCGGACGCACCAGCGCATCCGGGCCGAAGCGCAAGCCGCCATGGTCGGAGGGGTCGCTGACCAGATAACCCTGGGTTTGCAACTGGCGGAACAGAAAACGCCACTGGCCGCGGTCCAGCTCCTTGCCGATGCCATAGACGCTGAGCTGGTGGTGGCCGAGTTCGCGCACGCGGGCCGTGTCGCCACCGAGTAGCACATCCACCAGATGGGCGGCTCCAAAGCGGGCGCCGGTGCGATACACCGTGGAGAGTGCCTTGCGGGCCACTTCGGTGCAGTCGCTGCGGCGCTGCGGTTCGAGGCAGCCATCGCAATTGCCGCAGTCCTGCTCCAGCTCTTCGCCGAAGTGGCGCAGCAGGCAGCGGCGGCGGCAACCCGCCGCTTCGGTGAAGCTAAGCAAGGCATTGAGTTTGCCGTGCTCGATGCGCTTCTGCTCCTCCGGAGCTTGCGCGTCGTCGATGAAGCGCCGCAGCTGGGGCAGGTCGCCGCCGCCGTGCAGCATCCAGGCCACCGCCGGCAGCCCGTCGCGGCCGGCCCGGCCGGTTTCCTGGTAGTAGGCCTCCAGGCTTTTGGGCAGGTCCACGTGGGCAACGAAGCGCACATCCGGCTTGTCGATGCCCATGCCGAAGGCGATGGTGGCCACCACAATCACGCCGCTCTCGCGCCGGAAACGCAACAGCGCGGCCTGGCGCTGCTCGCGCCCCAGCCCAGCGTGATAGGCCACCACGTCGTAGCCGGCCTCCTGCAGGCCGCGGGCGATGCTCTCCACCCGGCTGCGGGAGCGGGCATAGACGATGCCGGCCTCGCCGCGTCGCTCAGCCAAGAACGCCAACAGCTGCTGGCTGAGGTTCTCCTTGTCGCGCAGCAGATAGCGAATGTTGGGCCGATCGAAGCTGGCCAGAAACACGCGGCCGTCCTGCAGCCGCAAGCGCTCGCGGATCTCCTCGCGGGTGCGAGGGTCGGCGGTGGCCGTGAGGGCCAGGCGGGGGATCGTGGGAAAACGCTCCGCCAGCACCGCCAACTGCAGATATTCGGGCCGAAAGTCGTGGCCCCACTGCGACACGCAATGGGCTTCATCGATGGCGAACAGGGCCAGGGGCAGGGATTCGAGCCGCTCGAGAAAGCCGGGGCTCAGCAGCCGCTCGGGGGAGACGTAGAGCAGGCGGATCTCGCCGCGCTGCAAGGCGGCCCAGGTGGCGGCCGCCTCGCCGGGTTCCAACGCGGAGTGGAGGGCGGCGGCAGGGACGCCGAACTGGCGCAGGCCCTCCACCTGATCCTGCATCAGCGCGATCAACGGAGAGATCACCACGCCCACGCCGGGTCGGCACAGGGCGGGCACCTGGTAGCAAAGCGACTTGCCACCGCCGGTGGGCATCAGCACCAAGGCCGAGCCGCCGGCCACCACGTGGTCGACGATGGCGGCTTGGGGTCCGCGGAAGCTGTCGTAGCCGAACACCTGGCGCAGCACCTCATGGGGCTGGAGCGCGGTTGGCGAGGGAGCATCAGCGGGGGAGGACATCAACGGCCGCGGTAGGGAGCCATGGGGAGGTGCAGCCCCCCGTTGTCAGATTCCACCAACTGTCACAGGTCAGCGCCACACGGTGGCATCGGGGGCCGGTCCGCCGGGGTCCCATCCGGGTGACCCAGCAGGCGGGAGCACTGGCGACTCCCAGCGGCTCCAGCGGCGACGGCCAAGGCCGATCTGCGGCTTCCAGCCGCGCAGGATGCCGGGGTGGCGACCTGGCTGACCCGCTCATCTTCCCCCTGGCCAACCGACACCCGTTGCTGGTGCGGCTCCACGTCGATGGCCTTGTCGACACTGACGCAGGCTTCACTGACGCAGGCTTCGGGCTGGTCAAGGGTTGAGCGACCCAGACGCTGCGTCCCTCCCCGTTGGCCGAACAATTTCAACGCGGGTGCGCACTCCTGCAACACGGGTGGGCACTCCCCTGTTGCGTTCCAGCACCTGTCACAAACCCTTTGGCAGAGCCAGCCATCCCGAAGCAGAACCCCGATG
>JBKCTK010000098.1:0-10673 GCA_046319055.1 Synechococcaceae cyanobacterium
GCTCCCTGCGGGGCATGACCATTCACTTCCGCCTCAGCGATGAGGAGCTGCGGCCCCTGGGCCGCAGCGCCAGGGGCGTGCGGGCCATGAACCTGCGCGGCAGCGATGAGCTGGTGAGCATGGATGTGCTGCCGGCCGAGCTGGCCGACCGGGTGGCCAGCTCCAGCGCCGAGACCGACAGCGAGGCGGAATCTGACGGCGACGAGGTGGCCAGCGCCGAGGGCCCCTGGGTGCTGGTGGCCAGCGCCAGCGGTCTCGGCAAGCGGGTGCCGGTGGATCAGTTCCGCTTGCAGAAGCGAGCCGGCATGGGATTGCGGGCGATCAAGTTCCGCCGCGATGGCGACGCCCTGATCGGCCTGCGGGTGCTGGGGGCCGGCGAGGAGCTGCTGCTGGTGAGCGAGCGCGGCGTGATCGTGCGCATGCAAGCCGACGCCATCCCCCAACAGTCGCGAGCCGCCACCGGCGTGCGGCTGCAGCGGCTCGATGCCGGCGACCACCTGGCGGAGGTGGTGCTGGTGCCGCCGGCTCCGCCGGAGGAGGAGGGCGCGGAGACCGCTGGGGAAGCGGTGGCGGGCGGCGTTGCAGCGCAGCTGGCGAGCGTCGACCCCGAGCCCGCAACCGACACAGATCGCCCCTCGGCCGCAGTGGAGCAGGTGGAAGAAGTGGATGAGGTAGATGAGGTAGATGAGGTAGATATTGAAGAGGGTGAGGTCGCCGAAGGCGAAGAAGAGGAAGAAGATGAAGATGAAGAGGAAGATGAAGATGAAGATATTGAAGAAGAAGCGGAGGACTGATCTCGAAGGGTTGACCTCAAAGAGTAGCTTCTAAGGCTTGACATCAAAGCGTTTATCTCTAAGGATTGACCTCAAAGAGTTAATTCCTGAGGGTGATCTCAAAGGGCTGATCTTGGAGGGCTGAACTCGGAGGGTTGATCCCCTGGCGAGGCGGCCCTGATCTGCAGAGCCGCAGCTGCTCTTGCGGCTGGAAGAGCCATCTCGGCTGCAGCGGCCATCCCAGGTGCAGCGGCCAACGCAGCTCCAGCCGCCATCGCCACCGCCGGCAGCGCCCGGGGCGAGCGCCAAACCCCGCGGACGTCAGACCCCGCAGACATCTGACCCCGCAGACGTCAGACCGGCCATGGGGGCCGCGCCGTCAGCGGTGGTGGTCAGCCGTCGTGATCGCGAAGTTGAGCGATCAACAACGCGTTGGCTTCCGCCTTGTCCACCATGCGGTGTGCATGCTTGATCCGCGGTGTTCATGCTTGGTCCGCCGCGACCCGTCGCCAGCGAGCCCATGCTTCAGGGCTTCTGGCTTGCCGGTTGCCGCGAACGGGGTGCGCGACGGTATCCACAGGCACTTGCTGCGCTGGGAGGCTTCCTGGCCGTTTTTTATGCCTGGCTCAGGCCCCAGCGGCCGCGCCCCTACGATCTGCGGCACATCCCGCCGCTCCCCCCTGACCTCCCCCGCCGCCGTCGCCGATGTTCTGGTGGTGGGGGCCGGCCCGGCGGCCCTGGTGATCGGCGCCGAACTGGCCAGCCGCGGCCTGGCGGTGCGGGGTCTGGCCCCCCAGCCGGCCGAAGCCCCTTGGGCCAACACCTACGGCATTTGGGGGCCGGAGGTGGACCGCCTCGGCCTGGGGCATCTGCTGGAGCACCGCTGGAGCGACTGCCTCAGTTGGTTCGGCCCCGAACCCACCCGCCACGGCCACGACTACGGCCTGTTCGACAAGCGGGCGCTGCAGGAGCACCTGTTGCGGCGCAGCCAAGCCGGTGGCCTCAGCTGGCGCCAGGGGCGGGCCGTGGCGCTCCGCCACGACGCGGATCGCTCGACGCTGGTGGATGACCAGGGCGGCGAACACCAGGCGCGGCTGGTGATCGAGGCCACCGGCCACCAACCGCTGTTTGTGCGGCGGCCCGACGATGGCCCGGTGGCCGGCCAGGCGGCCTACGGCATCGTGGGCCGTTTCAGTGCGCCGCCGCTGGCGACCGGCCGCTTCGTGCTGATGGACTATCGGGCCGACCACCTGGAGCCCGAGGAGCGCCAGGGACCACCCACCTTCCTGTCTGCCATGGATCTGGGGGGCGGCCGCTTCTTCGTGGAGGAAACGTCGCTGGCGCTGGCGCCGGCCGTGCCCTTCCACACCTTGCGGCAACGGCTGCACCAGCGCTTGGCCCATGGGGGCGTGGCGGTGCTGGAGGTGGAGCACGAGGAGTTCTGCCTGTTCCCGATGAATCCCGCCCTGCCCGATGGCAGCCAGCGGGTGGTGGGCTTTGGCGGTTCCGCCTCGATGGTGCACCCCGCCTCCGGGTACATGGTGGGCAGCCTGCTGCGGCGGGCGCCGGCCCTGGCGGAGGCGATCGCTTCGGCATTGGATCGCGGCGGCGCCTCGCTAGAGGGCGCTCCCCTGGCCGCCGCCGCCTGGCAGTGCCTCTGGCCCGAGGAGCTGCGGCGCCGCCATGCCCTGCATCGCTTCGGGCTGGAGAAGCTGATGCGGTTCGAGGAGGCGCAGCTGCGCCATTTCTTCGCCACCTTCTTCGGCCTGCCCACCGAGCTTTGGTATGGCTTTTTGACCAACACGTTGCCGCTGCCCGAGCTGCTGGCGGCCCAGCTGCGGCTGTTCGGCAACGCCCCCGGCGACGTGCGCTGGGGTCTGCTGCAGCCCCGCGGTCGCGAGCTGGCGTTGCTAGGGCGGCTGCTGAGGCCCGGGTGAGGGGCGGCAGAGCGGCGGCTGGGCGGCGGCTGGGCGACCGTTGGGATTGAGCTCCTGCGGTGGGTGACCGTTGGGCTGGGGGCCCCACACCCCAGCTTCCCGTTCAGGGTTGGATTGGGCCCTTGGGGCGTTGTTCCCCCGGTTGGGCTCCCGCGCGAGGCCTTTGCACCAGTGGCCGTTGCAACTCTGGGTGGGCGGCGGCTGGCCGTTCCTGGGCTGGCCGTGTGGGGTTTTGCTCTGCCGCCGCCAGCTCTGGCGCTGCACGCTGCTCTGGCGGTCACTGCTCTGCCGCCAACTGTTCCACCATCAGCCGCTCCACCCGCAGCTGCTCCACCTGGAGCCGCGCCAGCGGCCGCCGCAGGCAGGCGGGATCCAAGCCCTCGCGCAGGGCCAGCACCAGGCCGGCGGCCTCGGCATAGCTGGCAGCCTCCAACACCTTCAGCCCCAGGGCGGCGCCATCCACCTGTAGCAGGCAGCGGTTGCTGGCCACGGCGATCAGGGGCACACCCCGGGCCGCGCAGGCCAGGACCGCTTCACCGCCAAGGGCCCCGGCTGGGGCCACCACCGCGCCGAGGTCCGAGGCCCGCAGCAGGGGCGTGTTCCCCATGCCAGGCGCGGCGGCGGCGGACCTGCATTTAGCAAACGTGCGTTCGGCAGAAGTCCGTTCAGCGGAGGTCCGTTCAGTGGAAGTCCAATCGACACAAGTCCGTTCGGCGGCAGTCCGTTCGGCGGACGTGCGTTGGGCGGAGTTCCGTTCAGCGGAAGTCTGTGCGCTTGGCGCGGCCCACTCCCCCGCGTCGCCTGGGTCGTCGCGATGACGAAAAGCGTCGCGCGCTACCAAGGGCTCAGCGACGAGGGGCACCAGGTCGGGGGCGCGGCTGAGGCCGATCAGCACGCAGGGCAAGAAGGTGTAGCCCAGCTCCTCGGCGGCGGCGCGGGGATCCAGCTGGGGGTCCAATGGCAACGGCGCCAAGGCCGGGGCGTGGGCGCAGGGAATGCCCAGCTCGCGGCTGAGCAGGTGGCTGATCACCGCCTCCGCCCCCGCCAATGCGTCCACGCCGCTGCCTTGGCGATAGGCCGCCAGCGCTGGGCTGTGGGGATCTTCAGGGAAGCGAGCCACCACGGCGATCGCCTCGGCGCCGCGGTCACGCAACGCCCGGCCGCCGCGCAGCAGCGCCTCGGGGTTGGCGAGGCTGCCCCAGCTGCTGCCGCTGGGCCCCAGGCTCAGGCTGACGCCGAAGGGAGCCTCGCTGATCAGCACCGGGCCGATCGCCAGGCCAAGGCTGGCGCGGCAGGCCTCCGCCGCCTGCAGCTGACGCTGGCGCAGCTCGGGGTCGATGCCGGCATCGAGCAGCAGCCCCACCCGCCGACCGGCCACCGGCCGCAAGGCCAGCTCGCCAGCGGCGAAGCGATCCAGGCTCCAGCCCTCCACGTAGTGGATGCGCCGGTCGCTCCAGCCGAGCACGGCGGCGTTGAGGGCATTGGGATGGGTGACCAGGCAACCGCTGGCGGCCGCCAGCAGCCGCGCCACCGGCAGGCCATCGCCGGCGTAGCCCCCCTGCTCGCAACCCACGCCGGTGGGGATCACCAACAAGGTGGGCAGGGGCGGCGTGGCGCCGCTCACGGTTCCAGCCCAAACAGGCCGGGTTCAGGGGCCTCTGGCCCCAGCTCTGGCCTCACCAGCACCGGTTCCGGTTCCGCCAACCCCCGGTCCGACTCCGGTGGCGCAAACTCCGCTCCCACAAGGGGTCTGTCCGGCCCCAGCAGCACCCCCTCCAGCCGCAGGCCGCGCAGGGGATCCACGGCGGTGATCGCCCAACGCAGCGGCTCGGCGCCGGGTCCGAGCTGGGCCGCGGCGGCCTCCGCCAGGGCCTGCCGCAGCTGGGGCAGCAACGGAGCGTCGTCTCCGGGCTGCATCCAGAGGTCGAGGGGGTGGAGGCGCAGGGCCGAGGCGCTCACTTCTGGCACTGGCTCACTTCTGGTATTGCCCGAACTGGGCCTCATAGAGGGCATCCTCTTGGCCGGCCAGCACATCGAGATCGGAGCGGGGGTAGGAGACGCACAGCAGCGCATACCCCTGTTGCTGCAGCTCCGCCTTCACCCCCATGGCATCCGGTTGGTGCACCGTGCCGCTGTTCAAGCGGGCGGCGCAGGTGGTGCAGACGCCGGAGCAGCAGGAGCTGGGCAGCTCCACGCCGGCAGCCTCGGCGGCGGCCAGCACGGTCTGATCGGAACGGCAGGGGAAGGAGTGGCTGGCGCCGTGGAGATGGGTGGTGATCTGAAAGATGGTGGGCTCGGACACCGGCTTGCCGTGGTTGAGGCCGTGATTCTGGCCGAGGGTTCTGGAGCCATCCGCCCCGGGCGGCATTCAAGGGGCGGGGTCGACCGCCTGCCAGTGCTGGGGATGGGGCGCCAGGTATTCGGCGGCGCTGGGGCCGGCCGCCGCCGGAGCGCTGAGCACGAAGTCGGCGCTGAGGGAATAGCGATGGTCGTCGGGGTCTTGGTTTTCG
The DNA here is from genome assembly GCA_046319055.1 of Synechococcaceae cyanobacterium. GTDB lineage: Bacteria > Cyanobacteriota > Cyanobacteriia > PCC-6307 > Cyanobiaceae > Cyanobium. Next base: position 5,221 of record JBKCTK010000098.1, read on the forward strand.
AGCACGGCGTGATCGAGGCCGGCGGGAAACAACAGCAGCAGCCCGGCCCGGGGCGCCACGTCGTGCCAGGGGGCATTCCATTGCCGCGCCGCGTCGCTGTCGGCGCCCAGGGGGCCGTCATGGCCCACCGCCAGCCCCGGCACCAGCTCGTTGAGCTGGCGGGGCGGATACAGCCGCAGGCAGCCACTGCGGCCGCTGCCGTCGCCATTGAGGTAATACACGGCGCTGAGATGGGCATTGGGGTGGTGATGGCGCCCAACCACCTGGCCGGCTTCGCTGAGCACCGGCCAGCTGCGCTGCAGATGCAACGCCAGCCGCTCCAGGTTGAAACCCAGCTGCTGCAGGAAACCGCGCGCTTCCAGGGCGATCTGGGCCAGCAGCGGCTCGAAGGGGGGCCGGCGATGCAGATCACCGAGGCCGTGCAGATCGCCGGTCCAGGCGCAGCCAGGGTTGGGATTGGAGCGGGAGCCGCCGCGCCAGCGCTGAATCGCCTGGATTTGCAACGCGGTGTCGAGCGGATCGGGGCGCAGCTGCACCTGGCCGAGGCCTAGCGGGAACAGGGGCTGGAGCTGCAGGGCAGGGGTCGAACGAGGCAGAGGAGCGGGCGGAGGCGAGGACATGGAGCACAGAAACGTGCGCTGAGCCAGATTGGGGCAGCGGCAGCAGCGACGCCAAAGCGCCAGCGGTTTCAACGTCAGTTGCACAGGAGAATGCGGTTGAACGTGCGCTTGGAGATATCTACAGGAATGCGATTGAGATTGTACACGAGAACTGCATCGCAGCAGCTGCACTGGGTGATCCCACACATGCAGGCGTGCTGGGCGGTTGACCCAGGGTGAATGCAGGGCCGAATGAGCGAAGCCAAGAGTTGGGTAAGCCGAGGTGCCTGCAGATCAACAAGAGAAGCGAACGCGAAAAGCAGGGTTGTGAAGCTCACGCCCCACGGACTAGTCGACGGCCTTGCGGCTTGCTCGTCAAGCCTGGGCCAATGGGTTTGCGATGGCCAATTCCAAGGAGGGACTTCTGGTGTTGGGCAGTGTGGCGATTGACGTTTTGCTACCTCGCTTGACTGCCGCGTTGAATCCGGTTAAAGAGGATGAGCTGGGATCATGATGGCTACATGATCAAAGCGAGTGGCTCGGCTCCTACGAGCTGGGATATGGCGGCCCGATCTGCGCCCAGACACCCCCGGATCACCCGTAGTAGATTCAACTACAACGCACGACAACAACGGACGACAGCCCATGGCCCAGACGCGAGGAGCCGGCACGCCCCAGGCGGTGCGTTTGCCGCCGGAGCTGCTGGAACGGATCGACCGCTACGCCGCCCGCCTGGAAGCAGAACTGCACCTCTCGGTGAGCCGCAGCGATGCCTTGCGGCGATTGCTCACCCTGGCCCTGGAAGACGCCGAAGACACCGCCGAAGCTGAAGCCGTCCTGCGGGCCAACGAGCCTCGGGTGAGCTGGGAGGAGCTCAAAACCAGCTGCACCACGCCAGCGCAGGCGCACGAGTCTTGACCTACCGGGTTGAATTCGTCCGCTCCGCCGCCAAGACCTACAGCCGCCTCGATCCGGTGCTGCAGCGACGGGTGGATCGAGAGCTCAGCCGGCTCAGAGAAACGCCGCGCCAGCTGCGGATGGCCTGAAGTTGCAAGGCGGTGTCGAGCGGATCGGGGCGCAACTGCACCTAGCCGAGGGCTAATGGGAACAGGGGCTGGAGCTGCAGGGCAGGGGTCGAACGAGGCAGAGGAGCGGGCAGAGGCGAGGACATGGAGCACAGAAACGTGCGCTGAGCCAGATTGGGGCAGCGGCAGCAGCGACGCTAAACAGCCAGCTTGCAAACCTGAGTTGCGCTTGAAGATGCACAAGATAATGCGCAGGAGAATGCAGTTGAGAATGAGCAGAACGATGCGATTAAGCATGCAGAAAAAACTTCATCACAGCAACTGCGCTCGGTGATGCAAAAGTTGCCTGCATGCTGGGCAATGGGGCCAGGCTGGATGCAGACCTGATTGGGCTAAGCAAAGATGTTGGCAGGCCAAGAAATCAGCAAGCCAAGCTATCCGCAAGCCGAGATATTGCTAAGCTGAGATGCCGCTAAACCGAGTAGAGAGGCTAACGCCCTTTGCCTAGTCATGGATGGTGCTTGCCTGCCAAACACCTGGGATACCCAACTAATCTAGCGCGATTGAGCGCTATACTTCAAACAGCTGCACTGTCAGGGGATCCCAATCCAATGCTCCCCTTGGCTGCGATGACGGGAGCGATCATGAGGACAGATCTGCGGACGTGATCGAGGCGGAGGCCTAGGACATGGCACGACAACACAAGCCGAAGGACAACGCGTCCAGCGCTGGCCCGCCTGGATTCGGCAAGCTTGTGGAGACGGGCTGGCGTCGTCGTGGGAGGGTATTTCGGCTTGCGCGTCAAGCCTGGGCAAGCGGCTTTGCGATGGCCAATTCCAAGGCAGGACTTCTGGTGTTGGGAAGTGTGGCGATTTACGTCTTGCTGCCTCGCTTAGCTGCCGCGTTGAATCCGATTGAAGAGTATGAGCTCGGTTATGGAATTGTGTCGTTTGTGATGAAGTCTCCCCGCGGCAAAGGCAGCCTTTATCACTTCCTGGTGCCAGCAACGGGGATCACAGAAACGGAAGGGCGACCTCGCGAGTGGACGCCTTGGACCAGCACGGGCATCTTTGTGAACCAGAATGACTGTTATATGATCAAAGCGAGTGGCTCGGTACATACCTCGCTGAAGCGATTGCTCACGGAGCATGACAGCCCAGCCGTCACTGCGGTGCTCAGCCCGAAGTACGTTGGCCCCAGTGGGAGCACGGAAATCGAGGAGACGCCCTATCAAAGGTTCTTAAAACAAAATCGGCTCTATCCTGGCTCTGAGGTGGGATACGGCGGCCTGATCTATCGAATCAGGTCCAATGGAGCCGACGAGGACAGCATGGCTCTTCCCGTTGGCAAAGGGGGCAAAAAGACTTTTCATGCCCACAAGAGTGGTGAACTGGAGTTTGCGATTAACGATATCAGCCTGCGAGGCCGCAACAATCAAGCCATCAGAGAGATGTATCTTCCACCTCCACCAAACCCCCTACAGCCATGTGCAACCTTGAGGATCTTGCACGGACAAGGACAGCCGCAAGATCACTATTGCATTGAGGCTCTCTATAGTGCCGTAGAGAATCAAGCCTTTCAGGGAATCAGCGGCAGCACGGATCGTCAACTGGCCATGGCGGCGCTTGAGAAATACAAGGAGCGCCGGTCAAAGTGGGAGACCCTTTTAGCTCTTGCCAGCATCAAGAATCAGAGAGTGTCGCAGCTGGTACCCGACTTGTGGTATAGAGACAATGCTGGAGGTCTTAATGTTACCGTCAAAATATCCGATGTAGCGGGACAATGCCCGCAATCCTAGGAGCCATTCGCGAACTTGAGCAGGCACCAGCACATCCCACCCCAAGCCCAAGGTAAGTTCCGCAGTTAATCTGTGAGCTAAGGGGTGTGTCTGGGCTGAGGTTGTTTGGGCGGGGATTATTCGAGCATTGCCCTGGCGTGCTATTCACCTCCTGCGCCTCCTGCTTTCCCAACCTCAGGCGGGGTTTAGGGCCGGCCAGGGCAAGTTGAGGGGTTAGGGATGATGGCGATCAGGCTCGAATCTCTGACATTATTACAGTGCCAAGGGGTGAAGTGATCCGCAGCTGCACAAACTGTGGCACCAGATTCCGAGAGAATTGCTCGGCCTAGCGAGGCTATCATCCCCCGACCAGGATACTTTCAGCAAGAGAACATGGATTAATTGCCGCGCATCCCGCAACAGCCAAGTGCAAAGACATGAAGAGTTTAAGGGTAAAGAAGCAAATCCTAGGGGAGGCAACAAACGCGGAACCCAACATGATCGTCGCGGCTGCGCGGATGGAGGCTGACGCGGTAGGCCGAGCGGCAGAGCCTGGGGAAGCGGTCCCAAGACCCACCGCGCAGCAGCCTGTTACTATTCTTATCAGCATTCTCGTCAATCCAGCCTCGGTCATTCTCGGGCGCACCCTCGTAAGAAGCATGCCAATGGTCAGAGCACCATTCCCACACATTACCGTGCATATCGTACAGCCCCCAGCCATTGGCAGGAAAACTGGCTACCGATGTGGTTTGTTCCCGGTACTCACCAGTCGGGCCATCGCCGTAGCTAACGGTAGCGACGTAATTGGCCAACTTCGCTGAGATTGTGTCGCCGAAATGAAACGGCGTGGTTGTGCCAGCACGACAGGCATATTCCCACTGCGCTTCGCTCGGCAGGGTGTAATGACGCCCAAAGCGTTGGCTCAGGCGATTGCAAAACTCCATGGCATCGTGCCAGCTCACACGCTCCACAGGCCGCTGGTCTGTTGAGGTTTCCCCGTCCAGCAAGCGGAACTTTCCAAACAATCCTCGCAGATCATCAGCCGCATTCTTGGCTTGAAACCGCGACGGGTTGGCCTGCAGCTCCTGGCCCCAGCGCTCCCCATCCCTGGGCTGCCATTGCGCCACCGCCCGCCACTGCGCTTGGGTGACGGGGGTTTGGCCCAGGAAGAAGCCCTGGAGTTGCACCAGCCGCTGCGGGCCTTCGGCATCGGAACGATCGGGTTCCTCTGGCGGTGACCCCATCCAGAAGCGGCCGGGCGGGATCCAGAGCATGGTGAGGCTGAGCTCGGGCGTGAGCGCCTCGCGGTAGCCCTGGCTGCGGCGCCGGTGGGTAAGCAGAAACGGAAAGCTTCGCCCTGTCGCCTGCGGGCTGGTGGGAGAGCGGGCCATGCGGTTGCCCAAGGCCACCCATCGGTGGCCGTGCACAGGTTCAGTGGATCAGGTTGGCACCCTTCGGGCGCAGCTGGCGCTGGATCGCCTCGAAACCACCCGTGCGAGCCAACACAAGTCAAGACAGAGCGCTCAGGCTTGGCGCCGGTAGAACGTAGCGGAACGAATGTTGAGGAAACGATGTCGCGGAAAAGATCGAGAGGCAAGCAGGAAGCGAAAAGGGTGGGCTGTCGTCCCCATGGTCCCCATGAAGCGGCCCACCCGGCGCTGTGCGGATCAACCGGTGCCGTGATGGCGGTGGCTGATCACTGGAGCGGGTCTGGACCCCTCGTGTGCTCCCGCTGGAATCCCTTCCAACGGCTCTGACGGTGAAGGGTGCTGGGGGAGGCAACAAACGCGGAACCCAACATTGTTGTTGCGGTTGTCCGGATGGTGGTTGTTGCGGTAGGCAGAGCGGCAGTTCCTGGGGTTGTGGTTCCAAGACCCACCGCGCAGCAGCTGGGCGACCCACCCACATCACATTAACCCTTCTGCAAATGTCACACCGTTAAAGAGACGCCGCCGCAGGCGCCAGGTGTGGCCATGGGCAAGGTGGGCATTCCAGCTCTGCAGGCGAAGGCGCGCCGCCGGGGCGGAAACGGTGCCGCTGGCCACACCCCGC
>JBKCTK010000099.1:0-17871 GCA_046319055.1 Synechococcaceae cyanobacterium
CGCCCCCTCGCCGGCAGGGGCAGCGCCCTGCCGGTGGTTCTGAGGGCCCTGAGCCTTGCCCGGGTGATCGGCGGTCCCGGGGGCATGCCCAGCGGATACTTGGGGGGGGGTGTTGATCGTTTGCTTGTGCTGCTGATGGACACGCTCTACACCTTGCCGGTTTTGTTGCTCTCCGTGGTGCTGGCCTTCCTGTTGGGCCGCGGGTTGCCCAATGCGGCAGCAGCCCTGTGCGTGGTCTATGTGCCTCAATATTTCCGCGTGGTTCGCAACCAAGCGGCCCAGGTGAAGGCAGAGCTGTTCATCGAGGCAGCTCGCACTCTGGGGGCCGGGCCACTCTGGATCTTGCGACGCTATCTATTTCGTAACGTCATCACCTCCGTGCCGGTGCTGCTCACTCTCAACGCCGCTGACGCCGTGCTCGTGCTAGGGGGTCTTGGATTTCTTGGTTTGGGGTTGCCAGAGAGCACCCCCGAGTGGGGAGCAGATCTGCAACAGGCGATGGTGGATGTGCCCATTGGCGTGTGGTGGACCGCGCTCTATCCAGGTCTGGCCATGTTTGTGTTGGTGCTTGGGCTTTCGTTTCTGGGGGAGGGGCTGGAAGCCTTGCTGTCTGCCGCGCCGCGACGTCGACCTTAGGGGCGGTGGTGGGATGCCCGTGATGGCAGCAGGCCAGAGCCCTTTGGGATCATGAACAGGGTGGGCCCGTCAGCCCATGGGCACAGAGCCAGTCCCGCCACCGCGCAGCCGCCGATCGGGGCGATCCAGAGTCACGAGAGTTCGTGTCAATGCAAAACCCTGCAATGGCTGCATTGACCACTACAATGGCGACATCTTCAAGCAGAACGCTCAAATGGTTGTTTCCATTGTTGCGGCAACCAGATACGACGAGGAGGAGTTCTGGTCTCTGTCAGCACTTGGCCAGTCGCTTGAACGCCTCCACAGAAGAACTGATCCAAACACCTGCATCGCCTACGAGAACACAAAAGGGCTGCCCGAAGTCTACAATTACTTTCTTTCAGAAAGAGCTACGGATGATGCCATTGTTTTCGTTCATGATGATGTCTGGATTGACGATTATCATCTTGTCACGCGCATCGTCGAGGGCCTGCAATGGTTCGACGTGATTGGAGTCACCGGGAATCGCAAACGCATGGCCGGGCAACCAAGTTGGAACTTTATCGATACCGCATTGACCTGGGATGATCTCCAAAACCTATCCGGCGCCATCGCCCATGGCGATTATCCTTTTGGGGAGATCCATTACTATGGACCCAGTCCAGCCGAATGCGAGCTCCTCGATGGCGTGCTTCTTGCCTTCAGAACTGCAAGCATCACACAAGCAAACCTGAGTTTTGACCCGATCTTTCGATTTCACTTCTATGATCTTGACTATTGCCGTCAAGCTCGCCAGGCAGGGCTGAGATTGGGGACTTGGCCCATAGCCGTCACCCATCAGAGCGGTGGTGTCTTCGGCTCAACGTCATGGCATGAAAGCTATCGCCACTATCTTCGAAAGTTGGGTGAGGCCCCACGACCGTAGTGACTCCTGTTGGTTGATCCATGACCCAGACTGACCTGAAGCTCATGGCAAAAGCGGGCGTGCATCGGCTCAGCCTGATTCGATAGAACCCAAACAGCCTTGGGTTGCGCCAGCAGGAGAGATCGCGACCGGCTTCTCCCTGGCGGCGGCTGTTCCGACTGGCGGCTGTTCCGGCTAGCTAGTTTTTCGGCTTGCTGATGTTTGGGCTGACGGGGGACCAAGCTGGCTCCGATGGACCCTCGATGGTGCTGACATGGCGATGATCGGACTCGATGCGGCCCAAATTCTGGTGATCAGTGCGGCGGTGCTGATCTATGGCTTCGCCAAGGGCGGGGCCGGTGCGCCCTTGAGCGCGGTTTGCGTGCCGTTGATGAGTTTGGTGCTGTCGCCCTTCAAGGCGGCCGCCATCCTGCTGCCGTTGCTGCTGGTGCTCGACCTGCAGGCACTGCTGAGCTTCCGCGGCTGTTTTGATCGCCAGCAGCTGCGCCTGTTGCTGCCGGCAGCCCTAGTCGGCATCGTTTTGGCCACCCTGGCAGGGCAAAAACTCTCCAGCGACGATCTCCGCATGTTGATCGGCGTCATCTGCCTTGGATTTGTGCTGTTACGGTTCCGCGCCAGCAAGCCCGCCAGCGCTGCGGCACCCCAGGCGGTGACCGCCGGCTTCTGGGGCTGTCTGGCCGGGTTCACGAGCACGCTTGTCCATGCCGGTGGGCCGCCCGTGATGGTGCACTTAATGGGCCTGCGGCTGGAACCGCGCCGGCTTGCCGGCACCCAGGCCTGGCTGTTCGCCTGTCTCAACATCACCAAGCTGATCCCGTTTGTGCTCACCAGCCAGCTGGATCTGCCCACCTTGAAACAGTCGCTGGTGTTCATGCCGTTGACCCCGATCGGCATCCTGCTCGGCCAACGGTTCTTGCGAAACACCTCCCGCGAGGGCATCTACGCCATCTTCAGCTTGGCCCTGGCCTTGAGTGGTGGCCTGTTGCTGTGGCAGGGATGGATGGGACGCCTCGCCCATCCCTAAACGCCAGGACCACTGGAGCTGTAGGGATATCCGTCAGGATCTTTTGGCTCATCAAAAAGCCCACCGGGCCCCTCGATCCTCGAACCAGAGCCGCTGCTGGCCAAGAAAGGCTCGCTCTGAGCACAACGACCTTGCCAAGAACCCCTGATGCTGAGCATAACGACCCTGCCATCACTGTCGTTTGATTTCTGAGGTTCAATCTGATCTCGATAGCATTAACAGTGTCATCCTGAATGCCGATCTCCTGGCCATTCAGCCTGCTCTGAACAAATGATCACCTCAGGCCCTTGATCACAGCCCTCCCCGCTGCTTGCGGGATCCAGCCAGGTGCGAGGGATTCAGGAGGAACGCGGCTCAGCGCAGCAGGCTATCCATCGACGCTAGCCAGGCGGCCAGTACCGGCCTGGCCACCGCAATCAGGCTGGTGGTCGCCTGTGTGCGCGGCCGGCAACAGCCGTTGGAGCAGCAGGATGCTGGCTTGGAGCCGCTGACGCAGGACGGCGAGGTCCACCTCCCGGGTCTGCAGGGCTGGACTTGGCAATCCGGTGGTGCATTCCAGGATCCAGGGACCCTGGAAGCCGATGCCACGCAAGGCGGCCAGATAGGCCGGCACGTCCATCCCCCCTTGCCCCAGGGCCAACCGCTGGCGGTCCGCCAGCTGCACGGCCCCGAGACGGCCGCAGCTCATGGCGATCGCTCCGGGGCCATCGCGCTCCGCCGCCTCCAGATGGAAGGTGTCGAGAACGATCTTCAGCCTGGGGGAGTCCACCTGCTGGCAGAGGGCCACGGCGGCGGCGGTCGTGTGGATGCGACTGACCAACGGAGGGCGCAGCGGTTCGAGCAACAGATCCACACGCCGCTGTTCCGCCGCCCCGGCCAGGGTTGCCATTGTCTCGACAAGCCGCTGCTCCTCCGCCTCCGGGTTGTCGTGGGGCTCGCCGCGACCCACAAATTCGTGGATGGTGACCGCTTCAGCCCCCACGGCCACCGCATAGTCAAGCAGCTTTATATAGTAAGCAATAGCGTGTTGCCGCAGCGCCCCATCTTGATGGCAAAGATCCACATTCTCGGGCGTAAGGGAAAAGATCCGTAGGCCATGGCTGCGGAAGAGATCGCGCATGCTGGCAGCTTTTTGAGCCTGGATATCCACAAACAACTCCACGCCAGCGCAGCCCAGCCCAGAGGCCTCCGCCGCAATTCGCGCCTGATCCTGGTGGCCGAAGATCCAGGTGCACAGTCCGATAGGATCGCTCATCGCAGTTCAGATCTTGGTTTGGCCAGCATCGGCGATCAGCACCTGCCGCGTTAGCAACTTGGAGGCCTCGCTGGCCAGAAACAGATAGAGCTCAGCCACCGCCGCGGGCGTGATCTCGATCGGCAGCGCCTGCTGACGCTGCACCGTGTCTTCGAGTGCGGCGGGGGTGACCCACTGGCGCAACTGACGTTCGGTCATCGTCCAGCCTGGCGCCACGGCGTTGACGCGAATCCCATGGCGCCCATAGGCTTCAGCCAGGCTGCGGCAAAGGCCGATGATCGCCGCCTTGGTGCTGTTGTAGGCGATCAGATCGGGCTTGGCCAACCAGGCGGTGTGGCTTGCGGTGAGAATCACGCTGCCGCCGCCATTGCGGATCAGCTGGGGCATCAATTCCCGGCAGGTGATGAAGTAGTGGGTGACATTCAACTGGAACAGCCCATTCCACTCGGCTTCGCTGAGTGAGAGCCCGTCGTGGCGCGGGTCATACCCAGCATTGGCAATCACGGTTCGCAGCCGCGGGAAGGTTTCCCGCACCCGTTCCAGCGTCGCCACCAGAGCAGCGCTGTCGCAGAGGTCGACGCTAAAGCCATGCAGGCGGCCTGGACTGGAAAGCGCTCGCTGCTCCAGCCGACGCTGGGCGTCCTGATCCCGATCGAGGCTAATCACCTCGGCACCCTGCCGTAAAAAAGCCTCACAAATGGCGGCACCGATTCCGGCCGCTCCGCCGGTGACCAGCACGGGTTGATCGCGCAGATCGGGATACTGCGGCGCCGCGGCGCCAGGGTTGTCATGCACCATCATGGTTCTGGCAAGGCGCGGCTGGGCGGCAGCACGATGCGGGTGAAGGTAGTGCCGGCAAAGCCCGGGGCAATCGTGGCGTTGGGGCTGGTGATCGTGCCGCAGTGGTCATCGTCATTGGTGAGCAACAACGTTTGACGGCCGTCGCCCAGCACCGGCCCGAGGGCCATGGCGTCGTATTGCACTTCATTGGCCTGAAGATCAACACCAGCGAACCGTTCGAGGTGATCCACCAGCAGCCGCTTGCGGGCGGGTCTGGCTTGGCAATTGATGAAGGAACGACAGGCACTGATGTCGTCGGCGTCGAGATTGAACAACGACAGGGTGTTGCGCTGTTGGGGCTTGACTTCGTTCTCCAGGATCAACGCCTTGCCCTCCCCCAGCAGCTCCGTGTCCATCATGCCCAGCCGCAACGACAGCGGCACCGCCAGCTCCCTGGCATGGCGAAAGGTTTGGGCCTTCGGATCCCAGCGGTAGAGCAGTTGGCGACTGAAAGCGGCATCGCCATCCTGGCGCAGAGGCCGCTGCAAGCTCACCAGCAAGGTGGAACCATCCCGGCTGCAGGTCAGACCCTGGATGCCCCGGTAGTACGCGCTGCCGGTTTCCGGGCCATCGGCGTCGGCGGCATGGCGCAGGTAGTGGTTGGGGAGGGGCAGATCCTCCAGGTAGCGACCACGGGTGTCGAGCACCACAAGCCGCAGGTCCTGATCCCTGCCGCTCTTGAGTTCCTCCGCCTTGACCGCTTCGGTGCCAACAATCAGGCGGTTGTGACAGCTGGCGATCGCTTCGATCTTGATGAATTGCTCCTGGCGGGGATCAGCGTGGATCGTCAGCGGTTGGCCGATGCTGGGCCTGAACTCCGCCTGGCGTAGATCCAGCCTCACGGGGAAGATCAGCGGCAGCCCTTCGGAGGCCATCCACCAGCGCTGTTTGCCGGCATAGGCCACGGCGCCGATGCCACCAAAGGCCTGCAACCCGGCTTGGGATTTGGCTGCACAGGTGAGCGTGAAACTGCTGATGGCGCGGCTGATGTCTGGCGGCACGGCGGCCAGCAGCAGACCCAAGGCGGGGAGGAGCATGAAGCGGCAGGGGCGAGAACGAGGTCAGCGAGCAACCAGCGGGGATGGTCCGGTCTCGGCGGTATCGCGACCGGGATGGGCGGCAATGAAGGCCGCCACCACCTCCAGTACCAGGTCGGGGTCGACGGCCACCATCCAATCGCCATCGGGATTGGCGCAGCGGCCGGGAGCTTCCAGCAACACGTAGCGCAGCTCCCGCCCCTTTTTCTTGTTGTCTGTCGCCATGGCCAGCATCAGGGCTGGGGCCGAGATCTCAGCCGGCCAAGGGGCAGCGAAGCCGAGCCGATCCTGGATCAGGTGGTCGTGCAGATCGACCAGGCTCGGCGTGATCATGCCCAGGCGCGCCGCCAGCCGCGCCGCGATCCGCATGCCGTAGCCCACGGCCTCACCATGAATCATCCGACCCTGCAACAGAAACTCCAGGCCATGGCCAAAGGTATGGCCATACTCCAATACAATTCCATACTGCCTTTCGGACGGATCCTGCTTGATGATCGCCAGCTTGGATTGGATCAGCTGCAGGACCAAGGCGTGCAGTGTTACCGGCGTGTAGGTGTGCGATGGCTCCAGCACTGTGGCGAGGTGCTCAAGAAAGGCCGGATCGGCAATAAAGCCATTTTTGATCCCCTCGACAATGCCACTGCGCCGCGACTGCAGCGGCTCACTCAACAAATAGGCGCTATCCACCCAGATGAACAACGGCGCATGGTAGTGGCCGAACAAGTTCTTGCCCTGGCGACCATTGATGGCTTGCTTATTGCTCAGAACACTGTCGGTTTGTCCCGTCATCGTGGTGGGAATCTCGACATAGGCGATGCCGCGGAACAGCAGCGACGCCGCTAGCCCCACCAGGTTGCCCACCGCACCCCCACCGAAGGCGATCAGCAGCGAACGCTTGCTGGCGCCAAGCGCGATCAAGGTCTCCAGGAGCGTTTCCAAACCCTGGAAGGTTTTGCACTGGTCGCCGCTGGCCACCAGCAGCGACTCGCAGGGGAACTCGGCATTCAGCCGCTCCAGCAGCGCCACCCCATAGAGCTGGTGAACCAAGGGTTCGCTGATCACGAACAGCTTGTCGAAGGCTTGCCGGTGCAGTTGATCGATCAACGCTTCCTGCACCCCATGCCCCACAAACAGGGGGCTGGGTTGGGCCAGACAGGTGCTCAGCTCCTGCACCGGCCGGTGAAAGCTCGACAGGTCGCCTGCCGCGGCATCGGTTGCCGGGATGACGCTGGGCTGGCTCATGGTCGGGTGTTTCAGCCCCGCCAAACGACCGGACTTATCGGGTGCACCCACGCTATGCAGGGGGTGGAAGTTGGCTGCATCGCCCCAGGGGCCTGTATCCCTTCTTCATGACCTGCCGCGGCAGGAAGTTCGTGCCCGGATTCGGCCGCTCGTGCTGGCTGGGTCAACCGTGAGCCAGCCGTCATCGAGCTGGCCGACCCACCCCGTGGCCGACCGACCCAGCGGATGGCCAACGCGGTGGATGGCCAACAGGACGGCGCTCTCTGACCTTCTGCAGGCGTCGACCTTCCGGTTGATCGCTTCAACCTCAAGGCCATTGGCAATCCATCGCCATCAGGCCCTCTGAGGCGAAGCGTCCCGGGCTCCCGCGGTTCATGCTCGCCCAATCTGCGGGTCAGCTTGGGCGCTGCCGCAAGGTATGCCCTGGTGGAACCGGAGTGTGCGCACACCCGGCGCAGCCCGCTCAGCCCAGCTGGCTCTGGTCAGGAGCAACAGGGCCTCCCCTGACCAAGGGGCCCGAGGCAGCGGCGCTTGGCAGTGATTTTGGACTCCGCCGTTATCCTGATCCGATCACGTCTCGAAACAGCAATGGCTGGGATGACGCCTGAGCAGCTCAAGGCCGTCCCCTTGTTCAACGGCCTCAGCGTTGATCAATGTGCCCAGCTGCTGGACCGCCATCGGGAAACCAGCCATGCCGCGGATCAGGTGATCGTGATGCAGCAGGACTGGGGGGAATCGCTGTTCCTGATGCGCAGCGGCATGGCCAAGGTGCGCAGCTTCACAGCGGATGGCGAGGAGGTGGTGATGGCCCTGCTCGGCGAGGGCGCTGTGTTCGGCGAAATGGCTGCCCTTGAAGGCACGCCCCGCTCCGCCGATGTGGTGGCGCTCACCTCCCTCACCGTGTTGAAGCTGCGGGCTGGCCCCTTCAGCGATCTGCTGCATCGCGAAGCCAGCTTCGCCCTGGCTCTGGCCCGGTTGGAGGCCGCACGGCTGCGGGAGATGAATCGCCGCCTCTCGCTGCAATGGGCCGACGCCACAATCCGCCTGCTCGATGCTCTGGCCTACCTGGCCCGGTGCAGTTCAGCGCAGGGCGATCCGCAGGCGCCGATTCCAGCGCTGGCCCAGCGGGAAATGGGGGTGTTGGCGGGATTGGCGCGGGAGACCGCCTCCCGGACCCTGAGCAAACTGCGCCAGCGGGGCACCGTTGAGGAGCACGACGGCCTGTTGCGCATCGTGGATTTGCAGCCGCTGATCAAGCGCGGCCTGCTCTCTCCCCCCGACCAGAAGGCCTGAGTGGCCACAGCTGTGAGCGACATCACAGCCGCCACCTGATCAGATCACGGCCCCTGGCAAACAACGCGAAGACGATGCAGGCAGGCGACAGGGACATCCCCTCGTTGCTGTCCATCCCATCGCATCCAGAGGTGCATCCATGGCCATCGAACCCTCCCCTCCACTCCCCTCCTCGGCTGGCGAGGAGCTCAGTGAAGACACACTCCAGCAGATCAACGGTGGCGTTGCCTACGCGACCGGCAGGCTCACCCCAGACTTCCCGGGCAACCAGGGCAACCTCGGCAACATCGGCGGCATTCGCCCCTTCAACTGCGGTGCCTGTGTGCAGGGTTTGCCAGGAGACCTGATCAAGAACCCTGCGATCAACCAAATTATCAATACGGGCATCGGGCGTCTCTGATCACGCCATCGGGTCCCTCCTTTTGCTGGGGATGGACCCCCCATTTCGGCAACCCTGGAGCATGCCATGACTCACTCCTCCTCGCCCTCCCGGCTACGGCCCAGCGTTGGACTGCTGTTCAACCCCACCACCCCTGAGGTGATGGAGCACGCGGCGGATTTGGTGGAGCACATCTCCGTGAATCCGGGGCAGATGTTCAACGATCTTGGCCCCGATTCCCGCTTCGGCCAGCGCTTCGCCTTCCCCGCCAGCCTGTTGCGGCAGCTCAGGGATCTCTGCCAAGGCCGCCTGATCAATGCCCACAGCTTCAGCCTGTCGCTACCCAGCGTCTGTCCCCTCGATGACGACCTGGTCATGGCGATTGCCCATGTGGGAGATCGCCTCGGCGGCTTTGCCTGGCTGGCGGAACATCTCAACGTGTTGATTCCACCCCGCGGGCCTGAACTCCACGGCGAAGGCGGCATGGCCCTGCCCGTGAGCTACGACGTCGCCGCGTTAGAGCTGCTCAGCGCCAAACTGCACCAACTACGCCGGCGTACGGGGTTGCCGTTGCTGCTGGAAAACCCAGCGCTGCTCACGCCCTTGCCGGAGATGGAGCTGGATGAACCCAGCTTCCTCAACAGCCTGTATCACCAAGGGGACTGCGGCGTGCTCCTCGATCTTCACAACTTGGTGGTGAGCGCCCGCAACGGCGGCATGGCGGCCGAACGCTATCTGGAGCGGCTCAATCCGGACGCGGTGGTGGAGGTGCATCTGGCGGGTGGCGAAGAGCTGTTTGGGGTGTACACCGACAGCCATTCCCGGCTGACGCCCGAGGCCGTCTGGTCGCTGGCCCGGGCCTACCTGCCCAGCTGCCCCAATCTGCGGGCGATCACCTTCGAATACAACGACACCTACTTCGAGTCGATCGGACTCCGCGGCGTGCAGGCGGAGCTCTTGCGCATGCATCAACTCGCCCAAGCCTGCCGCGTTTCCGCCCCAGCCGTCCCCATCCCCGCCGGAGCCCCATGCTGAGCGATTTCCAACAAGCCCTCGCCGAGATCACCGCCTCGCCCCGGTTCTGCCAGGCGGTGCGCCGCGACGCCAGCCTGCTACAGGAGCGCTATCAGCTGAGCGAGCGCGAACGGCGCCAGGTGCTCGCCATGGCCCAGCACCCGGCGATGGAATGCGCCTGCAGCCTCTACCGCGCCAATCGCCTGGCGCCGCTGTTCCGCAATCTGCCCGGCACCCTGGAGGCTCTCCGCGACCGCTTGGAATCGACCCTCAACGCTTACTGGGAGGCTCACCCATGGCCCTATCGCTATGGCTACCTGGAATCCGAGCGCTTTTGCCACTGGCTTGCGCCCTTCGCCACCGCTGGCAACGCTCCGGCGGAGCTGGCCCAGACCTGGCAGGCCGAGCGGCTGGCGTTGCGCGGGCGGGTCAGCCACTTTCTCGCCGATTCCGGCATCCCATTTCCGCCTGACCTGCAGCGGTGTTGATGGGCGGTGCCACTTGAGCCATTTCGACGGAGAATGGGTGGATTGCGCACCGGTTCGCGGAGTCGTCGTCATGCCCCGCAGGCAGCCGCAGTACCGCACAAGCGTCGGAGGGGGCTTGGGGAAGCCGTTGCGCCAGGCCTTGGTGGTGACGCTGGCCTGGGGCTTGCTGGGCCCGAGCGGCCACGCTCAGGTGGCCCCGGGGGGGCTGGGCACCCGCGTCAATGGCACGGCCCTAGGGCGTTGCAGCCAAGGGGTGTGCTCGGTGCAGGGAGGCACTCCCCTAGGCGGCACCCTGTTTCACCGCTTCAGCCAGTTCGACACCCGCGGCGGCATCCAGAGGGTTGATCTCGACACGGCCGGTAACCGCAACGTGGTGGTGGGGGTGAGCCATCCGGCCGGTAGCTTCTTCAATGCGCCGCTGCGTCTCAGCCAGGCCGCCAGCCTGTTCTGGCTGTCGCCGGGGGGCATCTGGCTGGGCGGCGGCGGCACGATCCTGGGCGCCACCAACCTGCTGCTCAGCACCGCGCCAACCCTGCGCCTCGGCGCCGGGGAGTTCAAGGCCGCGGCGGGCCTGCGCGACGGGCTGAGCCCCCTGATCGATCCCGCCAACTTCAGCCTGCAGGCCCTGCCGCAAGGGGGCCTGCAGGGGGCCGAGCTGGGGGCGGGGGATGGCCCGATCGTGCTGGCGGGCGGGCGGCTCCAGGTGGATCGCCAGCTGCTGCTCGACAGCGGCGCCGGCCCCATCCGCAGCTTGCCCGGCACTCGCAGTGCCCTGCGCGCCGGCGGCGATGTGCGCCTCAGCGGCGGCGATCTGCTGCTGCGGGGTCTCGACGTGCAAGCCGGCAGCGCCGTGGCGGATGGCGGCGTGTCCTTGCAGGCGGGAGCGTTGCCGGGGCTGAGCCAGGGGCGCCTGGAGCTGGCGGATGCCAGCTTGCGGGGGGCACAGGTGGAGCTGGCGGGCGCCGGCGGGCTGGATCTGCAACGCGTGCAGGTTCATGCCGGGGAATCCGCGCCCTCCGGCGCGGTACGGATCCAGGCGGGCACGCTCAACAGCGCGGCAGCGGCCCGGTTGAACGCGGTGGCGCTCGCGGCTGGCGAGGTCCAGCTGGCGGCGCGGGGCCCGCTGACGGCCAGCGACCTCAAGGTGGAAGCCGGAAGCCAGGGCGGCAGCGGCTCCGTGCAGCTGACGGCGGGTCCCGCCGGTGGCGAGCCGTTCAGCTTGCGGTTGGAGGGCGCGACCCTGCGGGGCGGCAGCGTGGTGATGCAAGCCCAAGGCGCCAGCGAACTCCGTGACGTGCAAGCCAGCGCGGCGAGACAAGGGGACAAGGGCGGGGTGTGGTTTCAAGGCGGCGCTGGCCCGGCAGGCCAACCCGGCTCGGTGGGGATGCGAAACGTGGAGCTGCATGGCGACACGGTGGGGATGCGCGTGTCGGGGGACCTGCGGGCGAATGACCTTCGGGTCCAGGCGCGTAGCGCGGATCTGAGGGCCGAAACTCCAGCTGGTGGCGATGCCGCGATCCGCCTTGGGGGAGGCCGTCTCAGTGGTCCATTGGGGTCTGATCAACAGCCAACGCTGGCGGAGCGGATCATCGCCACGGCCAGCGGTGATCTCAGCGCCAGCGCGCTTGAGGTCCGAGGTCGCTCGATCCAGCTCCAGGCCGGGAGCCTGCTGACCCTGTCGGACGGCAGCCAACTGCGGGGCGGCGACGATCAATCCCAGATCCAACTGGACGCCCTGAGCCCGCCCGGCGCTCCGGGCCGGGGGCGGCTGGAGCTGCTGAGCACGCAGCTGGAGGCCCAAACGATCACGGGCCGCGCCAACACGAGCGTGACCCTGCGGGATGTGGGGGCGCGTGCCGGACAGCCCGGGAACCGCGGGGTGGTGCGGTTCGAAAGCGATCCCCCCGCGAGCGAGAGCCCGGGTGGCGACTCGGCCGCCCCGCGCCAGGGCACGCTGTGGTTGGACAACAGCCTGCTGGCAGGGCAATGGGTGTGGCTGCGCAGCGGCGCCATCGCGCTCAGTGGCAGCCGCATCGAGGCGCCCAAGGGCACCATCCAGCTGGAGGCCCAGCAGGGTGATCTGCGGTTGAGGAACAGCCAGCTGGATGTGGGGGTGAGCCATCCACGCGATCTGAGCCGCGAGGTTGATCGTCGCGTCGATGTTGGTCAGACCGTGCAGATTGTTCAGCTTGGAGCACCACCCACCATCGGCTTGTTCGCCGAAGGAAACATCAATATTTTAGAGGGCAGTGCACTGCTCTCCAGCCAAGATCTGGATGTGATCCGCAAAGTCTATTCAGGCCTCAATCGAGATAACATCCGCTTAGCGGATACCAGTGGGTCCATCCTGGTCGACGCAGGCCAAGCTCTGCGCATCGACGCCAGTCGCCTCGAAGCCAATGCCACCGACAACCTGGCGGGCAACATTGCTCTGCGCTCTCGATCGGGGGATGCGGGCGAAGGCCTGATCGTGACCAACGCCAGCATCAGTGCCAGCGGGGGTGCTGGCAGCGGCGATCTTCGGCTCTCCAGCAACGGCGGCATTGCCATCGAGAACAGCACCCTTCAGGCAGGAGCCAACCAGCGCATGGAAGACCCCAACCGCGCGGGCCAATCCAGCGCCTTTTTAGGCTTCAATGGTGGTGAAATCACGCTGACCAATGCTTCCGGCCAACGAGCGATTACAATCGACAATAGCCAGATCAGCGCCGAACAAAAACTCACCAGCCAGGTTCTTTCGGGTGTGAGCCTGTCCGGATCGGGTGGTGACGGGCCGTTGCCTTATTTTTACGATAGCTACGATGACGCCGACAATTATTATCTCTACACCGGCGGCATCATCTCCATTCTCAGCAATGCCGGCATCCAGATCCAGGGGTCGCAAACGCTGATCAGCGTCGGCCAGGCCCAAAACGAAGCTGCCGGCAGTCAGACAGCGGGGGGCCTCCTCCGGCTTGGCAACACCTCCCCCAACCATGGCATCGAGATCGCAGCGGGTGCCCGGCTCAGCGCTGTGACCAACCCCGGGGCCGGCGCAGCGGCACCGGGCAGCGAGGAAGCCATTCTGGGCGGGCCCTTGCTGGATGCACGGGGCCGCATCCATCTCTGGAGCCAGGGCACCCTCGACCTGAGCCATGCCCTGATCGACGCCTCAACCCAGTCGTTGCAAACGTACCAATCGCAGCCGGGGACCTGGAGCGAGAGCATTTCGCTGCGCAGTGCCAGCGGCATCGGGATCACCAATACAACCCTCCGCATCGACGATCCTGAAGGCATCTCCAGGCTCAGCAAGGTTTGTGCTGTGGGGTGTGATGGTCAAGATTGGAACTCTGCCGCCCATGGCCAGTTCCTCTTGGATGGCTTCTGGGGCACCCAATCCGGGCGCTGGATCCCCAGCAACCTGGGCTTCACCGAGGCCGAACCCGCCACGGACCACGCTCTGGTGGCCTTGATGAATTTGCAGAAACAACCATTCCAAAACAACCCCGACGATTGGTTGATCCTTCCCGGTTCACCGCCCCTTCCAGTCTCCGCGCTCCCTTCCCGCTCCGCCCCTCCGGTGCTGGCGGCGGCCGTCACGGCAGTCGCCCAGGCACCTTGGCCAGTGGCCGCCTCGGTACAACCCTTGGATTGGCCCCATCCCGCCCCCATCGCGCCAACCGCTCTGCGGCCAACGACGACGACCCTGGCAGGGGAGGCCGCCATGCCCGCCCCGTCCGACGCGGCCTTGACGGTCAGCGACAGCCGAACCCTGTCAGCGACCGATGCGGCACAGGTGTTCCAGGCGGATCAGGACAAGGCTCGGCAAGAGGCCTTGAGCCAGCTGTCTCCCGCCGGAGGCACGGCCCGCGCCTGGGGTGTGGGCTCGCTGCAAGAGGAGATGCGCCGCGCCATGGCAAGGCCCAGCCACCGCGGATCCCCATCGCTGCGGGCAGATGGTTACCAGCCCGCCATCCTGCAGATCAGCCTCACCCCGCGACCAGGACAGCGGAACGCTCAGATCAATCAGGTGCTGGTTCCCGCCGTTGGGGAGCTGCAGGGTTGGCAGAGTCAGGTGGATGAGGCGCAGCTGCGGCGCGTCGTGCGGCGCTTCCAAACTCAACTCAGTCAGGCGGGTGATCTGGGTGATCGGCGCGCCGGGGCGGAGCTGGCCGCTGTGCTGCTGGGGCCCGTGATTCCGGAGCTCAGGCGCAGGGGCATCAACGCGCTGTTGTTGTCGTTGGACCGAGGCTTGCAAGGCATTCCGTTCCCGGCGCTACCCGTGGGGGAGGGAACCCTGGCTGATCAGCTGGCGCTGACCGTCACCCCGGCCCTGGCCCTCACCAATCTGGCGTCGCCCGCGCCGGAGGGGCCACCACGGGTTCTCCTCGCCGGCACGAGCTCCTTCTCGAATGGCCTGGCACCGTTGCCGATGGCGCGCCGGGAGCTGGAGCAGCTGGCTCAGCTGATTCCTGATTCGCTGCTGCTGCTGGATCGTGGCTTCAGCCGCCAATCCCTGCTGCAGGCCACCCAGCGACAGGCGATCGGCGTTCTCCACATCGCTAGCCATGCAGAGTTCCGGGGGGCGAACTTAACCGATGCCAGGATTTATACCAGCGATGGCGAAATCTCTTTGCAAAACCTTGGCCAGGCGATGTCCGCTCATCGCCAAGGGATCAATTTATTTGTTTTGAATGCCTGTCGCACCGCCGTTGGCGATGAACAACGGGAGCTGGGGATCAGCGGGCTCGCGCTGCAGGCGGGAGCCCGCAGCGCCCTCGGCAACCTTTGGTATGTGGATGATGTGGCAACTGCAGCCTTCTCTCTGCAGTTCCATCGCTATCTCCAGCAAGGCTATCGTAAAGACCAAGCTTTACAGAAAACCCAGCTTCAGTTTCGCTCTGGAGCGATACGAGTTCGTAGCGATACCATCGTGAATGCTGAAGACGATGTGCTCGTGAGCAACTTGACCAAAGCGCAAAGAGCGCAACTTGACGGCGTGCTGCAGCATCCCTATTATTGGGCAGGAGCCCTACTTTCTGGCGCTCCCTGGTAACAGCCTTACTCCAGGCGCTCGCAGCAGCGCCAAGCTTGATTGTCGAGGAATTAGACCTTCGAGATTTGCGTTCGAGTCCCGCAAACCCTCCGCTCGCCATCATGAACAACCCCATGCCACGCCGCTGGCTAGCCGCCTTCCTCGCCTTCTGCCTGGCGATCCTCTTTCCCCCCAGCGAGGCTCTCGCGCTGCCCGACGCGACGGCCTGTGAGGTGTGCCAATCCAGGGGATTTTTCAATCCTGTCTGCACAATCGCGCGATGCACGGGGAACCCCCCGCCAGTGTTTTGGGTTCCCCCCTGTCCAACAAGCCTCTCCGACCCGAACCCTTTGCCTGGGAACAGCCGAAACCCATCAGCACCGGCGACGAGTGAACCTGTTGTCTCCATTCTCTACAACCGCTATCCAGCAAGAACGCTACAACTCAATGGCAAACCATCCGCCGAGTATATCGTTGGCAGTCCGGGTACCTCGGATCTCATCTTTGGTGGTAGAACAGGCGATAATGCCTATGTGGTGGGTGGCGGAACCGCCACAATCAGCGCCGATGGGTCTTCGGTCATCGCTGACAGTAGCGCCGAGATCGATGAACTCCGACTGGATGCATCAGCCCTTGACTTTGTCAACATCAAGCCGAATGGCCAAGGCACTCCAGACACGTTGTTGGTGCCGCAGCGAAATTCATCCGGCCCGATGCGGGACGCCTCCGGTCGATTGATCGGTGACCCCAAGCCCGTGCGCGGCTCCGATGATCTGAAAAACACCTCCATCCCAGGCATCCGCAATGCTTGTCCCGCCCCTGTGGCGATGGCTCCCGCAGGCAGGTCGCTGCTCATCGGTAGCACAGCTACGGCTTTGCCCTTCGGGATCCTGGGCCAAATCCCCGAGCCCGAGCTCACGGCCGCCCTGCCGCCACCGGTTGCCTCCAAACCGGGCCCAGGCCGATTTCCAGGTGTACCAGCCGTCCAGGGCTTTGACGCCGGCCGTTCTGATGTGCTGGTGGTTTCCGCCGACGACTTTCCCGTGGCACGAAATAATGACCCCGATTTGATCAACAACAAGGCGCCGATCCCCGTTGAGATCATTGCCGCCAGTGGCAGCGCTCCGCGCGGTCAATCCAGCCGCCCCAGCCAGACCACCTCCGCTTCGCCCGTGCGCGGCGGCACGGCACAGCCCACGCGTCGTGAGATTCGCAGCAAAGCGCCGCTTGTCTACTTCAGTCAAAATGGCTTGCTGGTGCTCTCCCAGAACAGCAAACCCTTGGGGACCCCCGCCAATCCCGGTCCTGTGATTGCCCAACTGCTTGACGTTCAGGGCGCTCCGCTGAAGCTAAGGCCGCCAGCGGGTCAGCCCTACTACCCGTCGCGGTTCCTGATCATCCGGCCCTCCGCAACGCCACGCACCGCGTCGACGCTCAAACCCACCACCTAACCCCCGCCTCTCACCCACTGCCCCGCCTCTCACCCACCACCCGCCGCTCGCCGTGCCCTGCCGCTGATGCCCCCTGCCGCCACCGCCTTGGCGCCTGTGCTGCTCGCCCAGCTGCTGGCGCCCTCCCCCCAGCCGGGGCCGGTGCGGTTGCCGGCGCCGGGCCCGCCGCCGCGGCAGGAGCAACCGCCCATTCGGGCGCCGCTGCTGGCGCCGGCCGCACCCCGGGGGCCGGCGAACCGGGCACCATTGCCCTCCAGCCCAGTGGCGCCGGCGGATCCCGAGGCCTCCCTGCCGCGGGTGGAGGGCCTGGAGCGGTACCCAGCGGCGCTGCTCCAGCAGATCTTGGCCCCCTGCCTCGCGCCAGGCGCCACCGGCATGACCCGCCTGGAGCGTTGCGCCGCCCTGCTCACCAGCCGGCTGGTGGCCGATGGCTACCTCAACAGCCGCGTCTTTCCCCTCGCCGATCCGGCCCCGAACGGCACCTTGCTGGTGGTGGAGGGGCGGATTGTGGAGGTGCGGGTGGAGAGCGCCGATGCCGGTTTGCGCCAGCGCCTGCAACGCCTGGTGCTGCCGTTGCAAGGGCAGGTGCTGCACCTGCCCAGCCTGGAGCGCCAGTTGGATCTGCTCGAGCGGCTGCCGGGGGTGAGCGGCGTGCGGGCCAGCCTCAACCGCCTCGGCGGCGACAGCACCAAGGCGGTGCTGGTGCTGCAGGCCGATCCTCAGGCCCGCGGCGTTCAGGGCGAGCTCCGCCTGCGCAATGACGGCAACAACGGCAGCGGCCAGTTTCGCGCCGTCGGCGTGGTCGCCCGGGGGGGGCTGCTGCGGCCCGCCGATCAACTGCTGCTGGTGGGGGAGCTGAACGCGGATGCCGATCCGGAGCTGGGCTATCGCCTGATCTCCCTCAGCTACCGCCTGCCCCTGGGCCCCCGTTGGGCCTTCAGCGTCGCCGGCGCCTCCAGCTGGCGCCAGCTGGTCGAGAGTCCGCCGCCGCTCTACGACCTCACCTTCCAGCAGGAGCAACTGCTGGGCCGCTTCGAGCTGACGCTGCACGAGGACCTGGGCCAGCGGCTCACGGCCTTCGCCGGCCTGAGCGCCAACCAAACCCGCTCGTTGCTGGCGGGAGAACGCTTCGCCGGCATCCTGGGAGGCGCCGAGGAGGGCGCCCTGAGCAGCGGCTTCCTGCAGGCCGGCCTCACCTGGGAGCGCTGGCTGGGCAACGCCGAGCTGCGGGCCAACCTCTACGGCCTGCAGGGCATTGCCGCCTTCAGCGGCGACGCCGCCTTGCGGGAGCTGG
>JBKCTK010000100.1:0-9233 GCA_046319055.1 Synechococcaceae cyanobacterium
GCCTGGCCCCGCTCTGAGCGACGGCGTCACCGCCAAGCCTCCACCCCCCCCCAGGCTCGGGCGCCGGGCGGGTTCCAAACTGCCTCCTGATCAGCAAGAAAGCTCCTCATCCGAGTACTGCGTTCTCACGCCTGGCAAGAACGGGCGTCCGGCGCCTCGCCTTTGGACGCTCATGCGTGCCAGTCAGCATTCCTCAGCCAGTGATCGTTGGCTCTGCGGAGCTTTCTTGCTGATCAGGATCTGCCTTGTTCGGCTTGAACCAGCCACCTTCACGACAGCTGAAGGGCCACCAAGCCCCCGGGGACGTTCTCGCGGGGGCCCCACGGGCAAGCACAGCGAACCAATCTCAGGGCCGGGACATCGCCAGGGGCGCATCCGTGGCGGCCTGGTCCCCATCGCGATGGATCGCCACGGAGAGGGGGGCGAACAGAAACACACTCTCGGCCAGGCGTTCAGCCTGACCATCCACCGCACAGACACCACCGGACACGAAGTCGATCGTGCGCTGGGCCTCATGGGTTGGCATGGCGCCAAGATGCAGAACCACGGTTTGCAGTTGCTGCACCGCACGCACCGCGTGGATCGCCTCATCGAAGTGGGCGGGGGTCATCACCACCACCTCGGGCTGCTTGCTGCCTACGAACACAGTCTTGGTAGCGGCATGACCCTCCTACATTGGCGCCGTTCGTCCTTGGGGGCCAGGGGAAAAGGGATCTCCGTAGCAGATGGGCCTGGAACAGGGGTCGAACTTGCTTGGATAACCCTGGCGCTTAAGGCCCCCCGCAACGGCTATCGACTGGGCCCCGCCTCGCCTAGACCCCGGCGAGCGGGGCGAGGCCTTGGTGAGAGGGCATCGGGGTTGGAGCCTGACCTGGATCGATCAGGGCAGCACAGCGATGGCATCGATTTCCACCTTGGCCCCCTTGGGTAGGGCCGCCACTTGCACACAGGCCCGGGCGGGCGATACCCCTTCGCCGAAGACCTCGGCATAAATGGCATTCACCCGGCCGAAATCCCCCAGATCGGTGAGGAAGACCGTGGTGCGCACCACCTGCCCGGGGGCCGCTCCGGCGGCGGCCAGCACGGCCTGCAGGTTGGCCAGCACTTGACGGGTCTCGGCCTCCACCTCGCCGCCACCCACCATCTGGCCTGAGTTGGGGTCGAGGGCGATTTGTCCGGAGCAATAGAGCACGCCGCCAGCAAGAACGGCCTGGTTGTAAGGGCCAACAGGGGCTGGAGCCGCGTCGGTTTGGATCGGCGTGAGATCGATGCCCATGCCAGGCGAAGATGGCCCCTTGAGCCTATGGCCTTCTCCACCCCTCCAGCGCACGCCCCCGTGCAGGCCGCCGAGGCCAGCCACCTGTTGTCGCGGGATGGCGAGGTCGAGCACGTGCGGTTGGAGGGGCTCTGGCATCGCTACAGCCCGGCCACCCAAGGCGCCTGGATCCTGCGCGCCATCAACGTGTCCGTGCGCCACGGAGAGCTGATCGGCTTGCTCGGTCCCTCCGGCTGTGGCAAGACCACCCTGCTGCGGTTGATCGCTGGTTTCGAGCGGCCGCGGCGCGGCCGCGTGCTGCTCGACGGTCGGGAGGTGGCCGGGCCGGGGGGCTGGCTGCCGCCGGAACGCCGCGGGGTGGGCATGGTGTTCCAGGACCATGCCTTGTTTCCCCACCTCAACGCCTGGCGCAACGCCTGTTTCGGACTCGGTCGCGGCCAGGATCGGGACCGTGTGCGCTGGTTGCTGGATCTGCTGGGGCTGACGGGCCTGGAGCAACGGTTTCCCCACCAGCTCTCGGGTGGTCAGCGCCAACGGCTGGCGCTGGTTCGGGCCCTGGCCCCCCAACCCTCGCTGCTGCTGCTGGATGAGCCCTTCTCCAACCTCGATGTGGACGTGCGCCAGCGCTTGCGGGGGGAGCTCCCCTTAGTGCTCGCCCGCTGCGGCTGCACAGGGCTGCTGGTGACCCACGATCCCCAGGAGGCCCTGGCGATCTGCGATCGGGTGGCGGTGTTGGAGTCGGGTCTGCTGCACCAGTGCGCCGACCCGCGGCAGTTGGTGGAGGAACCCGCCAGCGCCTTTGTGGGGCGTTTCGTGCTCCAGGCCAACCTGCTGCCGGCCCGTATGCAGGGTGCCTTGGTGGCCACGGACCTGGGCCTTCTGGTCCCCCTCACCGCGGGCAACACCCGCGCGACAGCGGCCGAGCCCCGCCTGGATTCCGTCCCTGGCGAGGCTCGGCAGGCGGCCAGCAGCGAGGCGCTCTCGGTGCTGGTGGAGGCCGATGCGCTCCAGTTGATTGCGGATCCAACGGCGGAGGACTGGGTCTTCAGCCGCGAGTTTCATGGCGATGCCTGGAGGCTGCAGGTGCAGCGGGGCGGTCAGCGGTTAAGCCTGCGGTTGCCGCTGCACCAGGGCTCGGCGGTGGAGCGGGGGGAGCGTTGCCGGCTGGCGCTACGGCCGGGGGCCCGCGGTCGCCTGTTCCCCGCCGGCCTGCCGCTGCGGGTGCTGGGGCCCGACTCCGAGGGATGGGGCGGCGCGGCCCAGCCTTGACCCGTCCCGCTGATCAGCCCCTTCGCCCGCGGGGCCGCAGCTGGCCAAGGCGGGTGGAACCGTGGGCTGAGCGCACCACAACGCCAGCGGCGTTCGGCAGCAGGGGCGTTCAACTTGTCCAGTCGTTGCGGCTGGCTCGCAGCTCCGCCAGCTCGGCGGCTGTGCCAGCGCGCAAAAAGAGATTGGTGGCCCGCTCCTCCAGCAGCGAGCCGGGCAGGCTGGGCAGTCCGTCCTGGCGGCGTTGACGCACCGTCTCCAGCCGTTGTTGCAACCCCGCATCCGCAGGCCGCTGCCGTAGGGCCCAGCGCAGGTTGGTGAGGGTGTATTCGTGGGCGCACCACACCCGTGTGTGGGGCGGAAGGGCCGCCAGGCGTTGCAGCGACCCATGCATCTGCAGCGGTGTTCCCTCGAACAGCCGGCCGCAGCCAGCCAAAAACAGCGTGTCGCCGCAGAACAGCTCACCCCAGCCAGGCGCGGGGGCAATTTGGAAGGCCCCCCCATCCCAGTGCGATGGTTCCGGCGTGGGGGATCCGGCCATTGAGCCCATGGGTGTGGCCAGCGGCGGCAGGTGGTAGGCCAGGTGGGCACGGGTATGGCCCGGCACCGCCATCACCGTCACGGGACGCCCCAGCAGGGTGAAATGGGATCCATCCCCCACCCCATGGGTCTGGAAGGGGATCCGCTGCTGATCCGCCGCGGCCGCCACCACGGCCGCCCCAGGCCAACGCCGCAGCAGCATCGGCGTGCCGCCGATGTGATCGCTGTGGTGGTGGGTCTGGAGGACCGCCACGAGCTGGAGCCCCTCGGTCTCCAGCCACCGGGCCACCGGCTCCGGGTCCGCGGGGTCCACCACCGCCGCCGCTTCCCCATCGTGCAGGACCATCACGTAGTTGTCCTTGAGGGCAGGGATCAGGGCCATCCCCTGGGCCGGCGCCGCGCCAGGCCGCCCGAACACGGGCTCGCCGGCCTCACTTCGGGTGCGTGGGGGCGCCACAATGCCATCTGGGCTCATCGATCCGGGCCAAAGGGTGCCGCCCCATGTTCGCGGCTGCCGCATGCTTCCATGCCAACGCCGCTTTGCCAGTCGCCTCTCCGATGATCACCATCGCTCTGGCCAAGGGGGCCTTGCTGGCCGATTCGGTGCGATTGTTCGCCGCCGCCGGCCTCGATTTCAGCGACCTGCTGGAGCCAGGCAACCGCCTTTTGATGGTGCCCAGTCGTTGTGGTCGGGCCCGGGCCCTGCTGGTCCGCAACGGTGATGTGCCGGTGTACGTGGCCTACGGCCAGGCCCAGTTGGGTGTGGTCGGCTATGACGTGCTGCGGGAGCAACGGCTGCCGTTGGCCCAGCTGCTGGACCTCGGCTTCGGAGGCTGCCGCATGGCGGTGGCCGTGTTGGCCAGCAGTGGTTATCAACGCGCCCTCGACTTGCCGCCCCACTGCCGCATCGCCAGCAAGTTCAGCCGCTGCGCCGGGGAGTTTTTCGACGGCCTCGATCTGCCGGTGGAGCTGATCCATCTGACGGGATCGGTGGAGCTCGGGCCGATCACCGGCATCTCCGAGGCGATCGTCGACCTGGTGGCCACGGGCCGGACCCTCAGGGACAACGGTTTGGTGGCCATTGAGGATCTGTTTCACAGCACCGCCCGCCTGGTCGGTCATCCCCTCGCCCTGCGCCTCGATTCCGGCCCCCTGGCGGAGTTGGTGCAGCGCCTGGAGGCCGCCCTCAGTCCAACGGCCCAGGCGTCAGCCGCCCTGGCCGGGTTGCGCTGATGGTCTCCCGCGACTGGCAGCGCCTGCGGCGGCTCCTGCCGTACCTGAGCAAGGATCGGCGCCGCCTGCTGCTCGCCCTGCTACTGCTGCTCCCCCTGGCCCTGGCGGGAGCCATCCAACCCCTGCTGGTGGGTCAGGCGATCTCCAAGTTGCGGGGCGAGCCGGTGCTGGCCTGGCTCCAGCCCCTGCCCACTCCCGAGGCTCTGCGGGTGCTGGTGGCCCTGTTGCTGGGTGCCGTGCTGTTGCGATTGGCCCTGCAAGGTTCCCAGATTTACACGGTGCAGCTGGTGGGCCAGCGCCTGACCGCTCGGATCCGCGACGACCTGTTCCGCCATGCCCTGGCCCTGTCGTTGCGCTTCCATGACCGCACCCCGGTTGGCAAGCTACTCACCCGGCTGACCAGCGATGTCGATGCCCTGGCCGAGGTGTTCGGCAGCGGCGCTGTCGGCGTGCTCGCTGATCTCGTCAGCTTGATGGTGGTGGCGATCACGATGATCACCATCGAATGGCGCCTCGGCCTGCTGCTCGCGTTCTCCCAGGTGCCGGTCACCCTCGGCATTCTCTGGCTGCAGAAGCGTTATCGCCAGGCCAACTACCGCGTGCGGGAGGAGCTAAGCCAGCTGAATGCCGACCTGCAGGAGAACCTCCAGGGGCTGGATGTGGTGCAGATGTTTCGGCGGGAGGCTCTGAACAGCCGCCGCTTCGCGGAAACCACCGACCGCTATCGCCGTGGTGTGACAGGCACCATCTTCTATGACAGCGCCATTTCCGCCTTCATCGAATGGGTGTCGCTGGCGGCGGTGGCATTGGTGCTGGCCGTCGGCGGGGCGATGGTGACCGGCGGTTCGATGGGACTAGGAACCCTGACCACGTTCATCCTCTTCTCCCAGCGCCTGTTCGACCCCCTGCGCCAGGTGGCGGAACGCTTTACCCAGATCCAGGGGGGACTGACCGCGGTGGAGCGCATCAACGAGTTGCTGGAAGAGCCCATCGAGATCGCCGAGGCTTCCCCCGCGCCGCTCCAGCTCGTCGCGGCGGAGCCGCTGCGCCATCGTTCAAGCTCCGGTGAGGTGATCTTCGAGCGGGTCAGCTTTGCCTACCGGCCGGATGAACCGATCGTGGAGGACCTCAGCTTTCGCATCGCCCCGGGAGAGCATGTGGCGATCGTGGGTCCGACCGGGTCCGGCAAGACAACGGTGATTCGCCTGCTCTGCCGGCTCTACGAGCCCCAGCGCGGCAGGATCCTGCTAAACGGTCGCGATATCAGCGCCATTCCAACGGCTGAACTGCGGCGCCAACTCGGCGTGGTCCTGCAAGACACCTTTCTGTTCAGCGGCAGCATTGCCGACAACCTGAGGCTCGATGCCCCCATCAATCAGGCCGATCTGCTGCGGCTTTGTCAGGACCTGGGGCTCGGGCCGCTGCTGCAACGGCTGGACCGGGGGTTGGATACGGAACTGAGAGAGCGGGGCGCCAACCTCTCGTCCGGGGAGCGCCAGCTGTTGGCCGTGGCGCGTGTGGCGATCCGGGATCCCTCCGTCTTGGTGATGGATGAGGCCACCGCTTTCCTCGATCCCTCCACCGAAGCCACCCTGCAACGGGATCTCGAGGGGCTGTTGCAGCGTCGCACCGCCATCGTGATCGCCCACCGTTTGGCCACCGTCGAGGCGTCGGACCGCATCCTGGTGCTGCGACAGGGAAGGTTGGTGGAGCAGGGCCACCACAGCGACCTGCGCCGAGCCGGAGGTCTCTATGCCCGGCTGGCGGAACTGCAGGAGAGAGGGCTGGCCGCGCTCTGAGTTGAGTCGGCTGCGCCGCTCAGATCCGGGGCCTCGGTCAGCCAGGCCTCGATCAGGTCGGCCAGGCGTTCGGGCATCTGACGCATCGGCAGGTGCCCCGCACCCTCCAGCTCCACGAGCTGGTGCCCGGGGCAATAGCCCGCCAAATGGCGCACGTACAAGGGGGCCATCACCGCATCACGGCTGCCGGCAATCCAGAGGCTGGGAACTGTGAGTTGGGCGGCCAGGCAGGGCAGCTGCCGCACGGCGGCGCGACGGGTGCTGCAGGCCAGCAAGCCCCGGGCCGCGTGGATCTCCGCCAGTAGCGGCGCCTGGATGGCCTCCAGACCCGGCCAGCGGGCCAGCCAGCGCGGCCGCAGCTCCAGGAACAGCGCCCCGCCGCGACGCACCAGCCTGAACGGACGCGGCTGGTAGACCCCTCCCCCCGCGGCGATCTGCACGAGGCCCCGCAGCTGGTTACCCAGCTGCGGGGCCGCATGCAGGGCCACACTGCCCCCCAGCGAATGGCCGATCAACACGACCGGGCGTTGGGGTGCCTCCCGTTGCAGCGTTTGGGCCAGCCAGCGGCCGTAGCTGGCCAGACTGGCCTGCAGGCCACGGGGGCGGGGATGGTGACCGAAACCGGGGAGGTCTGGCGTCCAGATCTGCCACCGGGGTTCCAGGAGCCGACTCAGGGGTTGCCACAGGTTGCCGCTGAGCAGCCAGCCATGGAGGGCGACCAGCAAGGGCCTGTCCGCCTCGGCCGAGGGGAGCGCCGGAACACCAGCCATGGGGTCGGGATGGCTCAGCACACCAGAACGAAGGCTTCCACCCTGCCGCAGCTCGCGCCTGATCCGGCAAGATCGTCAGACTGCTTAGCCAGTGACTCCCGAGCCAGCGACCCCGTGGCGGATCTCCAGCCTCGCCTCAACCCAGAGAGGCTGCCCCACGGCCAGTCCGTCCAGCCGACCGAGGTCGACGCCGCCGCGGTCCAGTTGGTCGCCCTGTATGGCGAAGGCCTACGGCTGTGCCCGAATCCCAATCCTCAGCTGCAGTTGGTTCTCAGCCGCGAACGGGAGATTGATCTGCTGGAGCTGGAGAGTCTCTGCGATGCCGTCGGCTGGAGTCGGCGGCCCCTGCGGCGCGTGCGACGGGCCCTTGAGAACAGCCTGCTGCGGGTGGGGCTGTGGCGTCACGATGCGCGGTTGCCCCGCCTCGTCGGTTTCGCCCGCTGCACCGGCGACGGCATCGTGGATGCCACCATTTGGGATGTGGCGGTGCATCCGCGGTACCAGGGGGTGGGGCTGGGCCGAGAGCTGATGGTCTACGTGCTGGATTGTCTCCAGCAGATGGAGGTGGACCGCGTCAGCCTGTTCGCTGACCCGGGTGTCTTGGGGTTTTATTCGGCCCAGGGCTGGGAACTGGAGCCGCTGCGGCGGCGTTGCGCCTTCTGGTACGCCAGCTGAACCCGGGCCGGCGCAACGGCCGCCAGTCCATGTCCCCACCTGATCAGCAACAAAGCTCCGCAGAGCCAACGATCACTGGCTGAGGATTGCTGAGAGGAATGCTGACTAGCACGCATGAGCGCCCAAAGGCGAGGCGCCGGAAGTCCGTTCTTGCCAGGCGTCCGAACGCATTCCTCTGATGAGGAGCTTTGTTGCTGATCAGGTGTCCCCATGGCAGGGAGCGCAGCTTCAGGCGGAGCGAGCCCCCCGGTCGAAGCGAGAGTTTTGCTCGTCGCAGGCCCCTCAGGCTGGGCAAGGTGGGGGAAAGCAACCAGCCCAGCGGCTCCGCTTGAGACCCAGGCCTCCGCCACCCCGGCTCAGGGCGACGCCCCGTAGTACCGCCGGGCCAGCACCGCTGGCGGCACGCCGCGCCGCCAGGCGCGGCGGATGGCGGCGTTGGCCAGGACCGTGCGCCACACCCCCAGGCGTCGCCAACGCCGACCATCCACCCGCAGGGCCACCGGCAGCAGTCGGATGGGAGCCAGGCGCCTCAGTCTCAACAGAAGCTCCAGATCCTCCAGCAGCGGCAGCGGGGCCACCCCACCGGCGGCGATCAGCAGCCGCCGCGACAGCAGGAGCCCCTGATCGCCGTAGGGCAGTTGCCGCCAGCGACTGCGCAGGGTCACGGCCCACTCCACCCCGCGCAGACGCGGATCCGCGTCCTGGATGGCGAGCCGGAACGCCCAGGCCGCGGTGGGATCGCGGCGGATCGCGGCCCGCAGCCAGCCGGCCCAATCCGCCGGTAGCCGGGCATCGGCGTGCAGCAGCAGCACCCAGGGGGCGGTAGTGGCCTCGACCCCGTGGGCCAGCTGGCGGCCGCGCCCGGCAGGGCAACGCAGCAGGCGGGCGCCGGCCAACCGGGCGATCCGGGCGGTGGCATCGCTGCTGCCGCCGTCCACCACGACCAGCTCCTGCACCAGATCCCTGGCGGGGGCCAGATCAGCGAGCAGCAGTGCCAGACGCCCTGCCTCCTGCAGGGCCGGGATGATCACCGCCAGGGCGGGGGAGGCGTGGGGTGGGTTTAAGGGGGCGGCAACCGGTTTGAGGGCCGCTGTCCCGGGCTGCGCTGGGGGCTTGCTCGCTGGCATGCGGCCCCCGAGCTCCCGAATCATCAACGCCAGCATCGCAGGTCCGCGGGCCGATCGAGATCCGCCCGCCGCGCCACCAGAAGCACCGGCAGGTGCCAGTGAGCGGCGAGCTGCAGGGTGGAGGCCAGCACCGCGGCCGTTCCCCAGGCCATGGGCCCTCCCAGGCCCACGAAGGGAGAGGGATGGGGCTGCCTGGCTCCGATCAGCCAGTAGCCACCGTCTTCGGCGGGGCCGAGCACCCAGGGAGCCGCATCGAGAGATCGAAAGGCGGCCCCAAGGTCGCCCGGCTCCAGGTTGGGCATGTCGCTGCCTAGCAGCACGATGCGGCGCGCGCCTTCGCGGTGGGCCCGCACCAATTGGCGTTGCAGCCGGCTTCCGAGCCCGCCTAGGCCCTGAAGCACCACCCGATCGACACCCAGCTCCTGACCCCAGCGCCTGGCGGCACGGGAGCCGAGGCCATCCACGGCGAGCACCAGTTCAGCAGCGGGGGCATCCGCCCGGGCGCCGAGCCGCCCCAGCGCCTCACGCACCACGGCAATCACGTGCC
>JBKCTK010000101.1:0-9631 GCA_046319055.1 Synechococcaceae cyanobacterium
CCCCCAGGGTGAGCACCACAAACACCACGCTGAAGCTGGCGTCCCGCTGGAACTCGTGCTGCAGCGCCGTGCGCCGCCGCTCCAGGTCCTCCAGGTCAGCGGGGTTGGCCTCGGGCAATGGCTCGCCGTGGATCAGGTCAGGCATCGGAGTCGGTCCCGGGCCGTGCTGGTTCTTCCACCCTGACCGATCGCCCGCCAGATCTCCCCCCCCTCGCTCCGCTTGGGAGAGCCCCAGGGCGTGGCGGAGCTCCTGCCCCCTGCCCAGGCCCATGGGGCGGAGGCGGAGCATCGGCCTGGCGCCGCAGTCCCCCGGGTTGTTGATCCCAAGCGGGGCGGCGGCGGCTGGCGGCGGTGGCCGCAGCGGTACTGCTGTCCGGGGCTGTTGTCGCGCTGGTGAACCGCTCGTGATGGAGCGCTGGTAATGAAGCGCTGCTCCAGGGGCCAAGCAGCGCTGCCGCATGGAGCGCTGCCGCTGAAATGCTCAACAGGTCCCCGCCGCCGAGGTGGTCCTCTGCTGACCGCCGCCGAGGGGCCCCACCGCGTGCCGTCGCCTCGACGTTCTCCCGCGAGCTGCCGTCGGGGCTGTTCTGCGGGCGTCGTCAGCGGGGGGATGGACGCGCTCGTTGCCGCCGAGAGGCTCAACAGCTCCCCGCCGCCGGGGCGCTCAACCTGGCGCCGCCTGAAAGAGAGGCTAAGTCGCTCGCCCGCGCCGGATCGGTCAACCGCCGGCCTGGGGTGGGATCGGGGCTGGCAGGCTGGAGCGATGAGCAGCACCCCCCCCGTCGCCGACGAGCCCCAGTCCCCTGTCGCCAGCGCCACTGTCGGCCTAACTGGCGGCGCCACTGTTGGCCCCAGGGATGGGGCCACTGGGAGCCCCGCTGCCAGCGCCACGCCGGGCGCCAGCACCGGCGGCCCTGGGCCGGCGGATCCCGACCTGGCGGCGGCCGTGGCGCGCCGCCGCAACTTCGCGATCATCTCCCACCCGGATGCGGGCAAGACCACCCTCACCGAGAAGCTGTTGCTCTACGGCGGCGCGATTCAGCAGGCCGGGGCGGTGAAAGCCAAGGGGGAGCAGCGCAAGGTGACCTCCGACTGGATGGAGCTGGAGAAGCAGCGCGGCATCTCGATCACCTCCACCGTGTTGCAGTTCGACTACGCCAGCAGCACGGTGAACCTGCTGGATACCCCCGGGCACCAAGACTTCTCGGAGGACACATACCGCACCCTGGCGGCCGCTGACAATGCCGTGATGCTGGAGGACGCGGCCAAGGGCCTCGAACCCCAGACCCGCAAGCTGTTCGAGGTCTGCCGCATGCGGCGGATTCCGATCTTCACCTTCATCAACAAGATGGATCGGCCGGGGCGGGAGCCCCTGGAGCTGCTGGATGAGATTGAAACCCAGCTGGGCTTGGCCTGCTGGCCGGTGAACTGGCCGATCGGCAGCGGCGATCGCTTCCGCGGCGTGATCGACCGGCGCAGCCGCCAGGTGATCCTGTTCCAGCGGGCCGAGCGGGGCCGCCAAGCGGCCGAGACCAGCCTCAGCCTGGACGATCCGCAGCTGCGTCAGCTGCTGGAGCCGGACCTGTTGGAGCAGGCCCTTGAGGAGCTTGAGTTGCTCGACGGTGCCGGCGCCGAGCTGGATCTGGAGCTGGTGCATGCCGGCGAGCTCAGCCCGGTGTTCTTTGGCTCGGCCATGACCAACTTCGGTGTGCGGCCGTTTCTCGATGCCTTCCTGGAGCTGGCCCAGCGCCCCACCCCTCGCCCCAGCAGCGAGGGCGCGGTGGATCCGTTGCGGCCGGAGTTCAGCGGCTTTGTGTTCAAGTTGCAGGCCAATATGGATCCGCGCCATCGCGACCGGATCGCCTTCGTGCGGGTCTGCTCCGGCCGGTTTGAGAAAGACATGACCGTGCGCCATGCCCGCAGCGGTCGCACCATTCGCCTGTCGCGGCCGCAGAAGCTGTTCGGCCAGGATCGCGAGGTGGTGGAGGATGCCTATCCCGGCGATGTGATCGGCCTTAACAACCCGGGCATGTTCGCCATCGGCGATACGCTGTATGTGGGACCGAAGGTGGAATACGAAGGGATTCCTTGCTTTAGCCCGGAGATCTTCGCCTGGCTTCGCAATCCCAACCCTTCAGCATTCAAGAGCTTCCGCAAGGGCGTCAGCGAGTTGCGGGAGGAGGGGGCGGTGCAGGTGCTGCATGACACGGACCCGAGCCGGCGCGATCCGATCCTGGCGGCGGTGGGCCAGCTGCAACTGGAGGTGGTGCAATACCGCTTGGAAAACGAATACGGTGTCGTAACCCGACTGGAGCCCCTGGAGTTCAGCCTGGCCCGCTGGGTGGTGGATGGCTGGCCGGCGTTGGAGGCCCTAGGCAGGCTGTTCAACTGCAAAACCGCTCGCGATGCTTGGGATCGGCCGGTGCTGCTGTTCCGCAATCAGTGGAATCTCGAGCAGTTGCACCAGGACCATCCGGAGCTGCGCCTGTCGGCCGTGGCGCCGGTGGTGAGTGGGGTGGAACCCCTCGCCCTCTGAGCACCTAGCGGTCTGAACCCAAGCGGCGTGCCGGCCGATCCACGTTCGCCCTGGCCGCTCCGCCAGAATCTCGCAACATATGGTCACATCTGACTCAGCTAATGGCGAGACCGTTCTGGCTTGTCCGTCCTCGCAGCGACGGCGGCTGCGATTACGTGAGTTTCATTCCGGGCAGCGGCGGCGTCGAAATCCGCGAGGGAAGCCACCTCCCTCCCCAGATGCCCCTGCTCAAGCGCCGCCGCCGCCTGGCCAGCGAGGAGGCCGAGGCCTGTCGGCGCCAGTTGCAACAGGAAGCCGGATATCGGCACAGCGAACCACTTTTTTGACCATCCCTGCTTAGCCTCTTGGCATGAGCCAAGGTTCCGTGCCAACTCGATCCGACCAGGGTTCCGGCGAAGCCCCGGATCCTTATGACAGGCTCGGCATCCCCCACGACAGCCTGTTCGACGACGTGCAAGCCGCCCGCCAGGCCCGTCTCCAGGAGGTGGGAGATGATCCGATGGCGGCCTCCCGCATCGAAGCCGCCTATGACGCGATCCTGATGGACCGCCTCAAGGAGCGGCAGCAGGGACGGGTGAGCAGTGCCGCTCGAACCGCGTCTCAGCGGGAGCAGGCCACACCACCGCCCCGGCCGGTGCTCCCGGCCCTCGGAGGCATGCCCCAGCTGCCAGTCGCCCGCCTGGCGCCCACTCCTCCCCGCCTGCCCAGCCTCGCTTGGGCCCAGGGACGGGAGCTTTGGCTTCCCCTGATCGCCGATGGCGTGTTTTTGGTGTTGTTGCTGCTGGTGCCCGCGGCGCCAGCCGAGCTGTTGCTGGCCCTGGCGACCGGGGTCACCTTGCTGAATCTGCAACGCCGCAATGGGCGCTTCCTGGCGGCCTTGGGCTGGAGTTTCGCCCTGCTGTTCGGGGGCTTGATGCTCGGCGCTGTGCTGGTCAATCTCCTCAATGCCAGCCTGCCGCTCGGTCTCCCCCTTGGCGCCACCCAAGTGCAGGGGCTGCCGGCCCTGGTGCTGCTGCTGCTCGGGGCGCTGCTGATCGCCTGAGGCGACCCTGACGGTCCCACCCTGATGGGTCCAACCCCGCGACGGGTCCACCCCAGACGGGGTTGTGACGCTGACGGGTCTAACGCTGGCAAGGTCCCTTTCCCGCTGGCTGTGGGGCCTGCACGCAAGTCGGTTGGGTGGCTCAGCGACGCTGCTCAGCGTTTGGGCGCCTCAGTCCCGGGTCGTGGGTGAACGCTGCGGCAGTGGTTCGCCAGATCGTGGTTCTGCGGCCAACGGCTCAGCAGGCGGGGGCCAGGCCTGCGTCCCGCTCCGCTCGGCAGCGTTGTGTGAGGAAGGTGTCCAGATCGGCCAGGGAGCGATCTCGGTAGGCGCCATAGCGGGCCCGCTTGTCGCGGATGCGCGTGGGCAGTTCCGGCAACAGCCCGAAGTTGGGGGGCATCGGCTGAAAGCCGCCGCGCCCAGCAGCGGCCCGATCGCCGCCGCCGGAGATGAAGTGCATCAGGGCGCCGATCATCGTGGTTCTGGGCAGCACCAGCGGCGCCAAGCCATGGGCCAGGCGGGCGGCATTGGTGCCCGCCAGCCAACCCCCCGCCACCGCGGCGGCATAGCCCTCCGTGCCGGTGAGCTGGCCTGCTGCCAGCAGGTTGGGCCGCTGGCGGAAACAGAGGCTGGGGTCCAGCAGCCGCGGTGCCTCCAGATAGGTGTTGCGGTGCATCACGCCAAAGCGCACGAACTCCGCCTCCTCCAGGCCGGGGATCAGGCGCAGCACCCGCTTCTGCTCGCCCCAGCGCAGGTTGGTCTGGAAGCCCACCAGATTCCACAACCGACCCTCGCGGTCTTCCTGGCGCAGCTGCACCACGGCATGGGCGCGGCGGGCGCGGCGCACGTCACGGTCGTTCAGGTCGCCCCAGCGGGGATCCCAGAGGCCGATCGGCTTGAGGGGGCCGTAGCGCATCGTGTCGAGGCCGCGGCGGGCCAGCTCCTCGATCGGTAGGCAGCCTTCGAAGAAGCAGGCCGACTCCCGCTCGAAATCCTTCAGCTCCGCCTGCTCGGCGGCCAGCAACGCCTCGCGGAAGGTCAGATACTGCTCCTCGTTCAGGGGGCAGTTGATGTAGTCGGCGTCGCCCTTGTCGTAGCGGCTGGCCCGGAAGGCGATCGACAGATCGATCGAGTCACCGTCGACGATCGGGCTGGCGGCATCGAAGAAGTGGCAAGCCTCCAGGCCGGTGAACTGGCGCAGCTCGGCGGCGAGGGCGTCGGCGGTGAGGGGGCCGGTGGCCAGCACCGCGATCGTGTGGGGATCGGGCAGTGACCGCTGTTCAACGCGCTCGACGCAAACCAGCGGGTGGGTGCTGACCAGGTCGGTGAGGGCCTCGCTGTAGCGACCCCTGTCGACCGCCAAGGCGCCGCCAGCGGGCACGGCATGATGATCGGCCGTGCGGATCACCAGGGATCCCAAACGGCGCAGCTCCTCCTGCAGCAAACCCGCCGCCCGGTCGCTGGAGAGGGCGCCAAAGCTGTTGCTGCACACCAGCTCCGCAAAGTGGCTGGTGTGGTGGGCGGGAGAGCGACGCTCTGGGCGCATCTCCACCAGACGGACCGCCAGGCCCGCCTGGGCGATCTGCCAGGCGGCCTCGGTGCCGGCCAGTCCGGCACCGATGACCTCCAGCATCAGCCCGCCCGCTTGATGAACAGCTGCAGCTGACCCACGGCGGCGCGACCGATGTGGAACACGGCCCAGCCGGCGGCCAGCAGGATCGGGGTGGCGACCAGAACAAGCCGAAGATCCATCGGTGGGACAGGGAGTTGGAAGGCGCTGATCCTACGGAATCGAACCGGTGTGAGCACCCGGGCCCTGCCAGCTGATCAAAACTGCAGCAATCGCCCACTGGTTCCAGCGGAGAGGGGGGATGCTTCGCCTCCCTGGAGCTCCCTGGGCGCATCGCCGCAAGGCGTTTCCAAGGGCAACGCGAGGCGGCACAGCCGGGGCCAAGGCATCGCTCCAAACCGTCAGGGCAACCCGTTGGGCCCTTGCATCGGGTCAACCCGTCGGATCAATCCGGGGGGCGAACCCGTTGGGCGATGGCATCGGGACAACCCTTCGGAGCAATCCGGTGGGCCCATCCGTTCCATGGCGCCAAGCCCTTGTCGGGCCCATCCCTGGCCTGACAGGGCTGGCGCTCGCCTGCCGCTCAAGCTGCCGCGGCGCCCGAGCTGCCGCAGCGGGGCTCGACCGGAGCTGCCGAGGCAGGGGGCCATCGGGGCTGTAACCAAGCTCCGCGTCACAGCAACGCTTCATGACGCATGGTCAGAACGGCCTTCTGGCGCCTCGCTTTTGGGCGCTGATAGGCGCCGCAGCTTTCCTCATCCCGTGATCATTCGCTCTGCGGAGCTTGGTTGCTGCTCAGGAGGGGCCATCGGGGCTGCTGAGGCAAGGAGCGCTCGAAGCAACGGTGCCGGGCTGGCGCTCAGGGCTTGTCCCCAGCCGCGCCGCCGAAGCCGCTGTCGTTGGAGCGGCCGGCATGGGCCATGGCCAGCTGGCGGTAATGCTGGGCGTGGAGGCGCTGGCCAGCGATCTCCTCCGGGCTGAGCCCACGGCGCACCTGGGCCGGGGTGCCCATCACCACCACGCCGGCTGGCACATCGCGGGTCACCACAGACCCAGCCCCCACCAAGGCGCCGCTGCCCACGGTGACCCCGTTGAGCACGATCGCGCCGATGCCGATCAGACAGCCGTCCTCCACGACGGCGCCATGCACCACCGCCCGATGGCCGATGGTCACGTCACGGCCGATGCGCACCGGCAGGCCCGGGTCGCCGTGCAGCACCGCCCCGTCTTGCACATTGCTGCCTTCGCCGATCTCGATGCGGCAGACATCGCCGCGGGCTACCGCCGTGGGCCAGAGGCTGGCGCCGGCCGCCAGGTGCACATCACCCAGCAGCACGGCGCTGTCGGCGACCCAAGCCAACGGATCCACCGAGGGCTGGGGCCAGGGAGGGGCCGGCATGGGCGGCAGCGCGATTCCCGCCATGCTGACGCCCAAGCGCCCTGGCCCAAGGCGGCACAGCCCCATGGCGAAGCACCAGCCCAATGGCGGGGCGCCTAGTCCAATGGCAACGGCACCGGCCGAGAGACCCGCCAGCGGCATCCGGCCCACAGGGGTGATACCTTCACAGAGGTTCCCAAGGAACCAAGCGGGACGACCCTGCGGGGTGGGTTCCCCCTAAGGGTCGCTAGCTCAGCGGTAGAGCACTCGGCTTTTAACCGATTGGTCCTGAGTTCGAATCTCAGGCGACCCATTCCAGTCGCAGTCTCGATTCAGCCCCAGATCCCTTTCAGGGAGCTGGATCTCATGAATCGACAACATCCGTCAGGGTTGGACCTGAGACGACCCGATCGGACCCGTTTTGACCGTTTTCTGTACCCTAGGTACAGACATCCCGGCGGTCTCGTCCGATGAGAGCGGGAGGGCCTGATGTTGCCCCGTGGCGCACTTCAGCAGGCCTGCAGCCGCCTGCGGCTTGCCGGCTGTCCTTACCGGATTCGGCTGCATCCGGGCCGGAACAGCCCCTATCTCTATGTCTATGAAACTCAGCGTGGTGGACGGAGCCAGTCCGCCCGCGGGTTCCGCGTCGATCAGGAGGACGATCTTCCCGCGCTGGTGGAGTTGCTGCTGGCGGCCCACCGCGATCTGCTGCGTGGCGGCGCCTGCCTCGACTGGCGACGGCTCGGCCTGGCGCCGGGTGAACAACCCCCTGCAGATTGCGGCCCCTTGCAGACATGGGGGGAGATCAGAGCGCTGATCAAGGCCGACATCGCCCCCGGCGGCCCCAAGGCCAAAGATCGGAACACCTTTTCCTGCTTCAGCGACAAGGGTTACTTCGGCAGAACCTTCGCCGATTCCGACTTCGCCCGCACCGAAGACCTAGAGCTCTTCTGCCTCCACACCCCGGGCTCGCTGGACGCGCCCCGCCGCGACCGCTCTCAGCCGCTGGTGCCGAGGCAGACCAACACCAGCAGCTTCTACGGGGTGGTGCAGATGGTCAACTACCTGGCCCGGCGGGGGATCAGCATCGCCACCCCCCAGCTGCGCGCCAAGCTCGAGGCCATCAAGAAGGCAACCGGCAGGGTCCGCAACCCCGCTCCCCGCTTCATCCCCACCACCTCCGAACTGGAGGTCTGGCTTGATGAGCTGCAGCGGGAGGATCCCCTGCGCGGCTGGGTGATGGCCGTCATCGGCTGCTACGGCCTCCGGCCCCACGAGGTGTGGCACATCGAGCGGTTGCCGGGGGAGAGCGCCGTCGAGCCCACCTTCCTGCAGATCAGCATGTTCGAAGGCGACTCAGGCCGGGCCACCAAGACCGGCCATCGCTTCGCGCTGCCGCTGCCGGAGCGCTGGCTGCAGCGCTACCGCCTCGACGATGTCGCCCACTCCCGGGCGATGCTCACCGAGCTGCGCCGCCGCCATCCCATCCGCACCGCAGAGGCGGCCGATGGCAGCCTGCAGTTCTGGAACAACGGCATTCTCGGCCGGGTGGTGGTGCACTGGATGCGGCACGGCGGCAAACCCCGCGACGAGATCCAGACCAAGCTGCTCGGCTGGCACCACCCACGTGGCATTCCTGGCCGGAGACAACCTGAACCGATCCAGGGTCGCTGCAGGCCCTACGACCTGCGCCATGCCTGGGCGATCCGCGCCAGGGAAACCACCACCTGGTCGACAGCGCTCAAGGCGCAGGCGATGGGGCACAGCGAGGTGATCCACGCCCGTCGCTACCTGGTGGAGCAGACCGCCCAGCAGATCGAGCGAGGCATGGCGCTGCAGAAGGCTCTCGATGAAGGTCAGATCCATCCCAGCGGTCCCGAGCGGGCGCTGGTGGAGGCGATGGCCACGCCGCGTCAGCGCAGGGCACCCTCGGCAGACCTGCCGCAGGACATCACACCCGAGCTGCTGGATCTGGCACGGCAGCTCAAGGCCCTCAGCGCCACCAGCCTCAGTGCCTGAACAGCGCCCCGGTGGATCCGCAGCCTCTTTGCGGAGCACCGAGGCCCTGCCCTCCGTCAGCGGAAGGCGACAACTGCCACCGACCGCAGAGGCTGTTCAGCCGCCCGCGAGCGGCCCGGCTTCCTGCGCTGAGCAGCCCGCTTTCCTGATGTTCCCTCTCCGGAACCCACCAGAGCGGCTGTAGGCCAAGGGGTTCTCTTCCGGGTTCCCAGAGTGATCGTGAGGTCGAACCATGGACCCTCAAATGGAATCCCTACGGGAACCCAAATCACGAGCGCGAGATAGTCACAAAGGCACAGTTCTTGTCCGTCGTTCATCGCTATCTTCCGCACAAGTCGCACCCTGACGAACCATGGGATTCACCCACTCCACCCGCGAGGCCTGCAAGGCGCTGCGGATCAGCGATCGCACCCTCCTGCGTCTTCGGCGCGATGGGGTGCTGCGCCCCGGCGATCACTACCGGGCCGCAGGGGCGGGTCTGCAC
This sequence comes from Synechococcaceae cyanobacterium, assembly GCA_046319055.1. Lineage (GTDB taxonomy): Bacteria > Cyanobacteriota > Cyanobacteriia > PCC-6307 > Cyanobiaceae > Cyanobium. Next base: position 9,030 of record JBKCTK010000101.1, read on the forward strand.
CGGCCCTCCCTTCTCTGGAATGTCGCGGAAGTGGAGAGGGCCCTGGCTCTGCGCAGTCGCCGGGTGCTGATCTCCAGGGCTCCGGTGACCCGGACCCACCAGCCGACGGCCGCTTCAGGGGAGGAGCAGCAGCTGCCGGGCTTCCTCGAGTGATCGCACCATCCCGGCCAGGCCGCCCTGCTGCTGCACCAGCTGCAGGAACTTCCGCTGCTCCTCGCTCAGCGTTCCCCGGGCGGCCTTGACCTCCAGCGCGCTGAACACCGCCAGGGTGCGGCCCAGGTGCTCAGGGCCGATCAGCACCTGCCGCAGCCCGATCAGATCGCTGCTTCCCTTGCACAGGCCATAGGTCACCAGCCGGCCACGCTCATCGCGCAGAGCACCCACGTTGTTGCGCCACAGCCGCACCGGCCCGCGACCCAGCTCCAGCCGGATGCGCTGCTGCAGCTCCTGCTCGCTCATGCCAGCAGCTCCCACTGCCCCCGTGCCTGGCGGCTGGCGATGACGTGCCGCGCCCAACCTCTGGGGTTCTTCATGCCCCGCTGGGTTCCCAGCTCGATGAGGTCCTCCAGGCTCCTGGCATCCGCCTGCTCACGGCGCCGGCG
>JBKCTK010000102.1:0-4578 GCA_046319055.1 Synechococcaceae cyanobacterium
GAGCTGCTGCGGGCCACGGTGCGCACCCGGTTGAACCTGGAGATGGCCGTCACCGCGGAGATGGAGGCGATCGCCCTGGCGATCCGGCCCGACATGGTCACCCTGGTGCCGGAGCGCCGCGAGGAGGTCACCACCGAAGGCGGGCTCGACATCGTCGGCCAGCGGGCCGCGATCACCGGCCTGGTGGAGCGGCTGCAGGCTGCCGGCATCGGCGTCTGCCTGTTCGTCGACCCTGATCCAACCCAGCTCCAGGCCTCCAGCGCCTGCGGGGCCCGTTGGGTGGAGCTGCACACCGGCCGCTACGCCGAAGCCAGCTGGGCCGATCAGCCCCGGGAGCTGGCCCGCCTGGCGGAGGCCACCAGCCAGGCCCGAGGCCTGGGGCTGCGGGTGAATGCCGGCCACGGCCTCACCTATCGCAATGTGGAGCCGGTGGCGGCGATCCCGGACATCGAGGAGCTGAACATCGGCCACTCGATCATCGCCAGGGCGCTGGCGGTGGGCCTGGAGCGGGCCGTACGGGAGATGGGGGCCTTGATCCAGAATCCACGCCGCGAACCCCTGTTCGGCAGCCTGCGGCCCTGACCCCCCTCGCCATGACCCTGTATCACTTCGTCGCCGCCAGCCAGGCCTTCTTGACCGTGGAGGAACCGCTGGAGGAGGTGCTGCGCGAGCGCCGCCGCAACTACGGCGAAACCGGCAAGCCGATCGATTTCTGGCTGGTGGAGCGCCCAGCCTTCCTGGAACGCCAGGAGCTCGCCACAGAGATGGCCGCCGTGCCCCGCCCCGCCGCGGCGGTGGTGTCGACCGACCCCAAGGTCATCACCTTCTTGAAGTTGCGGCTGGAGTTCGTGCAGCGGGGCCAGTTCGACGCCGCCGACCAGGACACGGCCCTGGCCAGCCTGGCCTGAGCCGCTGACGACAGTCCCTCGCCACAACCAGCCTGGCCTGAGGCAGTGTCGGCCAGGCCCGAGATGCCGGCGGCAGCCCTTTGGGGTTGCCGGCCTGGCGGCCTGGCGAGTGGCGGCTCAGAACAGGCCGAAGAAGCGCTTCGGACGATTCGGCTCCTGTTCGGGCTCGGGATTGCGCTCGGGACGGCCCTGCCCACCGTCCTGCTGATAGCGCGGCAGGTTGTCGCCGATGGTGAGCAGCGCCTGCTTGTTCTTCCACCAGATCCAGTCGCGGATGGGAGGCGTCTCCAGCAGATCCCGGCGCGTCAGCCCCAGGCCGAGCTTGCTGGAGGCCCCCAGCAGCACCTCCACCATCGCCTCGCCATCGCCGCAACGGGCCAGGGCCTCATTGGTGCGTTGGGCGCCATTCAGCGCCTTCACCAGCAAGCCCACCCGTTGTGTCACGCTCAGGCTCTTGGGATCCATTCCAGCGGCGCGGCAGGGCGGCACCGTATCAGCGTTGTCCTGGGAACCCCACACCAACGCGGAAGGTGACACAAGGGCGTGATCCGGGGCACAATGGACAGGACGCACCCCTTTATGCCGTCCCGAAGCCGCCTTCCGCGCCACTGGGTCATCGGTGACGTCCATGGTTGCGCTGACGCCCTCCAGGACCTCCTCGCACGCCTGCCCCACACGGATCACCTGATCCTTTGTGGTGATGTGATCAACCGGGGGCCCCGCATCGAGGCCGCCATGGCCTTGGTCCACACGCTGGTGTGCCGCGGTCGCGCCACCTGGCTGATGGGCAACCATGAGCGAGCCCTCGTCAACGCCTTGCGGCTCGGCAGCTGGCAGACCGCCGGCGAGCTGGCCGGCTGCGACACCTACCGCCAGCTGGGGGATCGTCGCTGCCGTTGGTGGCTGCCACGCCTCAGCACCCTGCCCCTGGCGTTCTGGGGCAACGGCTGGGTCGCCACCCACGCCGGCTTCAACCCGTCGACCTGGCAACCCGATCTCACCATTCGCACGCCCTTTTGGGAGGCCTACGACGGCCGCTTTGGCGAGATGATCGTGGGCCATACCCCCGCCCCCGGCGTGCGCCGGATCGGCCGCCACATCATGCAGATCGACACGGGCGCCTGCTACGGCGGCCTGCTCAGCGCCTATTGCCCCGAGACCGGCGACATCGAGCAGGTGCCAGGGCTCTCCGGCATCCGCCCCCAGGCCCTGCCCCACCAGGCCTCGATCTCCAGCACCCTGCCGCCGCCGCTCGCCGCCCTGGTCGCCGGGGGACCGCGCTAAAGACCTGTTCACTCCGCGGCCCGGCCGTGCTGACCGTCTACCGCAGCAACCGGGCCGAGATCCTCGCCGACCTGCTGGCCGAGCAGTTGCGGCTCGATCCCCCGGATCCGTTCACCACGGTGGCGGTGATCGTCAACACCTGGCCCACCAGCCGCTGGCTGAGTGAGCAGTTGGCGGGCCGCCTCGGCGGCATAAGCGCCAACCTGCGCTTCCCCTTCCCCGGCGCCAGCCTGCGGGCCGTGGTGCAGCGCCTCTGCGCCGAACTGGAGCCCACTGGCAGCGGCGGTGACGGCACCACCAGCGGCGGTCGTGCCGAAAGCGCTGGTCGTGCCGAGGGCGCCAGCAGCGTCGACGGCCTCCCCAAGGACGCCCACCCCTCCAACCCCGCAGCGGCGCGCGAGGCCGATCCCTGGCGGGCCCAGCGGCTGGTGTGGTCCGTGCTGCGCGCCCTGCCCCGCTTCAAGGCGGAGCTGACGCGGCAAGACAGCGCCGCGGCGGCCTTGCTGCGCCCCCTGCTCGAAGCCGACCGCGGCGGGGCGGCGCTGGGGCTGGCCACCTGGCAGACCGCCCGCGCCATCGCCGACGCCTTCGACGACTACGGCCTCTACCGCCCGGCCATGCTGCGGGACTGGCAGGCGGGCCGCGCGGTCGATGGGCGCGGCGAACCCCTGCCCGACGCCCAGCGCTGGCAGCAGCGGCTGTTCCAGCTGCTGGGCAGCCAACTGCAGGACGATCCCCAGGGCCTCAAGGTGCTGCGGGCGATCCGCTGGCTGGAGCGCCAGGCGCCCCCCGCCGACGCCCTCGCCCCCCTGGGCAACCACCTGCGCCTGTTTGGGTTGAGCAGCATGGCCCCCGCCCAGGTGCGGTTGCTGGAAGCCCTGGGCCGGCATGTGCCGGTGGAGCTCTACCTGCTCAGCCCCTGCGCCGATCTCTGGCAGCGCTGCGCCGATCGCCGCCGGGAGCTGAGCGATGCCCTGGCCTGCACCCTGCCCCTGGATCAGGACTGGCTGTTGCGGGCCCCGGGCCTGGAGGCCCGTTTCGGCCGGCTCGGCAGCGAGTTCCAGCAGTTGCTGGAGGGCTGCGACGGCGTGAGCGACGGCAGCCACCCGGAGCGGGATCTGTTCCTCCTGCCCGCTACGGCGGCGGCGGCGGCGGCGGACCAGGGCCCGGGGCCGGGGCCGAGCCTGCTGGCCCAGTTGCAGCAACAGTTGGCCGCGCCGTCGCTGTGGCCGCGCCTCAGCCTCCCGCCTCACGATCAATCGCTGGAGTTCCACGCCTGCCCCGGGCCGCTGCGCCAGGTGCAAGTGGTGCGCGACCGGGTACTGCAGCTGCTGGCCGCCGATCCCAGCCTCGAACCCCGCGACATCCTGGTGATGACGCCGCAGGTGGATCGCTTCGCCCCCCTGGTGGCCGCCGTGTTCTCCGACAGCGATGCCACGGGCGTCGAGTTGCCCTGGCGGCTCACGGACCGCAGCCAGCAGAGCGACACCGGCGTGGCCCGCGGCCTGCTGGAGCTGCTGCGGCTGGCCGCCGATCGGCTCAGCGCCAGCGGGCTGGAACGGCTCTTGCAATGCGGCCCCTTGCTGCAGCACTTCGGCCTCAGCGCCGCCCAGGCCAGCGAGCTCTCCGCGCTGCTGCAACGGGTGGGCTTCCGCTGGGGCCTCGATGGCGCCGAGCGGGGCGGCGGGGCGGAACACAGCCTGCGCTGGGCCGTGGATCGGCTGCTGTTGGGCCTGGTGCTGCCCACCACGCCGGGCCTGGCGCCGGCGGAGACCGCCCCCTTTTGCTGCGGCGTGGCCTTGGAGACCCTGGGCCGCTGGCTGGCGTTGCTGGAGCGGCTCAGCCATTGGTTGCGGGAGCTGCGGCGCCCGGCGCTGGCCCGCGGCTGGGCCGAGCGGCTGCTGGAGCTGCTGCGGGACCTGTTCGGCGACGGCGGGGACGGCGCTTGGGAGCTGCCGCCGCTCCACGCGGCCGTGGCCGATTGGCTGGAGGCCAGCGGCGACGATCTGCCGCCACTGGAGGCCGCCGTGGTGGCGGCGGTGCTGGAGGAGCTGCTGTCGGCCGACAGCGGCCGCTTTGGCCATCGCAGCGGCGCCCTCACGATCAGCGCCCTGGAACCGATGCGGGCCATCCCCCATCGGGTGTTGATCCTGATGGGCCTGGACGCGGGAGTCTTCCCCCGCCAGCGGCAGCGGCCCGGCTTTCACCTGATGGAGAGCGGGCGGCAGCTGGGCGATCCCGACCCCGCCGACCAGGACCGCTATGCCCTCCTGGAGGCCCTCCTCTCCGCTCGGGATCACCTGCTGATCACCTGGAATGGGCTGGAGGAGCGCACGGGGGTGGCGCGGCCCCCGGCGGCGCCGGTGCAGCACTGGATGGAGTGGCT
>JBKCTK010000103.1:0-13820 GCA_046319055.1 Synechococcaceae cyanobacterium
GCACATTCTCCGGGCCCGGGTCTATGACGTGGCGATTGAATCACCCCTGGATTCCGCACCGAACCTGTCTGAGCGACTGCACAACCGAGTTTTTCTCAAACGGGAGGATTTGCAGCCGGTTTTCAGTTTCAAGCTGCGCGGTGCCTACAACCGCATGGCGGCCCTGCGGCGGTCCGAGCTGGATCGCGGCGTGATCGCCGCCAGTGCCGGCAACCATGCCCAAGGCGTGGCGTTGGCGGCCCAGCGGCTCGGCTGCCGGGCCGTGATCGTGATGCCGGTCACCACGCCCGAGGTCAAGGTGCGGTCGGTTTCGGCCCGGGGCGCGGAGGTGCTCCTCCACGGCGACACCTACGACGAGGCCTATGCCGAAGCGCGGCGGCTCGAGGCGGCCCGGGAACTCACCTTCATCCATCCCTTCGACGATCCGGATGTGATCGCCGGCCAGGGCACGATCGGTTTGGAGATCCTGCGCCAGTGCTCCCAACCCCCTGACGCGATTTATGTGGCGGTCGGCGGGGGAGGGTTGATCGCCGGGATCGCGGCCTATGTGAAAAGCCTCTGGCCCCAGGTGGAGGTGATCGGCGTGGAGCCGGTGGATGCCGCCGCCATGACCCGATCCCTGGCCTGCGGCGAGCGGGTGCGGCTGGACCATGTGGGCCTCTTCGCCGATGGGGTGGCCGTGCGGCAGGTGGGCGAACACACCTTCGATCTGGCCCAGCGGTATGTGGATGCCATGGTGACGGTGGACACCGATGAGATCTGCGCCGCCATCAAGGACGTGTTCGAGGACACCCGCTCGATCCTGGAACCCGCCGGGGCCCTGGCGGTCGCCGGCTTGAAGAAGGATGTGGCCCAGCGCCAGCTCGAAGGCCGAACGCTCGTGGCGGTGGCCTGTGGGGCCAATATGAATTTTGGCCGGCTGCTGTTCGTCGCTGAGCGGGCCGAGCTGGGGGAAGACCGGGAGGCTCTGCTGGCGGTGGAGATTCCCGAGCAACCGGGCAGTCTCAGGCGGTTCTGCGGCCTGCTGGGCCACCGCAATCTCACGGAATTCAGCTACCGCCTGGCCGACCCGCAGCGGGCCCACATCTTTGTGGGGGTGCAGATCCACGGCCGCCAAGACACGGGCCGGTTGATGGAGGACCTGACCTCCAATGGTTTTCCCTGCCTGGATCTCAGCGACAACGAACTGGCCAAGCTGCATCTCTGCCACATGGTGGGGGGCCGTTTGCCGGCGCGCAATGAAGCCGCCGCAGCCGTCGCCGCAGAACTTCTCTACCGCTTCGAGTTCCCGGAACGGCCAGGTGCGCTGATGGATTTTGTCACTTCCTTGCATTCGAACTGGAACATCAGCATCTTCCACTACCGCAATCACGGCGCCGACATGGGCCGCATTGTGGTCGGCGTGCAAGTGCCGACGGCGGAGCTCGATGACTGGCGCGCCTTCCTGGCGGACCTGCCTTATCCCCATTGGGAGGAGACCCGCAATCCCGCCTACCGCTTGTTCCTCGGCCCCATGGACCAGCCCGTTCCGGCCCTGGCCGGTCTTGGGCCGGTCTGAATCCGTTGCAGCCCTGGCACCCGGAGGCCACGGCACCCGGAGGCCACGGCACCTGGGGTGCCAGCCCAGCCTCGCTGGTGATCCCGTGTCGGCTGCGATACGGTGCGGCTTGAAAGGCTCGCGATCTGGCAATGCCCATCGATCCCGAACCCTCTGCCGCCCACGAGCACCAGGACGGCGTGCCGGCCTCCACCACTGCGGGAACCCCCTCCCTCCGCGCCAATGCTTCGATGGCGGTCCTCTCGCTGCCAGCGCGCCTGGAAGCCATCCTCTACCTCAAAGGTCGGCCGCTCACGCTCAGCGAACTGGCGGGGATCGCCGGCATCGACCGAGATACGGCCGAGCTGGCTCTGATCACCTTGATGGCCGATTACGCCCATCGGGACACGGCTCTGGAGATCCATCAGGAAGGCCAGCATTACGCCCTGCAGCTGCGTGAAAGCCTCTCGGATCTGGTGCAAGACCTGTTGCCGGTCGATCTGAGCACGGCGGCCCTGCGCACCTTGGCCACGATCGCCCTGCGCAAACGCTTGCTCCAGTCCGAGCTGGTGGATCTGCGCGGTTCGGGTGCCTACGACCACATCAAAGAGCTGTTGGCCCATGAGTTCATCGAGCGCAAACGCCAGAGCGATGGCCGCTCTTTTTGGCTCAGCTTGAGTGACAAGTTTCATCGCACTTTCGCGATCCAGACCGACGACCTGCGCCCTCGGCCCCGTCCCGCCGCGTCCCGAGGGGAGGCGGCGGGCGCCAGCGAGACGGCTGAAGCGTCGCTGCCTGACGATGCGGCGCCGGATCACGGGGCCGCAGTCTGAGGCATCGGGCTGGGCCAGAGGGACGCTCGCGCGCGGCGACGGTGCAGCGATCCAGCACTGGCGTCGCCGTGCAAGCCGAAGGGAGCCATCAGGCTGAGGGTCTGGACCGCTGCCCTGGGCCTGGGTGGTGCTGGTCAGGGCGGTTCTTCATAGAGTTGCGAGGCGTATTGCCTTCGCTGCTGGCATGACCCTTCTCGCCTTCCCCCTGCAGGTGTTGGCCCAGACCCTCAACATCTACCTGCTGGTGCTGCTGGTCAGGGTTCTGCTGAGCTGGTTCCCGAATCTCGACTGGAGCAATCCGGTGCTCTCGGGCGTGAGCGCGATCACCGACCCCTACCTGAATGCCTTCCGGGGGGTGATTCCGCCGATCGGTGGCCTCGATCTCTCGGCGATCCTGGCCTTCCTGGCGATTCAACTCTTGCAGAGCCTTCTGCAGGCGGGGGCGGCGATGGTGGCGGGCGGCTTCACCTACTGATCCGGCACCTGGGGGTGGCGATGGGGGCCATCCCCGCCGCGGGCGTCTCGGCCCTGGGGGGGCTGGACCTCTGGGGCCAAGCCCCCCCCCAGGGGGCCAGACCCCTGCGGTGGAGCACCTTGCGCTCGGCCTCAGGGTCTCAACCAGGGATAACCCGCCCGAGGGAACTGTGGGTGGTCAGTTGGGCTTGTTTGGTGGGTTAGCTCGGCTCCAGCAGCACGTCCTCCGCCACGGAGCGCTCCAACGGCAGGAGCTCATCTCCCGCACCCGCCCGCTTGCGCACCGGGGCCGCAAAGCCCCGCGCCTTTACCCGCTTGGCGAGGAAGGGGCCAGGGGTTCCGGCGGGGATCGAGAGCCGCAGGGCGAACGGCGTCCGCCCCGGCGGCACATCCCCGATCGAGCCGAGCCGGGTGCGATTCGGCAGCGCCGGTTCGCCGCTGGCATCCAACACTTGAGCGAACACATCGGTGTCGACCACGGGACCCGATCCAGGGTTGATCACCACGCCGCGCAGGGCGTAGCAGGCCGCCCCCGAAGGGCGTCTCAGCTCGGGCTGACGGCCGGGATCAGCCTCGGGACAGGGGGCCAGGGAGATGTCGCTCACCTGGAGCTCCGCCGCCCAGGCGGGAGCGGCGAGGGCCAGCAAGGGCAGAGCCAGCAGCAGCGCCCACATGCCCCTGAAGAGCCAACCGCTCCGGGCAAGCCTGGGCTGGCCGAAGGCCGATCCCGGTGACACCAGCCCCCAGCTCGCCACCGGCTGGTCGCCGCCGCCCTGCCCACTCATCGCCGATCCCCACTGCCGGAAATCACGTTACGGGCAGCCCGGTCGGCCAACTTGCTCAGGTTCGCGGCGGCGATCTGCTCGAGATCCAGGCCGAGTTCGGTCGCGAGCTGGGCCACGTACCAGAGCACATCACCCAGTTCCAGCCCCAGGTCCTCTCGCACCTGGGCATCGAACAGGCCCTGGCGATCCCGCAGCACCGTCTTCACCGTGTCGGCCACCTCCCCGGCTTCGCCGCAGCGTCCCAGGGTTGGGTAGAGGGGATTGGAACCGGCGTCGGGGTACCGGGCGGTCTGCCTGGAACGCTGCTGATAGGTCGAGAGGTCCACGGTGGTCCCTGGCGTTGCGGGCCAGGATGGTAGTTTCCGCCCAGTGCTAGGCGGAGATCCGATCGGTTCACATGCGACGAACCAAGATTGTGGCCACCATCGGTCCCGCCACCGAGTCCCCCGATGTGCTGCGGAAGCTGATCAAGGCGGGGGCGACCACCTTCCGCCTCAACTTCTCCCACGGCAACCATGAAGACCACGCCGCTCGAATCGCCACGATTCGCCAAGTGGCCCATGAACTCGGGGTTCATATCGGCATCCTGCAGGATCTACAGGGCCCGAAGATCCGGCTGGGGCGCTTCGAGGCCGGACCGATCACCCTGAGCCCGGGGGATCGCTTCACCCTCACCTCCCGCGTGGTGACCTGCAATCAGCAGATCGCCAGAGTCACCTATCAGCACCTCGCCCAGGAGGTGATGCCGGGAAGTCGCATCCTGCTGGATGATGGCCGGGTGGAAATGCTGGTGGAAAGCGTCGACAAAGCGGCGGAGGACCTGCATTGCAGCGTGACCGTTGGCGGCGTTCTGTCCAACAACAAGGGGGTCAATTTCCCTGATGTTCAGCTCTCGATTCGTGCCCTCACCGCCAAGGATCGCGAGGATCTGAACTTCGGCCTGCAGCAAGGTGTGGATTGGGTCGCCCTGAGCTTTGTGCGCAACCCCTCCGATCTGCTGGAGATCAGGGAGCTGATTCGGGCCCAGGGTTACAACACCCCGGTGGTGGCCAAGATCGAGAAGTTTGAGGCCATTGATGCGATTGATGCGATCTTGCCCCTCTGCGATGGCGTCATGGTTGCCCGGGGCGACCTGGGCGTGGAGATGCCCGCTGAAGAGGTGCCCCTGCTCCAAAAAGACCTGATTCGCAAGGCCAATAGCCTTGGCATCCCGGTGATCACCGCCACCCAGATGCTGGATTCGATGGTGAGCTGTCCGCGCCCCACCCGGGCAGAGGTCAGCGATGTGGCCAATGCCATCCTCGACGGCACCGACGCCGTGATGCTCTCCAACGAAAGCGCTGTGGGCGATTACCCGGTGGAAGCCGTCAGCACCATGGCCACCATCGCGCGGCGCATCGAACGCGACTATCCCCGGCGGGTGCTCGACAGCCACATGGCCACGACGATCCCCAACGCCATCTGCCAGGCCGTCAGCAGCATCGCCCGCCAGTTGAATGCCGCCGCCATCCTGCCCCTCACCAAAACGGGCTCCACGGCGCGCAATGTCAGCAAGTTCCGGCCGAGCACCCCGATTCTGGCGATCACCAGCGATGTGAAGGTGGCGCGCCAGTTGGAGCTGGTCTGGGGGGTGAATCCCCTGCTGGTTCAGGAGCAGGCCTCCAGCAGCGCCACCTTCAGCGTGGCCATGGGGGTGGCGCGGGAACAGGGCCTCCTGCGGGAAGGTGATTTGGTGGTGCAGACCGCTGGAACCATTTCCGGGGTGAGCGGTTCCACCGACCTGATTCGCGTGGGCATCGTTTCGGCCGTGTTGGGACGGGGCACCGGCATCGGCAATGGCTCGATCAGCGGCAAGGTGCGGTTGGCCAGCAGCCCGGAAGAGGCCTCGCGGCTGGAATACGGCGAAATCCTGGTGGTGCGGGAAACCTCCGCCGCTTATTTGGAGGCGATCCGCAAGGCCCGGGGGCTGATCACCGAGGAGGATGGTCGCCATAGCCATGCGGCTGTGATCGGGGAGCGGCTGGGCATTCCGGTGATCGTGGGTGTGATCAATGCCACCCTGGAGCTGCGCCAGGGAGAGATCGTCACCTTGGAGCTGCATGAAGGGGTGGTGCATCGCGGCACCCGCAATCCCCTTAGCGTGACGCGCTGACCGCAGCCGCTCGCCCCCTTGGCTCCCCGCCTCCCTTTTCCTGAGACCGTGCAGATGGCCTTGGCCACCCTGCGCACCAATCGGATGCGAAGTCTGTTGACCATGCTGGGCATGGTCATCGGCAACAGCTCCGTGATCGCCCTGGTTGGCATCGGCCAAGGGGCGAAGAATCTGGCAGAGGCCCAACTCAACACCCTCGGCGCCAATGTGCTGTTTGTGGTGCCCGGCAGCAACGACACCCGGCGACAAGGCATCGAATCACCGCGCACCCTGGTGTTGGAGGATGCCGAGGCCATCGCCAGCCAGGTGCCGAGCGTGCGGCGGGTGGCACCCCAGATCACGCGCAGCGAGGTGGTTCAAGCCGGTTCCAACAGTTCCAAGGCGTCGGTGTCGGGCATCACGCCAGTGTTTCTCAGCGTGCGACGCTTTGATGTGGCCAAGGGTCGGGGCATTAGCGACAGCGACATCCGCAGTGCCCGCAGTGTGGTGCTGATCGGCCAGGATCTGCGCGACCGGCTGTTCCCCAATGGCGATGCCCTCGGCAAACGGGTGCGCATTGGCGCTGGCTCCTACGAGGTGGTGGGGATCCTGGAGCCCAAGGGGGCCGTGTTTGGTGTGAACCAGGACGAAGCGGCCTACATCCCGCTCACCACCATGGTGAGCCGCCTCAGTGGCCGCGATCCCACCTACGGCGTCAGCCTCAGCTTCATCAGCGTGGAAGCGCGGGATGAGCAGAGCACCGGAGCCGCCAGTTTCCAGATCACCAATCTGCTGCGCCAACGGCACCGCCTGCTGCGCGAGGACGATTTTGCCGTGCGCTCCCAGAAGGATGCCCTCGCCATCGTGGGCAGCATCACCGGTGGATTAACGCTGCTGTTGGCGGCCATCGGCGGGGTGTCGCTGCTGGTTGGTGGCATTGGCATCATGAACATCATGTTGGTGTCAGTGACCGAACGCACCGCCGAGATCGGTCTGCGCAAGGCCCTGGGGGCCCGCGGCGCGGATGTGCTGCTGCAGTTCCTTGTGGAAGCGGTGGTGCTGGGGTGCCTCGGCGGAGCGGTCGGCGCCGCCTGGGGCATGGGAGCCGTGAATTTGGTGGCGCTGGTCTCGCCACTCCCAGCCGAAATCGGTGCCGGCACCGTGGTGCTCACCGTGGTTCTGTCCAGTTCGATCGGCCTGGCCTCAGGGGTGATCCCAGCCCGGCGGGCCGCCAGGCTCGACCCGATCGTGGCCCTGCGCAGCGCTTGAAGGGGCCGGGGGAGGAGCGGCGCCCACCCTCGCGAGCCATGAGCCACTGGAAGCTTGGCCTCGGCGGCAGTCCGCAGGCGAGGGTTTCTGCTGACCCACTGCTGGGAGGATTGCACCATTATTTCAGTCCAGCGTTTCCCGGATGTTGTCAAGCGTGATCACCACACCCCATGGTGCGGTGATCACGCTTGACCGCCCAGCGGGCTGGGCTGAAGCTTGTGCCCCGCGAGTGGATCTGGCTTGACCAGGTCCGTGGGGCCGGCCTCAGGCGCAATTGACGCATAAGCCACAAGCGCTTGTAGCCGCAACGCCAAAAGAAATGCTTAAGCGGGCCAAAAAGTTGTCATTGTCACCAAACCCAATCAGGAACCGATGGCTAGATGGTTGAGCTCCGTCCGTTATCGCCATGGTTCATGCCGTTACCACCAGCCATGTCCTCCACGGCAACAGCGTGAGTTCGAGCGAGCCTTCCACCCTTTACCCTTTCCCGGACCCGTCCGCCATCGCCCCCCTCCAGAGCACCTTGACCATGACACTCCCGGATCTGCCGCTCTGCAAAAGCGACCAACTGACCTGCGGCTATCGCAATGCCAGCGACCGCATGGTCATCGTGCGCTGCATCGGTCCGGATGAGTTCTTTCTGGAGCGGGTGGTTTTTCCCTTCGAGCTGCTCAGCTTTGACTGCCCTCCATCCACCGATGTGCAGATCTGGACCCATGGCCTGGGTGGAGCCGAGCTGCTGGAAACCCTCCAAGCCGATCGGGTGCTGATCGAGGCCAGCACCACCACAGCCCTCCCCCTGCCGCTGGAGGACCTGAATCCTTGGGCCCGGGCCAGCTGAAGCGTGGTTTCGGGTTCGTGAGCTTCGGCCCCTGACCCCAGGTGAGGTGCTTGTTGTTGGCTGCAGCTCTGCCGTCCAAGCGGCAGGGACCTGATCGGCTTTACACTTGTTCAAAATTTGAGGTTCTCCATGAATCAGCGCTGGCGCCTCCTCGCCCTCTGGCTGCTCCCCCTAGCCGTGGCGGCATGTCTGGGCTGGCAGCTGATCGGCAACGGCAGCTTGGGGCAGCGCGGTCCCAGCAGCGCCAACACCGCGGTTCGCAACACCGCTGTGGCGCGCATGAGCTACGGACGCTTCCTGGATTACGTGGATGCCGGCCGGGTGACCGCCGTGGACATCTTCGATGGCGGCCGGTCGGCCGTGGTCGAAGCCGTGGACCCCGACCTCGACAACAAAGTGCAGCGCCTCAGGGTTGATCTGCCCGGGGTGGCCCCCGAGCTGGTGAACCGGCTCAAAGATCAAGGCATCAGCTTCGACATCCATCCGCCGCGTCAGCCCTCGCCACTGCTGGGAGTGCTGGGCAATCTCTTGTTCCCGCTGTTGCTGATCGGTTCTCTCATCTTTCTGGCGCGACGCTCCTCCGGCATGCCGGGCGGTCCGGGTCAGGCCATGCAGTTCGGCAAGACCAAGGCCCGGTTTTTGATGGAGGCGGAAACCGGCGTGAAGTTTGACGATGTGGCCGGTGTGGAGGAAGCCAAGCAGGATCTCCAGGAGGTGGTGACCTTCCTGAAAACCCCGGAACGCTTCACGGCCGTGGGCGCCAAGATCCCCAAGGGAGTTCTGCTTGTGGGACCTCCAGGAACCGGCAAGACCCTGTTGGCCAAGGCCATCGCCGGAGAAGCGGGCGTTCCCTTCTTCTCCTTGTCGGGATCTGAGTTTGTGGAAATGTTTGTCGGCGTCGGTGCTAGCCGCGTCCGAGATTTGTTCAAGCGTGCGAAGGAAAACAGCCCTTGTCTGATCTTCATCGATGAAATCGACGCCGTGGGCCGTCAACGGGGTGCCGGAATCGGCGGTGGCAACGATGAACGCGAACAGACCCTGAACCAGCTGCTCACCGAGATGGATGGGTTTGAGGGCAATAGCGGCATCATCATCATCGCGGCCACCAACCGCGCCGATGTCCTTGATTCAGCCCTGATGCGTCCCGGCCGGTTTGACCGCCAGGTGATGGTGGATGTGCCCGACATCAAGGGTCGTCTGTCGATCTTGCAGGTTCATAGCCGCAACAAGAAACTCGCTGAAGATGTGAGCCTTGAGGCGATTGCACGGCGCACCCCTGGTTTCTCAGGTGCCGACCTGGCCAACCTGCTCAATGAAGCTGCGATCCTTACGGCGCGTCGCCGCAAGGAGGCCACCACCTTGGCCGAAATCGCTGATGCGGTGGACCGCGTCATTGCCGGTATGGAGGGCAAGCCCCTCACCGATGGCCGCAGCAAGCGGTTGATCGCTTACCACGAAGTGGGCCATGCCCTGGTGGGCACCTTGGTGAAGGCCCACGATCCTGTTCAGAAGGTCACCTTGATCCCCCGAGGCCAAGCCCAGGGCCTCACCTGGTTCTCCCCGGATGAGGAGCAGATGTTGGTAAGCCGTGCCCAGTTGCGGGCTCGCATCATGGGCGCCCTCGGGGGTCGGGCTGCCGAGGCTGTGGTGTTTGGCCATGAGGAGGTCACCACGGGTGCCGGTGGGGACATCCAGCAGGTTGCCTCGATTGCTAGGCAGATGGTCACCCGTTTCGGCATGAGCGATATCGGCCACTTCTCTTTGGATGCCGGCAGCCAGGAGGTGTTCCTGGGTCGTGATCTGATGACCCGCAGTGATGGATCCGATGCCATGGCCACTCGGGTTGACCAAGCTGTTCGGCACATCGTTCAATCCTGTTATCAGGAGACTGTTGAACTGGTGGGTCACCATCGTGCCTGCATGGATCTGCTGGTGGAGATGTTGATTGAGAAGGAAAGCCTAGATGGCGATGAGTTCCGGGCGGTTGTGGCTGAGTTCACAGCCATTCCTGAAAAGGAACGCTTTTCACCAATCTTCAGCACAGCCGCTGGCTAATCAGGACTTAAATTCGTTCAAACTGCTGGGAGTGGATCGTTATCCACTCCCGGTTTTTGTTTTTGCATCTGACCCCCAAGGCAGCGCTGGATTGCTCTTCGTTGTGCCCTGCTGCGCCAGTTCGGCTGCGCCTGCTCCGCAGGGAAATCGTTTTCACGCCTCGACTCCCGGAACGATCTCCAATGGAGAGAGGGGTTCAAATAGAAGTTCGAGGATTCAACCGATCGTTGTTGCTTCACGTCCCTGGGACACCAGTCAGAGCTGATGATCGCTTCATTAACGCGCTAAGGAATTGAATACACCCCTGAAGCGATCAGCAAACTGGTTGTCGCTTGAACTTGAAACAGAGCAGCTCTCTGCAGGTCCGGAAGTCCAGCCAGAGGCGGGCAAATATAGCGCGACAATCAATGGGACGCTCCTGGGACAGGGGACGACTTAGGCGTACTTGCCTACAAGGGGTTCGGTTTTGTGTTAAGTCCAGAAAGCCTGAACTGCCGGGGTCCCAGGGTCCAGAATTCCTAAGGCCTGAACTGCTTAGATTCAGAGGGGGCGAACTGGACGCTTGTCGATGACCTTATCAATAAGACCATATTGCACAGCCTCATCGGGAGACATGAAAAAGTCGCGATCGGTGTCTTCTTCGAGGCGACTCAGGGGCTGACCGGTGCGATCCGCTAACTCCTGGTTGAGCTTTTTCTTGAGATAAAGGATCTCATCGGCCTGGATGCGAATGTCGCTGGCCTGGCCGCGGGCGCCACCAAGGGGTTGGTGGATCATGATGCGTGAATGAGTGAGGCTGCTGCGCTTGCCCTTGGTGCCGGCGCAAAGCAGAAAGGCTCCCATGCTGGCCGCAAGACCAACGCAAACGGTTTGCACATCAGGCTTGATGTGTTGCATCGTGTCAAAAATTCCTAGGCCGTCGTAGACTGATCCGCCCGGGGAATTGATATAGAGAAAAATGTCTTTGTCGGGGTCGTCGGCCTCAAGGAAAAGCAGCTGAGCCACCACCCGGTTGGCGGATTCGGCCGTCACAGGTTCGCCAAGAAAGATAATGCGTTCCCGCAGCAATCGCGAGTAGATGTCGAACGCTCTTTCACCGCGACCCGACTCTTCGATCACGATCGGGATCATGAACACCATGACGTACTGGTCCAATCCTACCCAGCCCAGGGCCAGGGGTGCCCCATTGGCGGAGGCACGTCAGCGGATGCCCGGCCTGGTCCGCCACGACAGCGCTAGGGTCGTGCGGCCAGACTGGTTCCCTGCCCGCGTGAGCGAAGCCCTCACCGTTGCCGACAGCAAACGCGCGTTTCATCGCGCCTTCCCCCATGTGATCGGCCCGCTCTACCGCCGCCTGGTGGACGAGCTGCTGGTGGAGCTCCATCTGCTTAGCCGCCAGCGAGGCTTTCAGCCCGACCCCCTGTTTGCCATTGGTGTGGTGCAGGTGTTCGACAGCCTCAGCCGCGGTTACCGCCCCGAAGCCCAGCGGGAACCGCTGTTCCAGGCCCTCTGCGCCGCCTGCGGCTACGACGCCGCCACGCTGCGCTCCCAGGCCGAAACCGCGAGCCAAGCCATGGGTCACCACAGTGTTGAGGCGGTGCGGGGCTGGGTGGAACAGCAGGGTGAGGGGGCGCCGGAGCCCCTGGCGGCGGCCCTGCACAGCATCCGCCGCGATGATTTCCACTACTCCCGGCTGATGGCCGTCGGTCTGCTCTGCCTGCTGGAGAAGGCCCACGGCGCCGACAGCATGGAACCCCAAGATCTGCGCAAAGCCGCCCACGACCTCGGCGCCGCGATGGGCTTGTTGCGCGATCGGCTCGACAAGGACCTCAGCCAGTACGCCGGCACCCTGGAAAAGATGGCCCAGGCCGTGGAATTGATGGAAGAGACCGTGGCCGCCGAACGGCGGCGGCGCGAGCGCCAGGAGGTCAGCGCGGCCCCACCTGAAGCTGCCCCGTCAGCTGGCTGAAGGAGGCCTCGCTGCCCTTGCCCTGCCGGCCACCCGCCTGAACCTGGAGTTGGACCGACTGCTGCACCGGCGCTGGCAGCAAGTCGGGCAGCAGCCCGCGCAGCGCCAGCTGGCTGGGACGAAGGCGCAGCTGCGTCAGGGTTGTGCCGGGCCGTGCTCCCAAGGGCGGCAGCGCCTGGGGCGGTGGCGGTGAAGCCCCAAGGAACAACACGAGCTCGCTCGATCCCGTGCGGCTGGGGAGCCAGCGCCAACCCCCGAGCACATCCCCGTTGGGCCGCATCCAGAGGCTGAGATCTTTCGGTGCCGCGGCCTGCCGGCGTTGGGACACCCCCTGGGGAGTCGCCGGGCTGGCGGAGGAAGGGGGGGATTGGCTTGGTGGGTTCGCCGGGGGGCTGGCGGTCGCTGCAGGGGAGCTTGGCGAGGCCGTCGAGCTTGGCGGTGAACTTGGTGCCGAGGTCGCGGGTTCAGCCGTGTTCCGAGGGCCGGGCACCAGCGGCGACGAGGCTCCAAACGCTTCGGCGTTGCCGTTGCCGTTGCCGGGGGCGGTTGCGTTGCCGTTGGCGGTGGGGCTACCTGGGACTTTCAGCCCTTGTTCCGCCAGGCTGTCGCTGATCCGGTCCAGCACCGGCTGCCAATCGGCTTGGCGCCCATCGAGCGCCAGCTGCAGGTCCATGCCTGCCAGGAATGGGCCCTGTTGCAGCGGCCGCAAGCGCAGCCGAAACGGCGCCCGCTCCAGCCGTTCCAGCCGTTGCCGGTCGAGGCCATAACGCTCGCTGAGGGGGGCGCGGATCAGTTCCCGGCTTACCAACCCCTGCAGCAGCGGCTGCAGAGCCGAGCCCCTGAGCTCCAGCAGCAGCCCCTCCTCAAGCGGGGGCAAGTCGCCCCTAGGGGGATTCCACGGGGGAGGAGCAGCCTGTAGGCCATCGACGGCGCTGGTCTGACCCTGCCACAGGAGTCGATTGTCGGCGGCAAGGCTGAGGCTCAGGCAGCCCTCCTGATAGCGCTGGAATAGGGGCGCGATCGGACCCAGCATGGCGCCGAGGGCCGTGGGATTCCAGAACACAGCCTGGCCGCTTTCCAGCCGCTGCACGCATTGGCGCCGCAGGCCCCGGGCCGCCCGTTGACGGGGCAGGAGCGCGTCGCGCAGCAAGCGGCGTGCCAGGGGATCGGGAGCGAGCACGAGCAGATTGCCGACCCGCAGGGCGTGCTGTTCGATCAGGGCCCGTGAGGCGGGCGAGCCACCCACCAGACTGGTGAGCGAGCTGGCGGGGTCAGGGATGGCCAGATAGGGAGCCCCATCGGCATGGGGTCCCCAGAACTGCCACCAGCCGCGGCGTTGGAGGCGCCAGAGGCGGCTGCCCAGCTCCTCGCCGAGCCTCTCCCGCCAGAGGGCTGGCAAGCGGCGCTCCGGCGTGGCTGGAAAACTCTGCAGCAGGCTGGCGGCGGCCATCAGCTGTTCCAAACCCTGGGCCTTCGGTCGCGGCCAACGGCTCAACCACCAAGCCGGCACGCTCAGCAGCAGCAGGATCGCCAGGCTGGTGAGCGGGAGGGGCGGGCGACGCGGCAACCGCGAGGCGGATGGGGTCATGGCGACGGCTATCCGGGCTGACCGTAGAGCGTGGTGCGCTGCCGCACCGGGCGCCCCCGTTCCAGAGCAGCACTCCGCAGGGCTTGTACCGTCTGCCGCGTGCCGCCTTGAGCGCCAGCCATCGTTGTGATGTGCTCCTCCATCAGGGTGCCGCCAAGGTCGTCGCAGCCCCAGTCGAGGGCTTCCGCCGCCACGGGCAAGGTGAGCTTGACCCAACTCGGCTGGTGATGGGGGATCCAGAGGCCGAGCAGCAGCCGCGCCTGGGCTGTGAGCCGCAGCATGGCCCGAGCATCGGGCTGATCGCGGCCGACCCGCTGGCGCAACGGAGCGGGGGCGGC
>JBKCTK010000104.1:0-17085 GCA_046319055.1 Synechococcaceae cyanobacterium
GAGCAAGTGAGCTTGCTGGGTCTCTCGACCCAGCCGAGTAGGTGAGCCCCCAAATGCTTGGGGGCTTTTTCTTGGGCATTTTTGCGGAGCATCAAGCCTCCGAGTGGAACTCAGCTCGTGATGTTGCTGGCACCTGTTAGCGCCGAGGCCGCTAAGGATAATTTCCCCGTCAACTGCCACCGTTGTGTTAATGCTGAAGTGCTGTTGTGCACTTGTCTCACACCTTGATCCTCCTGAAAAGGGGGAGCCCAATCGCGGCGGCGGGTCGTCGCTGCAATTGCGGGCATGATGGTGGGCAAGAGCAACTCAAAAATGGATCATGTGCCTTTTCTCTTGCACTAAACTGCTAGCGATCGTCAGGGCTTGACCAACGGAGATTGGCTGTATTCGCCCTTTTGCCTCTGAGCGGCTTCCAGCAAGTTGTCGATCTCAACATCGACCAGTAACCTGTACAAGAAAGCTTGGGTAAGATGGTAGAGAAATCCTTGTTTTCCGTCGAGGAAGCCGAGGCGCGCAAAGTATCGATAGCCAAAGAATAGGAATGGGCGAATGTAGAGTGGCATGCGGTACCAATACTTCTTGAGCCAGAGGGTTCGCTGATCGGGCGTTCCAAATAGGGTAGGCTTCTCGGGGAATGGGATGGCATGCTGGCGGCGTGTGATCTCTTCCAGGGCCTGTTTCTTGGCAAATTTGCACTGCTTGGTGATCCAAAAGGAGAGATCGCGTTCCTTGGCGTTGTCCTCGATGAGGTCATACTCGATCTTGCCTGAGGCTCCCTTCACGTAGAAGTGAAGATCTACAAGATCATGGGGGTCAACCATGACTGAGTCCAGCCTAAATAAACGCAGCCAATATCTCGGATAAATTGTGCCGTGGCGAATAAACTTGCCGCGAAAGACTTGGCGATGGCGAACATAATAGCCATTGACATCGACCGGACCGCTCAATTTGCGATCAATGGCTCGCTTGAGTTCGGGAGTGATTGAGAAATCGGCATCCATTGCCAACACCCATTCTGTCCTGAAGGGAAGATTTTTTAGGGCATAGTCCCATTGCTGGGCATGGCCCTCGTACTTGTGCTGGAAAATATTTGATGTATATCTTCTGGCAATCTCGACCGTGCGATCATTGCTGTAGGAGTCAAGTACAAAGGTATCCACATTCCAATCGGCGAAACTATCAAGACACCGTTTGATATTGGCTTCTTCGTCAAAGGTCAGGATCACTACCGTTAGCTGGCAGGGCTCGTTGGCAGCTGATGGTGAGGGCATGCTGGGTGTTGGGTGGTAGGAGAAGCTTATTCGCTTGTTCGATCTTGGTGGGGCGGCGCTGCTGGAGCAGCATGGCCACTGGCAGCTGGAGGGACTCCGTCGAGAGCATGGCCGGCCATCCCAGACCGGGAAGGCCTCCCTGCCTTGCAGGCCGCCAATGCCTGCGAAAGGCCCATCGCAGTCCCCTGGCGATCGTGGCCGCAGCGCCCCCAACAGGGCACCGCGATCTCGATCGCCGCCTGGGGCCCGTCGCTACAACCCGGGGCTGCGCAGGCACCTCCCGATCACCCAACCGCCGCACTTGGACGAGAGACTTACCAACGCATTCGTCCCGATTCAGCGGATCTAGCCGAGCTGCATTTGCGCCTCCCGGAGCACCAGCTGTGGTCCACGCCTGTTCCGCCGCAAATCAAGGTATTCGGGCCTCGGCTTGTACACCCATCACAGTGAAGCGGCCGGGTGCAGTGCGCTGTTCTTGCCGCAAGGGTCATCGGCGGATCCTCCCATTTGTCAGCACGGCTGAGCCGTGTTGTCGTCTGGGTTCCATGGCCCACCTCCCTCGCCTGAGGTGTGTGACCCGAACGCAGGCTTGGAACCGTATGGCAAACCTGCATTCTCAAGGGTCGCAAGGCCAAGAGCCTCAGCTCCACCGCCCTGCAAGGAATCAGAGAGGAACCATGTTGGTTATGGGACTCTTGCTGTGCTGGGGTTCAGCCGCAACCTGAGGGTGTTTCAAGGCCTGGCAGCCCGCTCGCACCACGGCTCAGCTCAGCGCCGGAGTGGGCAGCCCCTCGGCCGGTAGAGAGGACTGCAGGAACCGCTGAAGCTCCCGGATCGCCGGGCGCTCCCCTTGGTCCCGCAGCACCACCAGCCGCTCGGTGTAATCCCATTGGAACGGCATCGCCAGGGGCTGAAGCTCCGGCGTCAGGGTCGCCATCTCCGGTGTCAGGAAGGTCACATCCAGGCTCTGGCTGCGCCGGACCGCCGCCGTGGGTACGGCCTCCGGTTCGGCACCGATCAGGGTGCAGAGGCGTTCGCGCACGATCGACTGGCAGGACAAGGGAAGAAAGTCCGGCACCTGCAGATGGGCCCGTCCCTGACGACAGGCTTCGAGCACGTCATCTGGGAAGGGTTCGTCGGGATGGCTGTTGCTGCCATAGAGCAGGACATTGCTGCTGAACAGCTCGATGCTGACCAGGTCGTCAGCGTCGGCGTCGCCGGGCCACTGGGTGGGTGTGAGCACACAGGCATCGATCACCCGCTGCCGCAACAGGTTGAGCGGATCGCCGCAGGGGGTGAGTTCCGTGGTGATCGGGCAGAGCCACTGGGGCGGCAGCTCTTCGCCGAGAAGCTGCTGGGTCCAGCGGGGGAGGTGCAGCCGCAGCGGTCCGCCTCCCTGGAAGCGGTAGAGCTGGTGGATCTCCCGTTCCAGGCTGATCAGCCGCAGGTTGCCCCGCACGCTCCAGCCGGCCCGGGAACGGCGCAAAGTCAGGCCGAAGGTCTTCAGGGCCTGCTCAACCCGGCGCACGATCGTGCTGGGCACGCAACCACTGACCCGGGCCGCCTCGACGCCGCTTTGCAGCCAAAGCATCAGGTCGAGGGCATCGAGCGTCGGAACGTCGAGCATGGTGGGAAATGGGTAGGGGTTGGTGTGGTGGCCTCAGCTGGCGGGTGTCCAACCCGGAGGGTCATCCCGTTCCTCAACCTGGCTCAAGACCCATTCTGCGCTCACCGGGGCGAGCAGCACACCATTGCGGTTGTGTCCGGTGGCCAGCAGCAGTCCTGGCCGCGGTTGCTCCAGCAGAGGTGCCGGTCGATCTCGGGGCCGGGCCCGCACCCCAAGCCAGTGCTGGCGCAGCTCGGCCCGGGCTAACCAGTCCGGCGCGTCACCCGCCAGCCGTCGCAGTTGGCGGAACGCCGCCGCATCCGGATCCGTGCCCGGTTCTACGGTCGCCCCCAGCCACAGGCGCCGGCCTCCAGCCTGATCCGGCCGCGGTACCAGGTGCAGGCCCTTCCAAGTCACAACCCCGGGCCAGCCCTGCCAAGCGGCTGGTTCCGCCAGCTCGAGCTCAAGCGCCTGGCCCAGCACCGGGTCCAGCGGCCGCTCGATCCCTAGGGGGCGCAGCAGGTCGGCGCTGGCCAGTCCGGCCGCCAGCACCAACCAGTCGCTCTCCAGCGCCTGGCCATCCTGAAGGCGCACCTGCCAGCGCCCGCCGCCGCACCCCTCGGCCGCGCGCACCGCCTCGACCCGCGACTGCAGACAGCGCAGGCCCGCCGCCAGCCCATCACCCCGCAGGGCGGCCAGCGCCTGGCCGGGATCCAGCTGGCCATCCTCGGGCGAGTGAAGCGCGCCCAGGACGCCGCGGGGCAGGGTTGGCGCGAGGCGAAGCAGGCGGCCGGCGTCCCAGAGTTCCAGCGGCAGACCTTTGTCGCGGCGCTGACGCACCAGCAGTTCCTGCCGGCTGCGCTCCTCCGCATTGGCGGCCAGCAGCAGCAGGCCTGGGCGCCAGTGGATCGGCGCACCCCGCCGGGCCAGTTCCTGCCGCCATTGCTGCCAGAGCTCCAGGCTGCGCTGGCGCAATCTCCAGCCGCGCCCGCGGCCCCGCTGAAAGACCTGGGCCATCAACAGGCCCAGGGCAGCGGCACTGCCGCTGCGCACGCTGATATCCCGGCTCTGGCTGTTCGCCGGGCTGCGGTCTTGATCAAGCCAGTCCGCCTGGGACGGGCGCTCGCTCCCAGGTGGGATGGCTAGGGATGGCGGGACCGAGTTGGGCGGCGGCTCCAGGAGCAGTACGGCATGGCCGCGGCGCTGCAGCAACCAAGCGCTCGCCAGGCCCACCAGCCCAGCTCCCACCACGATCACCGAGCGGGATGCCGAGCTGGGGGCTGTTGGGGGATGCGCGGTGGTGGGCGTCAGCCGCTCAGGACTGCTTCAGGGCTTCCTGCACCTGGGCGGGCAGGAGCTGGGCGTAGCGGCCAAAGCCGCTGGCGACCTTGATGTAGCCCTTGCGCAGGGCTTCGCCATCCTGCAGGCGGGCGGCCTCATCGAGGTCGGCCAGGGCGGTCTTGAGTTTCACGGCGCGCTTCTCGGCCTCGGGGCGGTCGGCCGGCAGCAGGTGCTGGTTGATGTAGAGCATTTCGCGACCCACCTCCTGCATCGGTCCATGGATCAGGTTGCGGGTGAAGACCCAGTTCTTCTCGTTGACCAGGGTCGCCAGTTCAGGCAGGCGGTCGCGGGCGGCCAGGAAGCCTTCGGCCTGGCGGGTGATGAAGGCCACGTCCTCGGGAGCGAGCCCCTTGGGGGCCGCCTTGCCGGCGTCGCAAGCGGCCAGGCCCAGGCCCAGGACCATCGCCAGGGCAAAAGCCGTGAGAGACCGCCACAGGCGGGAGAACCAACCGCCCTCGGGGGAGCGGGGGAGGGAGTGGCTTGCCGATGCTGTGGAAAGAGCCATGGCAGCGCGGACCTGGGAGATCGGACCCGACTGTACCCGCGCCGATCGGCGCGGTTCGCCGCTCTGTAGCCCCTCGCAATCCAGCCCCCGGGGCCTCGGCGCGCCGGTCTGGGCCGCCGCGGCGCCGGCGGCCGGATCAGGTTGGAGAATGGAGGGCTGCCTTCCGCCGTCCATGGGCGTTGCCTCGGCGATTCTGCGGGTGATCTGCCCCGACCGCTCCGGCCTGGTGAGCGAACTCTCCGGCTGGGTGGCCGCCAACGGCGGCAACATCCGCCACGCGGACCACCACACCGATGCCGGCGCGGGCCTGTTCCTGAGTCGCATCGAATGGTCGCTGCAGGACTTTGGCCTGCCGCGGGACGCCATCGCTCCCGCCGTTGAGGCCCTGGCGGCGCGGCTGGGGGGCCAGGGTGATGTGCAGTTCTCCGATGCCATCCCCAGGGTGGCGATCTTCGTGAGCCGCCAGTCCCACTGCCTGGTCGACCTTCTCTGGCGCACCCGCGCCGGCGAGTTGGCCATGGAGGTGCCTCTGGTGGTGAGCAACCACCCGGACCTGCGCCACGAGGCTGAAGCCCACGGCGCCCTGTATGTGCATGAGCCGATCAGCCCGGAGCGGCGCGAAACGGCGGAACAGGCCCACCTGGAACTGTTGCGGCGGCACCGGATCGACCTGGTGGTGCTGGCCAAGTACATGCAGGTGTTGAGCCCGGATTTCCTGGCGGCGTTCGACCGCCAGGGAGCCCATCGGGTGATCAACATCCACCACTCCTTCCTGCCGGCGTTCCAGGGAGCCCAGCCGTATCACCGCGCCTGGCAACGGGGGGTGAAGCTGATCGGAGCCACGGCCCACTACGTGACGGAGGAGCTGGATGCCGGACCGATCATCGAACAGGTCACCCAGCCGGTCAGCCATCGCGATGAGGTGGAAGATCTGATCCGCAAGGGAAGAGACAGCGAGCGACTGGCGCTGGCGCGTGCCATGAGGCTGCATTTGCGCCGTCAAGTCATGGTGTACCGCGGTCGGACCGCCGTGTTTGATTGAAACCCCGAGCGCGCTCCATGCCCTTTTCGCTGCTCGCCCCGCCGCACCGCCTGCTGCGGTCCCAATGTCCGGCCACAGCCCATCCACTGGGTTGGATCCTGTTTCAGCTGGGGCTGTTCCTGCTGGCCAGCAGCGCCCTGCTTGGGGAAGTGCTGTTGGGCCTAGCCCTGATCCTCGGCTTCCGCGGCCGGCGCCCCCTGACCTCAGATCCTTGGAACTGGCCGCTGCTAGCCGCGGCATTGCTGATGCTGTTGGGGGCGTTCCACGCCTACAGCGGTTGGCTGGCCTGGGTGGGTCTGCCCAACTGGCTGCCCTTCTTCGTGGGTTTCTGGGCCTATCAGGCCTATCTCAGCAGCCCAGAGGCGCGGCGGCGTTCGGCCCAGTGGCTGGTGGCCGGCACGGTGCCGGTGGTGGTGACCGGCTTCGGCCAGCTGTGGTGGGGTTGGCAGGGCCCCTGGGAGCTTTTCTCCGGTCTGATGCGTTGGGACATGCTGCCCGGAGGCAGCCCGGTCGGGCGCATGGCCGGCCTGTTCGACTACGCCAACATCAGCGGCGCCTGGCTGGCCCTGGCCTGGCCGCTGGCGTTGGCCTGCCTGTTCCAGCCCCGGCTGCGCTGGCCTCGCCGCTGCCTGGTGCTGGCCATCGTGGTCGGCATTCTGGTGGCGGTGTATTACAGCGAATCGCGCAATGCCTGGGGCGCCCTGTTGCTGGCGTTGCCGATCGTCAGCGGGCCGGCCCGCTGGCCGCTGCTGCTGCCCCCCTTGCTTCTGGCGGTGCTGGTGCTGAGCCTGGCCAGCCTGCCGGGGGTGCCCCTGGTTCTGCAGGGGCCCGCCCGGATGGTGGTGCCGGATGAGATCTGGCGGCGCCTCAGCGATGCCAAGTACGCCGCCAGCCGCCAGCTCTCCTCCACCCGCCTCGGCCAGTGGGGTTTCTGCCTGGAGTTGATCCGCGAACGCCCCTGGCTGGGCTGGGGTGCCGCCGCCTTCAGCGTGATCTATCCCCTGCGCCGTGGGGTCTGGCATGGCCATCCCCACAACCTGCCGATCGAGCTGGCTGTGAGCTTCGGGTTGCCCGTGGCGATTCTGTTGGTGGGCCAGGTGCTGGCGTTGCTGATCGGCGCAGCCTGGCGCGGCATGGCCAGCGGCCCCCGGTTGTTCGATCGGGCCTGGTGGGCCGCCGCCCTAGTGGTGACCAGCCTGCACGGCACCGATCTGCCCTTCTACAACAGCCGGATCAACGTGGCCGGCTGGGTGCTGCTGGCCGGCCTGCGCTGCGCCATCGCGGCAGGGTCTTCACCCACAGCCACCCCGGACCGGGACAGGCCGACCTTGGGGCCGGCCGCGGGCCCCGTGGGTTGAGGGCCCAGGACGGCAGGCGTTCGCAGGTGCCGCGTCCTCTTGGGGCTAGGGGCGCGGCCCGGTGGCGGGCGTCCCAGCAGCAGGGCCGACGCTGATCGGGTCGGCATCGGCCGATTCGGCGCTGATCTCGCCACCGCCAGCCAGGGCGTCGCGGCGATGGGCCGCCAGGGTGGCCCGCGGCAGGGGGCCCAGCAGGTGATCCCAGGGCAGGGGCCGATCCACCGGCCAGTCGGCGTGCACCACCTCCGCCCAGGCGGGTGGCGGCGGCGACGCTGGCGCGGCGGGAGGCAGCTCGCCGGTCCGCGCCTCCCGGTAGGCCCGTTTCCAGCCCCCCAGGCTTTCGTGACGGCCGCGGGCGAGGGCCAGCACCGGCGCCAGCCGCCGGTCGCTGCGCGAGAACAGGGTTTGGATCACACTCCAGCCATAGCTCTCCGGCCGCAGCTCGATGCCCTTGGGGTTGAGCCGTTTGGCCAACAGCTTCAGCCGCCCTTCCGCTGCGGGTTGCACCCCCTGCCACTGAAACGGGGTATGGGCCTTGGGCACGAAGGTGCTGACCCCAAGGGTGAGCTTCAGGCCGGGGCTGGCCTTTTTGAGGGCCAGCAGCAGGGCGGCGGTGGCCTCCACGTCCGCCTCCGCCTCGGTGGGCAGGCCCACCATGCCGTAGAGCTTGAGGCCCGTGAGGCCACCATCTTTGGCGTGGCGGGCGGCGGCGAAGATCTCCTCGCGCTCGAGTTTCTTGTTGACCAGGCGGCGTAGGCGTTCGCTACCGCTTTCGATCGCGATCGTCAGCGACCTGCTGCCCCGCTTGGCCAGGATACGCGCCAATTCCGGGGTCACCGTGGCGGCCCGCACTGAGCTGACGCTGACGCGGGTGGCCTCGAAGCGGTCCTGATCCAACCAGTTCAGCAGCTCGCTGAACTGCGGATGTTGGGTGACCGAGGCCCCCAGCAGGCCGAGGCGCTGGGTGGCGGCCAGTCCGGTCTCCACCGCAGGGATCAGCCCGTCGTCGAGGGAGGCGGTGCGGAATGGCAGGGTGAGATAGCTGGCTAGGCAGAAGCGGCAGAGCTCCGGGCAGCTGCGCACCACCTCCACCATGTGAATCGAGGGCCAGGCCGCCTCCGGGGTGATCACGGTGGAGTGGCTGAGGGTGTTGCCCCGCCAGGTTTGCTTGGCGATGGAGGACGGCAGGTCCGGTTCGATCGGCTCCACCGCGCGAAGGGACCCGTCGCTGGCGTAGCGGGGGATGTAAAGAGAGGGGACATAGACGCCCGCCAGCCCGGCCAGGCGCCGCAGCCGCTCTGGCCGCGGCGCGCCTCGGCAGGCCTGCAGGGCGTCCACAAAGGCCGGCAGCAGCAGCTCGCCATCGCCGAGCAGCACCACATCGAGAAATGGCGCCAGCGGTTCCGGGTTGGCTGTCAGCACCGGACCGCCGCCGAACACGATCGGATCGTTGTCCCCGCGTTGATGGCTCCAGAGCGGGATCCGCTCCCGCTCGAGCAAATCCAGCAGCACGGGGCCATCCAGCTCCCAGCTCAGGGAGATGCCAAACAGATCGAGCTGGCCCCGGGGGTGGGGTGGATCGGCCCGGTCGGTGAACAGGCGCCGCACCGCCAGATCCGAACGCTGCGCCAGGGAAGCCCACACCACCTGGAAGCCCAGGCTGGTGATGCCAACGCTGTAGGTGCTGGGGAAGGCCAGCACCGCCCGCAGGGCATCGGGCCGGGGCACTGCCGGGCTGAACAGCAGGGTTTCCTGATTCAGGGACAGGCCACGGCTTCTATCCAGGGTGTCACCCGAGCCGCCGCCGGGGGGGTGAAATGGGCTTCAAGGGGGGGGTGACGGGCTTACGGCTGCGGCGCCCCGGGGTCGCCATCGTCCAGCCACTCCAAGCCCTCGCACTGGGCTTGGGGATGTTGCCGCAGGGCCCTGCGCAACACCTGGAGGATCGGGCTGGCCCCCTGCAGCGCCTCGGCCTGGGCGACCAGCGCCAGGGTTTCGTGGATGCCGAGCCGATGGGGCAGCGGTGTGAGCCCATGTTCCAGGGCGAGGCGCTGCAGCTGGTGGGGAGCGGCATAGGAGAGGCTCTGGCCGTCGGCGGCGGCGGCTTCCCAGAGCCGCCGCGAATGGTGCGCCAGCAGCGAACTGTTGGTGCCCAGACCGAGCTGGCTGAGCCGCTGCATGAGATGGGGGGCGGTGCCCAGCGGCAGGGCGGGAGAGGGATAGGCCTGCAGATCGTGGCGCTCCAGCTCGCCGCGCTTGACCAGGGGATGCTGGTGATGGGCGACCAGCCGCAGCTCCCAGCGACAGAGGGGCTGGGCGTGCACCATGTTGGTGAGGCTGAGCCGTTGGCCATCGAGCTGGGTCAGGGGCTTGGGCAGCAAGCTCTGCAGTTCCATCAGCCCGCAGATCACGAGATCAACCAGCCGCTGATCCAACAGGGAGAGCAGCCCGTGGCATCCCATCGGCGCGATGGGAATGGGGCAGGCGTTGGGGAAGTGGTGTTGTAGATCGTTTCCGAGATCGCCGCAGGGCCAAGCCAGGACATAGCGGAACTGGCCGCGTTGCAACCGCAACTTCTGGGCCGTCTGGCGCAGGCTCTGGAGGATATCGCCGTTGTTGGAGGCCTGATAGTTGCCATCAATGCGGACAATGCCGAGATTGAATTCAGCGCTGAAATGGCGATAGCGACGTGAACAGCTGCTTTGGGAAATGCCGAGGTGGTTCGAGCAGCTGGTGGTGCTACCGAAAATCTGCAGGAAGTCGACAATGTCCAGGTCGCTGGCAGGGCGTTGACGCATGCTGCGGCGTAGGGCCCTGCGGCCTTGAGCTCTGCCTGGTGCCAACGGCCCACGTCACTCTGAAAAGAGTTTGTCACCGTGGCGGGAGTCTGGCAAATGATGCGGAATTCGCATCGGCTGTTTCCCGCCTGGGCAGGCGTTGTTGGGCTTGTTGATTGGCGTTGATGCAGGAAATGCATAGCGATATGTCGTGGCTTGGTTCGCGCCCTTTCTCCTGGGCGTCCTGCCCGCGCCTGGGCTGGGGCCCGCCGATGGCCGAGCTGCCCCGGCCCTGCTGACCATGCACCGCAGGGTTGAACGATGTCGGTCCTGATCCCAGGCAGCTCGCCGGCTCGGTGCCACGAATCCACGCATCTGTCCAGACTGCCCGGGCCCGAGACGTTCTGACCGATGGCCTTCAGCTCCTGGCTCTCCCGCCCGCTGCCCCAGGCCGCCGGGTTGGGTCTGGCCCTGGCGTCAGCCCTGCTGGCGCTGCCCGTTGCCGCCCAGCAGGTTGCCCGGGGCATCCAGGGCGCGCCAGCCGCCGCCGCGGCGAAAGCCTGGGCCGGCACCTTGGAGTTGTACGGGTTTCTGCCCTGGATCCAGTCCACCACCTCCATCCGCGATTTCGACACCGATGCTGCCCTGGGGCTGGGCCAGGTGCTCAATGCCCTCCAGTCCACCTACAGCTTCCGAGGCAGTGTGGAAAAAGATCGGCTCGGGATGCTGATGGATGTGTCGTACAACCAGCTCGGCGCCCAACCCTCCCGATCCGGCCCCCGCGGCCTCGTATCGCTGGACACGGATCTCAGCGCCATCACCGGCGTCTACGACCTGGCACTGCGCTGGCGCTTCGGGGACCGTGAAAGCGCCATCAGCCGCCCCGGCCGCTGGAGCGTGATTCCCTATGCCGGGATGCGCCTGGTTCAGACCCGCTTGGATGTGGCGGCCGAGCTCAGCCGCAATGGTCCCTTCAGCCTGGGGTTGCAGCGCCTGGGCAGCCTCGATCAAACCTGGGTCCAGCCGCTGCTGGGCACCCAGGCGACGCTGTTTCTCTCGCCGCGGTTGCGCCTGTTCGCCCGCGGTGACATCGGCGGCTTCGGCTTGGCGGGCGGGGAGGATCTCAGTGGCAATGCCCAGGTGGGATTTGGCTATGCCGTGGGCAACAACACGGATCTCAACCTCTCCTGGCGCTATCAGGGTCTGCGCTGGTCCAATGGGGCGGAGCGCAGCAACGGCTTCAACCTGGATGAAAATGGCTTTGAGGTTGGGGTGAAGTTCTTCTTTTGAATTGCGCCGGGCTCACCAGGCCAGACGGCTCGATTCAGAGTGAGGCTCCCAGAGCGCTGCCGATCGGGCGACGGTGTCAATCAATCCAGGCCTGATGGTGACCCAAATGCTCCGCAGCCGCGGGGTCAGCCCCGCCGGCTCTCGCGCAGCAGCTCCGAGGGGCGCACCCGGTAGGCGGCCTGGAAATCACGGCTGAACTGGGAGAGATGGCTATAGCCCAATCCGGCCGCGATCGATGACACGCTGTCTTGTTCGAGGGGGTTCAGCAGCTGCTCCCGCGCTTTTTCCAGCCGCTGGCCGCGGATCCACTGGATCGGCCCGCAGCCGAAGCGCTCCTGGAAAAAGTTGCGCAGGCTGCGCTCGGAATAGCCGCTCTGGGCCACCAGGTCCCGGAGCTGCAGGGGTTGGTGCAGATGGTCGTCGATCCAGCTGAGCAGGTCAGCGAAGATGCTCTGCCGGCTGCCCTGTTCCGGCTGGATGCTGGTTTGGGCCAGCAGGTCGCCGCAGAGCAGCAGCACCAGGAGCCGCTCGAGGGCCCGATCCAGGCCCAACGCCGTGAGCAGCCGCTGATCGTGGGGTCCGGGGTTGCGGCAGAGCGGCAGCAACTGCAGCAACTGCAGCAACAGGCTGGCCAGATCGCGCTCCTCGACGTGGCGCGGTTGCATCGGCAAAGCCTGGAGCAAGCGTTGGCGCAGGCGGGTGCGGCTGAGCCGATGGTGGGATAGCTCGCTCCCCCGCTGCTCGATCGCCGCGATCGCCACGGATAGCCGCCAGCCTTTATAGGCGGAGGTGTGCAGAGGCGGGGCCGCGCTCGGCCAGTAGAGCCAACCCAGCGGCGGTCTGAGGATGTGTTGCAGGTTCTGCTGCCGCACGATCAGGGGTTGGCCGACCGGGATCAGCAGATCCGCCGCCGTGGCGGCGGGCCGCTCTGGCGCCTGGGGGCCAAAGCTCAGGCTGAGGTTGCCCAGCCTCCAAAGCGGCGAGGCCGCCGCTCCCTGCGGCGACGGGGGCAAGGGCAGGCCGGTCATGGCTGGCCTCGCACCACACAGCGAAAGCCCAGATGGCCTGTGGAGGTGTCAATTCCCTGGGCCATGCGGGCTGCCGGTCGATAGCGGCGGCAGTACTCCGGGGCGCAGAGATAGGAGCCGCCTTTTACCACCCGTCGCGGGATGAGGCCGTGTTCGGACTGGGGATCGATGCTGGCTTGGCGGGCCCGTTCGGCGGCCTGGCAGCAGCCCGCGCCGCTGGCGCCCGCGCCGTTGGCGCCTGGGGCGCTGTCGGGCTGATGGCCGCGCCGGTACCAATCGGCGGTCCACTCCCACACGTTGCCGATCATGTCCACCAGTCCGTAGGGATTGGCCGGAAAGCTGCCCACCGGTGAGGTGCCGGCAAAGCCGTCAAGACAGGTGTTGTGGTGCGGGAAGGGGCCCTGCCAGGTGTTGGCCAGGGGCCTTCCGCCCGGATGCAGCTCCTCGCCCCAGGCGTAGACCTTCCCCTCCAGGCCGCCGCGGGCGGCCCGCTCCCACTCCCGCTCCGTGGGCAGTTGCTTGTCAGCCCAGCGGGCGTAGGCCTCGGCATCAGCGCAGGCGATGTGAACCACCGGATGGCGCTCCCGCCCTTTGATCGAACTGCCGGGGCCTTCCGGGTGGCGCCAGTTCGCCCCCGGCACGTACCGCCACCAGCGGTGGATGTCGTCCAGCGGTACGGGGTGACCGGGGGGCACGAACACGATCGAGGCTGGCTGGAGCTGCTCCGGCAGCGCCCCCGGGTAATCGGCGGGATCGGCCGGCCGCTCGGCCAGGGTGAGATGGCCCGTGGCCTTAACGAACTTCAGGAACTGGGCATTGGTGATCGGAGCCCGATCCATCCAAAAGCCTGCCACCTCCGCCTCGTGGGCCGGGGCTTCCTCGGGATAGTGGTGGTCGTCCCCCATCCGGAAGCGGCCCGCTGGGATCCACACCATGTCCCGGGCGGGGGGGCGCCCGGGGGCACGGCCGGGCTTGGATGGAACGGAGTGAACAGCCATGGCCCCGGTGCGGCTGGCGGGGCTCAGGCGGCGCCGCTGGCGGCCTGCTCCAGCTTCTCCATCACCCGTTCCAGGGAGAAACTGGCCGCTTTCTGGCGGGGCGGATAGTCCACGAAGGTTTTGAGAAATTCACCCACGTAGGCCTGGGCCGGCACGATCAGGAAGACGTGATCGAACATCCAGTCCCAGTAGGTGTTCGAGGTGATATCCGCCCGTTCGTAAGGGTCGGTGAGCAGGTTGAAAATCTTCGGCACGCGCAGTTCCACGAAGGGTTCGGCCCAGATTTGGCAGGTGCCTTGCTCGCGCTGCTCGCGAAACACGAACTTCCAGTTGTCGTAGCGGAGGCCCACCAGATCGCCGTCGTCGGAGAAGTAGAAGAACTCCCGGCGCGGGCTCTTGTCGGCCTTGCCGGTCCAGTAGTCGAGCATGTTGTAGCCGTCGAGGTGGATGCGGAAGGTTTTGTTCCCCACCTGGTGGCCGTTGAGCAGCTTTTGCTTGATGTCGGGGTCGCCGGCGGCGGCCAGCAGGGTGGGCAACCAGTCCAGGTGGCTACAGAGGCCGGTGATGTTGCTGCCAGCGGCGATGTGGCCGGGCCAGCGCACCATGGCAGGGACCCGAAAGGCCCCCTCCCAGTTGGTGTTCTTCTCGCTGCGGAACGGCGTCATGCCGGCATCGGGCCAGCTGTTCATGTGGGGACCGTTGTCCGTGCCATACATCACGATCGTGTCATCGCTGATGCCGAGCTCATCGAGCAGATCCAGCATCTGCCCAATGCATTCATCGTGATAGATCATCACGTCGTGGTAGAGCGACTGCCAGCGCCCGCTGCGGCCCACATCCTGGGGCCGGGCGTAGGTGCGGAAGTGCATGTGGGTGGTGTTGAACCACACGAAGAAGGGCTCACCGGAGGCCACCGCATCACGGATGAAGCGCTTGGCTTCGACCATGAACTCATCGTCGGCGGTTTCCATGCGCTTGCGCGTTAGTGGGCCGGTGCTCTCGATCCGCTGGGTGCCATCACCATTGGCCCAACAGTGCAGCACACCCCGGGGCGCGAAGCGTTTGCGAAAGTTGGGGAATTCGGGATCATCTTCACGCGGATAATCCCGCAGCTCGGGTTCTTCCTCGGCATTAAGATGATAGAGATTGCCGAAGAATTCGTCGAACCCGTGCATGGTTGGTAGATGCTCATCGCGGTCGCCGAAGTGATTTTTGCCGAACTGGCCGGTGCGGTAGCCCATGGGCTGGAGCAGCTCGGCGATGGTGGGGTCTTCGGCACGGAAGCCCTGCTCGGCTCCGGGCAGGCCCACCTTGCTGAGGCCGGTGCGGTAAACGCTCTGACCGGAGATGAAGGCGGCCCGGCCGGCGGTGCAGCTCTGCTCGGCGTAGTAATGGATGAACTTGGCCCCCTCGTTGGCCACCCGGTCGATGTTTGGGGTCTCGTACCCCATCAGCCCGTGGCTGTAGCAGCTCAGATTGCTCTGGCCGATGTCATCCCCCCAGAGGATCAGGATGTTGGGCTTTCCGTTGGGCATGGTTCGGGAGTCAGAGCCTGTCCACAGAATGTCCACAGCGTGTCAGTCCGTCCAGCAGCCGCAGCACTTGTTCAATCCTTGAAACAGCAAGATTGTTCTGTCGCGGCGCGCTGTGACCAGCGGATGCCCTGTGGACTTGGCGCGAAACGTTGCCGTTGAAGTTGAACGCCAATGGGGCAGCCGCGGCAGCCGCGGCTGTTGGGCCGCGACCAACCCGACACGCGAATCATTTCTTCACGCTAGGGTGGGGTCTGTGAAGAACGGGATGTCGATTGCGGGGTGGTGAGTCGACATTCAGATCCGGGCATCGCCACGCTGCCACTGCTTTTTCATGATGGGTTGGCTCAGGAGGAGCGGGATCCTGAGGTGCTGGCCCGTAGCCTGGCTCAGCACTACACCGTGCTGGATTTTGGCCCGCGGCCGGGCTCCAGGCGTTCCTTCCTGCATCGCTTTGTCAGCGCCCCCGCTGGCGAGCTGATCCTGACCTGCGGCTACACCAGCCCGATCCACGGCACCATCGGGGAAACCCCGGGGGTGGGCCTGATCAACTTTTGCTGCGTTGGCTCCTCCACGTACACGGTGGATGGCCTCCAGCTGAGCCTCAGCCCCGCCCAGCCTCTGATGCTCTCGCCCGGCCTGGAATATCGCTATAGCGTTGACCACTACAACGGGCTGGCCTTCCAGGTGAGCATGGACCGCCTGCACGACACCGCCGCCGCGATCGCCGGACCGGCGGTGTCGCCGCGGCGGTTTTCCGCCAGTTTCGAGGCGCCGCAGCTGATCTCCCTGGAGGATGAGCGCCGCAAGGTGCTGTTGCGCCTGTTCCGGCGGGAGCTGGCGCTGCTGGATGATGCCGCGCTGCTGGATCGGCCTGAACTGGCCCACCTGGCGATCGACGACCTCATCTATCGCACCCTGGTGATGGCCTTCTGCCCGGATCTGGGCCGGGATGCCGAGGGGGGTGCCAGCGGGGCCAAGGCCACGGCCCGCCAGCGGGTGTTCGAGGAACTGTTGGAGTGGATCCGCGCACACCTGGGGGAGACCATCAGCCTCACGGTGCTGGAGCGGCGCAGCGGCTATTCACGCCGCGCGTTGCAGTTGGCGTTTCAGCAGCGCTTTGGCTGTGGGCCGATGCAGTGGATTCGCCGCCAGCGGCTGGAACAGGCCCGCTGGGCCCTGTTGCACCCGGAGCCGGAGGACAACGTCAGCAGCATCGCCAGCCGCTGCGGTTTCAGCAGCCTTGCGATGTTCAGCCGCGATTTCGCGGCTTTCTTCGGCCAACGGCCTTCGGACCTGCTGCGCGATGCTCGGCGTCGCCAAGATTGATGGCGTGGGCGACAGGGGGCTCCCAACGGTGCGTCGCCACGGGCCAGACAGGCAACGCGGGTCCGAAAATCCAAGCCGATCGGAGGTTTATGGTGCGTCTTCACCTGATTCGAAACTTTTTACCTCCAAGTCCAGCGATCTTCCGATAGAGGCGTCATCGCGTCATGTTGCTGATTCCCGACGATGCTCCCCAGGTGGCCTCGATGCCGCTGCTCTTTCACGATGAGCAAGCCCAGGTGGATCGAGATCCTGAGGCGCTGGCCGGCCGTCTGGCCCTGCACTATTCCTTGCTCGACTTTGGTCCCCGGCCCGGCTACGAGCGCCGCTTTCTGCATCGCACCAGCACCGCCACCGCAGGCGATCTGACCCTCAGCTGTGGCTACATTAGCCCGATCTTTGGCACCGTCGACGACAACGAGGGCGTGGGATCGATCAATCTCTGTTGTTCCGGAGATGCCGTTTACCAGCTAGGTCACCAGGATCTGCTGGTCAATACCCAGCAGCCCCTGTTCTTTACGCCAGGTCTGGGATATCGCTACAGCGTGAATCATTTCAACGGTGTGGCCTTCCATCTCGACCTGCGGCGTCTGCGCGAGACCGCCGCCGCCATCGCCGGTTTGGGGGCCTCGCCGCGGCGCTTTGCCGGCCGCCTCGAGGTTCCCAGGCTGATCGCCATGGACGAAGGGCGGCGGCAGCGGTTGCTGCGGCTGCTGCGGCGCGAGCTGGCCCTGCTCGACGACCCCCTGCTGCAGGAGGGTCCGGAATTGAGCCATCTGGCGGTCGACGACCTCATCTATCGCACCCTGGCGCTGCTGTTCTGCCCGGAGCTGGTCACCACGCAAGAAGTGACCGGCCGGGGCCCCCGCAGCACCCAGCGGGAGCGCCACTTCGAGGAGCTGCTGGAGTGGATCCGGGCCCATCTCGCCGAACCGATCCGGCTCACCGCCTTGGAGCAGCGCAGCGGCTATTCGCGCCGCTCCTTGCAACAGGCGTTTCAGCAGCGCTTTG
>JBKCTK010000105.1:0-3890 GCA_046319055.1 Synechococcaceae cyanobacterium
CACCACCACCAGGCCCGGGCGTTGGTCGTCGCGGCCGACGCGGCTGCTGGCCTGGATGTATTCGGCGGTGGTTTTCGGCTGGCCCAGCATCACCATCAGGCCGAGGCGGCTGATGTCGAGACCCACCGAGATCATGTTGGTGGCGAGGGCTGTGTCGACCCGTTGCTTGTCGTTGTCGAAGCTGAGCTCGAGTCGGGTCTTGGTGGAGCTCACCTCTGAGGTGGGCACCCGTGAGGTGAGCTCCAGGGGTTCATTGGCGATCTTGCGGCGGGCGTAACGCGCGCTGGTTTCGTTGAGGCGGCGGCGTTGGTCGTAGGTGGAGAGTAGGGAGGTGACTTCTTCTTCCAGTAGGCGGCGGGTGATGCCGAGCTCCTTGATGGTGTTGAAGTAGCCCAGAAAGGTCATGTAGGGATCAGCAGGATTGGCGCCCTTGTCTTCCCCTCTCTTCTCGCGAGCCTTCCGCTCTTTTTCGGCCTCGCTGTAGAGCTTCTGGGCCGTGCTCATCAGCGCCAGTCCCACCCGCAGCAGCAGGGCCTTGATATTGCGGCCCGGAGCTGACACGCCGACATAGATCCTTCCCTGTGCTTCTGTAACCGGGGCGGTGTAGGAGAAGAAGGAATCCCGTCGATCGGGGCCCGGGGCTGGGAAAACGGCCGGTGGGCTGCTGCGGCCGAACAGAGCCTGCATTTGCTGGCTGGCGCGGCGCACGGTGGCGGTGGAGGCCACGATCTTGGGCCGCACGGTCTGCGCTCCGCTGGCTGTCTCCACCTGGCGTGCGCAGAGTTCATCGATCACGGCTTCATAGAGGCCCCCCATCGATCCCAGCGGCCCGGAGATGAGATGGAGTTCGTCCTGGATGATCAGATCGGGGGGCTCCAGCCCATGGGGCAGTCGCCCTCCAGCCTGATCACTGCCATCGCAGGGTCCAAAGAAGCCCTTGCCTGGCTGCACATGGGAGACGCGGCCGAACAACTTTCCAGTCGCGCCCACCCAGGGCAGGGAGGCGAACTTGTCGACCGTGGCGATCACGAAGGCCGGCAGGCGTTGATACAGCATCTCGTCGACCGCCACCAAGGGCAGGGTGCTGTCGCCGGAGAAGCGGCACTGACGGTTGCGGCAACAAACCCGCAGTTCCTTGGGCTGGTCCGCATCGGGGAGCAGGCGGAACACGCCGCGCGCCACCGCGGGGCGGTCGTCGTGAAGGGATGCCTTGCCCAGCTCGGTGCCGCACCAAGGGCAGTTGTCGATCGGAATCGGCTTGTTCTCACCACCGCTCCAGGCCAGCACGCGGGAACGGGCGCTGTTGTCGTCGCCATCTCCCTTATGACCCAGTTTGTTGGGGGTGCCGCTCTGCCCCACCCACAGGCCGATTTCAAAGGGCCACTGGCCGAGCCGCTGGGGATCCTTGCGGCGTTCCAGCTCGAGGGCGCAGATCAAGGTGGAGGCCCGGCCGAGCTGATCGAGGGTGAGCAGGCGCAGGGTGTAGCGCATCAGCACACTCATGCCGGCTGATTCGATCGATCCGCCATGACGCAGCCGGCGCAGCAGCAAGGTATAGGCCGCCAAGCCCAGGTAGGCCTCGGTCTTACCGCCGCCGGTGGGAAAGAACAGCAAGTCGATGGTGTCGCGGTCCGCATCGGTGGGCTCCGCCATGCCAACGAGGTTCATCAGCAGAAAGGCGAGCTGGAACGGACGCCAGCAGGGCTGCACATCGGCTGGCTTGCGGCCGCGCATCACGCCGAATCGTTGGCGGGCAGCGGCATCCATCCCGCGGTTGGTGATGGCAAAGGCCAGCCTCACCTGCTCGTTGTCCAGAGCTTCGATGCCACGTTCGATCCGCCTGGCCTGCTTGCTGGCCTCCTGCAGGAGCTCCGTGGCGGTGGCCCGCTGCTGTTTGTTGGCGGTCTCGGCCGACGTGCCTTGTTGCTCGATCCAGCCTGTGTATGCCGTCACGAGAGGTCGCAAGGCTGCCTGCACGGGGCCAACCCCTTCGCTGGCCAGGCGATCCAGCGCTGCCATCGACAGCACAAGCCCCTCATCCTCCAGCGCGTCAACTCTGGGCAGCACCTTCTCGACAGTGGCCTGGGGCAACCAGGTGGTGCTGATCAGGTGGCACTGGCCGCTGGCCTCCATCCGAGGCTTCACGGAGATGTTGTGACCCACGGCGAATTCGTGGTCTCCCCGGTAGTGGAGGTTGTTGACGCGGTGGTCCCAATCAGGTGGGTGGATCGAGCGATCAGTGGCGTTCATTGCCGGATCAGCGGCGCGTGGGTCGTGGCGTTCCAGAAAGCCGGCGCTGCAGCCCACATCCAGCTGCACCTGGTAGGCACTGGCGCAGTCGCGATCTTCGGCGCTGCGCCCCTCAAAGCGGCGTTCATTGGTGAGGAACAGGCTCACGGCCACGGCGCCCAGGGGGTAGCCCTGATCTGCAGGAGCAGGCCTCAGGTGCCAACGCAGCATCAGGCCGTCACTGCCGGGTACCCCCTTCGCCTCAGCCGAGCGGCCGCTCGGATCCAACAGCGGGGCAGGGAGGCTGAGCGATGCGGTGTGAGGTTCGCGCAACCAGGCCTCATCAGCCTTGCTGTCTTCTGGTGGGGCGGTGGGTTTGTAGCTGGCCCAATGCACGGTGACCTCCAGCCCGGTGGCTGGTGGGATCAGCAGGCTCAAACCAACGGAGCAGGTGAAGAACACCCGCCGCGCCGGCCCGGCTTCGCTGGCACCGGTGTCGTCAGCGCTGGCGTTGCTGTTGCGTTTGGCGGAGAGGTTCTGGCCATCGAGGCCGGCGAACTCGTCGTCGGCCGCATCATCGGCGCGATCGCCGAGGCTGGTTTCGCTGGGGATCAGGAAACCGCTCTGGTACCAGCGGTTCGGGGGGCGATCGAGCACCTCGTCGCGTAGCTCCGCGGCCTCCTCCGTGCGCCCGTCCAACTCCAGTTGATCAAGGATGTCTGGGGTGGGTCCCACCAGATCCAGGGTGAGGGCCTGGATCAGCTGGCTGCGAACTTGGGCAGAGGTGGTCATGCCTTCACCAGAGCAGGCGGCAGGGGAAGGTGGCCAGCGCCGGGTCGAGGCTCACCAGTTGCAGGCCCTCCAATTCAGCCTGGGCCGCCAGCAGCCGATCGAAGGGATCCCGGTGGGCCTGCGGGTAGCCACCGGCGTGGACGCCATGATGCAACTGCACAGCCAGTGGCTCGAAACCCTGTTGATGCAGGAGTGAAGGCAGATCCTGGAGCAGCTGCTCGGCGCCAGGTAGTTTGCCCTGGCGACCTTGGGTCGCAATCTCCCAGGCGGAGGCAGCGCTCACAAAGATCGTGGCCGCTGGATCGTTGATGGCCGAGTAGGCGAGGGCTGAGAGCTTCTCGGGTTCCACCAACCACCAGAGCAGTGCATGGGTGTCCAGCAGGAGGGATGGGGCCATCAAGAGGGCAAAGGGGCGCCGAGCGCTTCAAGCTCGTCGGGGGGCAGAGGGGCGAGCAGCACATCGATGTGGGGCAGTTGCAGTTGACCCCGCAGCGACCCGGGCTGCCGCCGGGGTCGATTTGTCTCCAGCGGAACCAGCCGTGCCCAGGGCTTGCCGTCTTTGGCCACCAGGATCGTTTCGCCGGCATGGGCGGCATCGATCAGCCTGGAGAACTGGGTTTTGGCCTCGTGAACGTTGACGGTGCGCATGGAGGGCTCCAAGCCCAGGGGAGGTTAGTCCACGTGTGGGCCCAAGGCTGTAGCCAGGCCAGCGAACATCGAAGTGGCAGAAGCCCAAAAATGTGCCACTTCACCAGCTGAGTGCCATACCCTGTTGGAACGGTGTGATCCCGATCGGCCATGGGCGAGTCCTCAGCCTCTGTGGAAGTGAGCCTGGGCCGGCAGGGTCGGCTGGTGATTCCAGCGCCGCT
>JBKCTK010000106.1:0-25013 GCA_046319055.1 Synechococcaceae cyanobacterium
TCTGCGGCCGCGGCCTGGAGCAGCCAACCCGCCGTTGCCCCCCCCCAGGGCTGCCTGAAAGTTTCGCTGCGGCCCTCCAAAGCCTGGGGTTCGGCGGCCTGCGGAGACGAGTCAGCTGGGGCGGAGCTGAGTCCGGGCGGCGCCGAGCACCTCCAGGTCGTGGCGGCGTGCCCAGAACTGGGCCTGCAGCTGCTGGCGGGGATCCAGGGCGAAGCGGCGGCGGCGTTCGCTGGCCGGCTCCCAGGCGTTGCGGCAAGGCCAGACGCCCTGGAGCCACCAGATCGCCTCAAGGCGACGCCCCAGCAGCAGCGCACAACCTTCCTCCGGCGCCGCCGCCCGCAGGGTCGCTTCCAACCCGGCCAAGGCACGGGGATGAAAGTGAATCCGCTCTGGCGCCTTAGATGACACGTCTGTACCTTAGGGCGCACGTCTTCATCGAGACCTCACCAATGTCTGAGACCAGCACCGAGGAACGGCAGGATTTCGCCAGCGCCACGACCGAACCGGCCACCCCTGGTGTCGATCTGATGGATCGCTTCCAAACGATCGTGAGCAGCGCCAATGAGGCCCTGGACAAGGTGGATTGGAGCCAGATCGGCCGCTTTGCCAAGGCCACCGGCATCATCCTGGCGGTGATCGTGGCCCAGATCCTGATCAAGGGTGTCCTGGACACCATCAATCTGCTGCCCCTGGTGCCCGGTTTGCTGGAACTGCTGGGCCTTGTGGTGGTGGGCAAGTGGAGCTGGGAGAACCTGGCCACCGGCGAAAAGCGCCAGGTGGTGTTCGAGCGCTTGCAGACCCTGCGCAAGGAATACATCGGCTGACGCTGGCGCCCACGAGCGAGGGTCGCTTGTGGCCAGCTGGCCCCGGTTCGCCCCAGTCGGGCGTCCGGGGCTTTGCCCTGTGTCGGTGGGGCTGAAGCGGCAGCAGCCCCGGCGCTGACGGGCCGCCCAAGGCCCCGCCCGGGGCAGCCATCCCGCGACGGGGCCAATGCGGTTGCAGGCGGCCGACACCTTCTGGCTGGGGTCTCGCCCCGGATCTCGCCGAGGCCAAGGGCGGACCGCCGCTCAGCCGCCGGAGACCTCTGGCGGATTGGCCAGCAGCTCCCGGATCAGCGCCTGGCTGCGGTCGCGATAGCCGCCGCCGAACAAGTTGGCATGGTTGAGCAGGTGATAGAGGTTGTAGAGATCCACGCGCCGACGATGGCCCGCAGGCAGCGGCCAGGCCTGCTCATAGCCCGCGAAGAACGCCGCCGGGAAGCCGCCGAACAGACGCGCCATCGCCAAATCCACCTCGCGGTCGCCGCGATACACCGCCGGGTCGAACACGGCGGCGCCCCCGCCGCGCAGCAGGGCCCCATTGCCGCTCCAGAGATCGCCGTGCACCAGGGTGGGTTCAGGGCAATGGCTCGCCAACCAGCTCGGCACCCGTTCGAGCAGCTCGGCCGCTCCGCTCAGGGCGCCGCCGCGGCGGGCCAACAGCCCCAGCTGGGGCGCGAGGCGGTACTCGCTGAAGAACCGCCCCCACGCCTCGCACCACGTGTTGATTTGGGGAGTGGAGCCGATCCAATTGGCGCGCCACCAGCCGTGGAAACCATGGCAGCGATCGCCTGCGACCAACACCTGGCCGAGGCTGCCGCGGTGCAGGGCCGCCAAGGCGGCCCCAAAATGCCGCCAGGTCGCCGGATCGCTGGCGGAGTGGATCTCCAACCAGGGCAACAGCAACAGCGCCTGGTCGGCCACCACCCCCTGGGCCAGGGGTCGGGGCACCCGCAGCGGCGTCGCGGTCACAGTTGGGGGGCTCACCCTGGCGGCGGCGTCTAGGGCCGCCAAGCCATCGGCCTCGGCCGCCAGCAGGGACTGATCGGCCAACGGGCAGCTCTTGGCGAACAGAAGCTCACCCCCTTCCAGCTCCAGTTTCCAGGCGGCGTGGATGCAGCCACCTCCGACAGCCGAGCGACGTCGCAGGCGATGACCGGTGCGCTGTTGGATCCAATCCTGCAGGGCATCGTCCGCCGAGTTGGGCATCGCTGGAACACCGCTGCTGTCCATGTTGGCGAAGCCAGCGCAAAAACATCCGATCTCCGGTCGATCCAGCCACGCTCCCCACGCCCTTCTCGGGCCAGCTTCGGGGTGTGAGGCGCGATGTCGATGTTCGGACCTTCCCTAAGGCCTGAACCACGGTGCCATCAGCCAAGGAAACGAGGTTGTTCCACCATTCTGTACATGCTGATGCCAGCCAGAACTGCGCAGAAGCAGCCAATCAGCAGAGCGGTACCATGAGAGGATGTCAATCCACCATAGCCTGCAGGCAATTACTCGGAAAAGGGCTTTGCGCGCGTCAGCGAGACGCTGGTCGTGACGACTTGAATCAGGCAAATGGAGCAGAAGGAATCACCGATTGTCAGGGCATTAGGGGTGTTGAGCAGGACTGGCCATCGGCACTCAGCTGGCGACAAAAGCACGGAGAAGGCCCCACAGATTACGTCCGCCGGGCTGAAGATTTGGCCGGCTAATCAGGCCATCTCCGGGGAGAATTCGGGGAGCGAGAGACACCCATTTCTCCAAGGATTTAAATGCAATCAGAAAGGTGGGTGGCTCCAATCAAATCCTACTACCCCGGGGTCGACAGCAATAGGCGAAGAGCGATTCACGACACAACCAGACAATAAAACGGGCCGGCTTTGCCTGCCTTGTGAAGCGAGAAGAGACCAGGGAGAGAACCCGCATAAACCACCATCTCGCCAAACAAGGCCCACCCCATATAGATCTCGACATCCATGCCGCCAAAGCCAAGCGCCAAGGACTGCATGTCCTCGCCAGGAGAGTTTCCAGTGAACTCCGGAAGGCCTCAGCTAGTCGAAGACTGTGCCCGAGGACACATCGCAGAAGAGCAAAGCCGTGGTCGGAGCCGGCGGGGCGAATCAAGCATCATGAAAATTGAGAGAGATTTTGAATCCAGGATAGCCCGACGCGGGGATTGCAGGACCTGATCCTCACAAGACGATCGGCCCGACCAGCCTGCCCCAGTTAAATATCGATACGGACAGGCCTGCGTCCTAATAGAGAGCTGCGCCTCGTTCGCTGCGCAGATGTACGACTCCTAAAACCCTACATTCCTTGCGAGTACTACATGGGATGCAGCTTGCAAAAGCTCCGTTGAGGCGAGCCTGGCCTGCCTGTGCTGCGATCGATGATGGATGATCATGGGGCTGTCGGGGGAAGTCTTGTGTTCGGCTTCGCAACGTTGTTCTGGAGTGCCCATGGCCTTGGCGTGGGCGAAGAGTTCTGCAGCGCGGTGACCGGGGCTGATGGGAGTTTCGGGACCGGCCTTCCATAGGTTCCAGCACAACAGACCACGCGAACTCCTGCGAAGGCTGGTTCGCATTCTTGATTGGGCGGAAGGCCTCCGGGTATCCGTAGCTTCGGTTGGTGTCCATCTGATCAGCCAAGGAGATCGCTGAATGGCCAGCCCAGTGGCGGGCCGGATCAGGCCAAGTGAACTGCTGGCCTGTCGGCGGTGATCGCAAGCTGATGAGCGCCCTGCAGGCGAGGGATTCGTTGCGGTGGTAAACAGCCCAGCAGCTGGCCTGGCCTGCCATTGCGAGCCCAAGGGGCATGGCCCCTCCCCTGGTTGGTCTTGACTGGTTTGCCTGGCATCCCAACAGCCCAACCGAGCTCTGAATTCAAGTCGTATAGTCGGCATTAATCCGCACATATTGATCAGACAGGTCACAGCCCCAAGCCATGCCTGTGCCGGTTCCCATGCCCAGCCGCAATCGAATCGCTACCGTGTCATCCTGCAGGTAAGCCGCAGCAGCCCGATCGCGCAGGTAACGGCTGGCGGCCTCGCGATCGAAGGCCAGGGGTTGGCCTTGCTCCATGAGCTGATGGTCGCCGAGCCACAGGGCCACGGCGGTTGGATCGAACGGCACCCCGGCCCGGCCGGCGGCGGCCACGATCCGGCCCCAGTTGGGATCACGGCCATGCACGGCGCACTTCACCAACGAGGAGCCGCATACCGTGCGGGCGATGCGACGGGCACCGGCCGCGTCGATGGCCCCCTCCACCCGCACCTCGATCAGGCAGGTGGCCCCTTCGCCGTCGCGGGCGATGGCGCGGGCCAGGTGCTGCGCCACCGCGGTGACCCCTTGCTCGAGAGCCTGCCAGTGTTCGCTCGGCAGGGGCTCCCCGGCGGCGAAGGCCAGAAAGGTGTCGTTGGTGCTGGTGTCGCCATCCACGGTGATCGCGTTAAACGAGCGTTCCACGGCGCGCTTCACGACAGCCTGCCAGGTTTCGGCCGGCACGCTGGCATCACACGTGAGGTACCCCAGCATCGTGGCCATGTCGGGGTGGATCATCCCGGACCCCTTGGCCATGCCGCCGACCCGGACCCGGCGACCGCCGAGATTCGCCTCTAGGCCAATCTGCTTATCGATCAGATCCGTGGTGAGGATCGCCCGGGCGGCGGCGTCGCCGCCGTGGTCGCCCAGGGCCGCCACCAGGGGCCCCAGGCCCGCCTCCAGCCTGTCCATCGGGATGGGCACGCCAATCACCCCGGTGGAACAGATCAACACCTCCTCCGGTTCGAGCCCCAGCCGCCGCGCCAAGGCCGCCGTAGCCAGGAGGCTGTCTTCCAGGCCCCGCTCGCCGGTGCAGGCATTGGCCTGGCCGGAGTTGATCAATACTGCCCGAGCACGGCCGCCGCGCCCGGCCAACCGTTCGGCACAGAGGTCTACACAGGCGGCGCGCACCCGGCTG
The DNA here is from genome assembly GCA_046319055.1 of Synechococcaceae cyanobacterium. Classification (GTDB taxonomy): domain Bacteria; phylum Cyanobacteriota; class Cyanobacteriia; order PCC-6307; family Cyanobiaceae; genus Cyanobium. Next base: position 4,761 of record JBKCTK010000106.1, read on the forward strand.
GTGGTGAAGGTGCCGGCGCAGATCGCGGTCTCCGGGGCCAGCAGCAGGGCCAGATCCGGGTTACCGGAAGGTTTGAGCCCGGCCGTGATGCCGGCGGCCTGGAAACCTTGAGGGGCGGTGATGCCGCCGGCGATGGTGATCCAGGGGTGCGTCACGGCGTCAGCCAGGGTCTAGGGCCATTGTCTGCCCCTGGGTTGCCGGCGCGCATGGGGTGCGGACGCCGCCGCGGCCCGAGTCGACACCCTGACGGCTAAGGATCATGGGGACGGCCGGAACGAAGGTTCTGGAGCAGATCCATGGCTGGCACGAGCGGGCCGCATGGAATCGATCCCGGTTGGCTCACGGGATGGGCGGAGGCCCCGCCGTGTCTCGATTGCAAATGCGAATGGATTGCAAGACGCACTTGGTGGCTGCGGGCAGGGCAGATCTCCTGGAATCCCATCGCGTGAGGCGACCTTCTTGCCGGGGTGTCAACAGCCATCGGATCGCAACGATGGTGGGTGCTGGCGCCGATTGGCGGGCTTGCCCGTGGCCTGCGGATGGCGGGAACAACATGCTTATTACATCAACATGACATCAACAGAGCTGATCGGCATTGGGCTGAACGGCGTGGCAAGGGTTCTGTCAGAATCGTTCTGTGGCAAGCCGTTACGGCTTGTGCGTGCTAGGGCTCGAGCGGGCACTCGGGCTTTCAGCGCTGCTTCGCACTCCCCTTGGCGGTTGGGATTGCCGGGTTGAAGTCCGTGTAGGATTCATTCACCCTTCAGCGCCACGTTGTGCCCAGTGCCACTTCGGCATGGCCGCAACCCGCTACCCCATCTCCCATGGCCAACACCGTTCGCTCCTACTCCGCCTATCTCGCCACGCCGATCGGCAGCACCGGTACCGGCCTGGATCAGCTGATCGCCTGGGACGGCCTTGATGGCGGCCTCGCTGGAGCGAACGAGGCCAGCACCATCGACGAGGGCATCCGGGCCGCCAACGAGCTCAATCAGCTGCTGATCCAGGGGCTGCAGGCCACCGGCAGCCTCAACAAGCCGGTGCTCTCGGTAGCCGATATCGTGGCCCTCAACAGCTGGGTGCGCAGTGATGCCACGCGCCTGGGCCGCTTCATCACCTTTCATGGCGATGATGAGGGCAACACCGCCACCGGCTTCCACCAGATCCAGGCCAACGGCGGCAATCGCCAGTTCGATGGCCGCGCCCTGATCGACACGGTTCAAGACGGGCTTTATCACTTCGGTTTTCCCCTCAGCGCCGACGGCACCCGCTTTACCAACGAGGACGGTGACAACAACGCCTTGCTTGCGGATGTGGCCCGCTGGCTCACCGCCCTCAAAACCGATCTGACCAGCACCAACACCGGCCTGGATCGCATCGTCGAAACGATCGTGGCCGATCCGGGGCTGGCCGCCAGCATCACCTGGCCGCAAATCGAGGGCGGCGCCCAAGCCGCCGACGGCCTCAACACCCTCATCGTCCAAGGCATCAACGCCCTGAACCAAGCCGGCGCTGCTGACACCGACACCACCCGCCTCAGCACCGCTGAGCTGCTGTGGATCAATGGCTGGATCCGCAGCGATGCCAATCGCTATGCCACGTTTATCACCCTGCATGGCGACGACGAAAACGGTGTGGAGACCGGCTACCACCTGGTGCAGAACGATGGTGCCAACACCGTCCTCTTCGGCCGAAATGCCATCAATACTATTTTTGATGGCATCTATCACCTTGGCTTTGATCTGACCGTCGACGGTCGCTTTGTCAATGAAGATGGCGACGCTAACGCGCTGGTGAGTGATGTGGCCGAATGGATCTCCTATTACTACGGCGATCCCTCCACCACCGGCACCGGCTTCGACCGGCTCACCGATTGGATGCGGCTCGATCCCGGCCTGGCCACCTGGACCTCCGCCACGGACATCAATGATGGCCTCGCCGCGGCCGATGGCATCCTGCATCTCTATCTGGACGCCATCAGCGCTACCGGCGTGAACAACGATGGCTGGATCACCAAAAGCGACTTGCGACTGATTAATAGCTGGTTTCGCACCAATCATTATGATGACTTTGTGGCCCTGCACGGCGACGATGAAGGCGACGGCTCAGAGACTGGTTTCCACAAGATTCAGAACGATGGCGGTAACACACAGTTCTTCGGTCGCAATCTGATCAATACCGTAGCCGATGGCATGTTTCATATCGGCTTTGAAATTGAAGGCGATACATTCGTCAACGAAGATGGCGATCGCAACCAAAGCCTCAGCGATGTATCGTCCTGGGTGAACTATTTCCTCAACAGCACGCGCCTAACGGTTGGCACCGATGCCGGCGAGGTACTGGTCGGCAACGTCGAACGCAATCAACTACTGGGCAACGGCGGCGATGACCTGCTGCAAGCGGGCGCAGCTGCCGACCTGCTCGATGGCGGCTGGGGGCGCGACACCTTGCAGGGAGGCGATGGGAGTGATCTTCTCGATGGCGGGTTCGATGACGACCTTCTGGATGGCGGTAACGCTGGAGATGTCTATCAGGTGAGTGGTTTTCATCCTTCCGACTACGACTGGAGAACCTATAGCTTTCAGGGGTACGACACCTATGCTGACTCCGGAACGAGTGGAACCGATATCATCCTGGTGCAAGGCAGCGGCCCTGTGGATGCCGGCCTGCTGAGCTTCGGCACCAGCAACGGCATCGAGCACATCGTGAATGCCACCAGCGATGCCAGTGGCGGCACGGCCTCGGTGCGGCTGCTGGGCAACTGGGAGGGCAACCGGCTGGATTTCTCCGGCGTCAGCCTGATCGGCAGCAATTTTGTGCTCGATGGCGCCGATGGCAACGATACGATCAAGGGTTCTATCCTGGCGGACGTGATTCGCGGCGGTCGTGGGGACGACCAGCTCGATGGCGGCCAGGGCGGCGACAGCTATTGGGTAAGCGGCAGCAATCCCTATAACCCTGATTGGAGCACCTACAACTTCGAGGGCTATGACACCTTTGCCGACAGCGGCAGCAGCGATGTGGATCGAATTGTGGCGATTGGTGATGGCCCGGTGGACATCGGCCTCCTTTCCTTTTCGGGCGCTAGTGGCATCGAGCAGATCGTGAATGCCAGCAGCGATGGCAATGGCGATACGGCCTTGGTGCGGCTTTTGGGCAACTGGGAGGGCAACCGGTTGGATTTCTCCGGCGTCAGCCTCATCGGCGGCAATTTTATGCTCGATGGTGCCGATGGCAACGACACGATCAAGGGTTCGGTCCTGGCGGACACGATCCGCGGCAGCCGTGGTGACGACCAGCTCGATGGCGGCCAGGGCGGCGACAGCTATTGGGTGAGCGGCAGCAATCCCAACAACCCCGATTGGAACAGCTACGACTTTGAAGGGTATGACGCTTTTGCCGACAGCGGCAGCAGCGGTGTGGATCAGATTGTGGCGATTGGCGATGGCCCGGTGGACATCGGCCTCGCTCACTTCACGGGCGCGAATGGCATCGAGCAGATCGTGAATGCCAGCAGCGATGGCAACGGCGGCACCGCCACGGTGCGGCTGCTGGGCAACTGGGCCAGCAATCTGCTGGATTTCTCCAGCGTCAGCCTGATCGGCGGCAATTTTGTGCTCGATGGTGCCGATGGCAACGACACGATCAAGGGTTCGCTCCTGGCGGACACGATCCGCGGCAGCCGCGGCGACGACCAGATCGATGGTGGCGACGGCGGTGACACCTATTTCGTGAGTGGTGCTGGGCCTGAGTGGGTTTCCGGTGTTCCCTATACTTTCGAGGGTTACGACACCTATACCGATACCGGCAGCAGCGGCTTCGACCAGATCGTGGTGGTGTCCAGCGATGGGATCTCCGCCGTCGACATCGGGTTAGTCAACTTTGGCCCTGCCAGCGGCATCGAACGCATCGATGCCAGGGCCACCACGGGCCCGGTGCAAATCCTGGGCGACTGGCGGAATAACACGTTCGACTTCAGCACCACCGAACTGCTCGGCACCGCGATTCGCATCGATCTCGGTGGTGGCAGCGACAGCTGCGTCGGCAGTGTGATCAGCGATCAGATCTGGGGCGGCTATGGCGCCGACAGCCTGGGCGGCGGCGCCGGCGAGGACAGCCTTTACGGCGGTGGCGATGATGACGTACTCGACGGTGGCGAGGGCAGCGATAGCTACTTTGTGAGTGGCCTTGTCGCCGGCGGCTGGCAGACTTTTGGCGGCTACGACCTCTATAGCGATAGCGGCGCCGCCGGCACCGATCGGATCGTGGCCATCGGTAACGATGGCGTGGATATCGGCCTGGCGGGCGGTAACTTTCTCAGCAGCAATGGCATCGAGCAGCTGGTCAATGCCACCAGCAAGACAGTGAATGGCAGCGTTGTTGCTGGAGTGGTACGGCTGCTTGGCAACTGGTCCAATAACGTGCTCGATTTCCGCAATGTGGCCAGCCTCGGTGGCAATGTGCGCATCGAGGGCGGCGACGGCAATGACACGATCGACGGCAGCAGCAGTGGGGATGTGATCCAGGGCGGCAAGAACGATGATGTGCTCAATGGTCGCGGCGGTGCCGACACCTATGAGGTGAGCGGTAACAGCACCACCAACTTCTCCGGCTACGACACCTATGCCGACACCGGTAGCGGTGTGGGCGAGATCGATCGCATCCTGGTGGTGACAAGCAACGGCAGCGATGCTGTCGATATCGGTCTGCGCAGTTTTGCTCCTAGCAGTGGCATCGAGCAGATCAACGCCAGCGGCACCAGCGGCCGGGTTCGCTTGCTGGGCGACGACAATGCCAATAGCCTCAACTTCACTGGCATCAGCATCATCGGTACCAACGTGGTGATCGATCCAGGCTCCGGCAACGACCTCGTTGTGGGCACTGCCGCCAGCGATCGCATCCTCACGGGCAACGGAAACGACAGCTTCAATGGTGCTGGCGGCTCCGACATCTACGAGGTGAGCGGTAATGCCAGCAGTGGCTTTAGCGGTTACGACACCTACTCCGATGGGGGTACTGGCGTCGGCGAGATCGACCGCATTGTTGCCGCCGCCGGAACGGCCGCCGTCGACATCGGCCTCACGGGCTTCTCCTCCACGAGCGGCATCGAGGTGATCGATGCCACCGCCACCAGCGGCGCCGTGCGCCTGTTGGGCGATGGCAGCGCCAACAGCTTCAACTTCAGTAGCGTCAGCCTGCTGGGCAGCACACTCTCCATCGATCTTGGTGCTGGCAACGACACGGTTGTCGGCAGCGCGGGCAGTAACCGCATCCTCGGCGGCACCGGCACCGACAGCCTCAATGGCGCCGGTGGCTCCGATGTGTATGAGGTGAGCGGCACGGTGGCCAGCGGCTTCGGCGGCTACGACACCTACGCCGACACTGGCAACGGCGTAGGCGAGGTGGATCGCATCGTCGCCGCCGCCGGCAGCGCCGCCGTTGACATCGGACTGCTCGGCTTCTCGAGCGCCAATGGCATCGAAGTGATCGACGCCACGGCCACAACCGGTGCCGTGCGCGTGGTGGGGAATGCCAGCGCCAACAGCTTCAACTTCAGCGGCACCACCCTGCTCGGCTCCAATCTCACGATCGATCTCGATGCCGGCAACGACAGCTTTGTCGGCAGCGCCGGCAACGATCGCGTTCGCGGCGGTAGCGGCACCGACAACCTCAATGGCGCCAGCGGCTCCGACATCTATGAGGTGAGCGGTACTGTGAGCAGCGGCTTCGGCGGCTACGACACCTACGCCGACACTGGCAACGGCGTAGGCGAAGTGGATCGCATCGCCGCCGTCTCCGGCAGCGCCGCCGTTGACATCGGCCTGCTCAGCTTCTCGAGCGCCAACGGCATCGAAGTGATCGACGCCACGGCCACAACCGGTGCCGTGCGTGTGGTGGGGAATGCCAATGCCAACAGCTTCAACTTCAGCGGCACCACCCTGCTCGGCTCCAATCTCACGATCGATCTCGATGCCGGCAACGACAGCTTTGTCGGCAGTGCCGGCAGCGATCGCGTTCGCGGCGGCACCGGCACCGACAACCTCAACAGCGCCGGCGGCGACGATGTGTTGGTGGGTGGAGCCGGGCTCGACACGATCACGGGCGGCAGCGGCGCCGACCGCTTCGACTACAACACGCTCAGCGATGGCGCTCTTGCCGTGAGCAGCACCTCGACGCTGCTGTTCGAGCGGATCACGGATTTCGTGATCGGCCAAGACCTGATCGACGTGGCAACCACACCCCCCAGCGGCAGCTTCCGCACTTTGGGAGCCCAATCCAGCCTCACCAGCTCCTCCCTCGGCACCCTGCTGAATAGCGGCACGTTCCTGGCCAATGGAGCCGCCACCTTCAACTTCGGCACCCGCACGTTCCTGGCCCTCAACGACAGCGTGGCCGGTTTCTCCAGCGGCAGCGATGCCGTGCTGGAGATCACGGGATACAGCTTCGCCAGCGGCTTCTCCAGCCTCAGCCAGATCAGCTTCGTCTGACGAGGCGGGCGGGCCAGGGTCTTGGCCAGACTGGGGCCCGCCGCCGCCGCTGCCGGTGTCCTCCCCCGGGCCCACGCCTCCCCCTCAACAGCCCGAAACCCCGGGCGACCTCAGCGGTCCGCCGACGACCATCGGCGTGACCGGTGCTGCCAGGCAAGGCGAAGCCATGGCTGGCCCAGCTCAGGCTGGGGCTGGCCTGAGCCGGCTCAGCCGCGCAGATCGGGACGCCATCGCCTGCTGTCACGCGCTGGCCGGGCGAATTTTCCCTTGGGATCTGACCCGCTCGCTGGAGCTGGCTTTGCTCAAGACCTTCTGCGAGCCCTCCATCTCCGGGCTGCGGGAGGGTACTGGGGAGTTTCTGCAGCGACCGCGCAAGCGCTACGACGACACCGGCCTGATGGTGGCCGAGCTGCTGCGCCATGGCCCCGACAGCGCCATGGGGGAGGCTGTGATCAGCCGCCTCAATCGCATCCACGCCGCTTATCCGATTCGCGATGAGGATTACCGCTATGTGCTCTCCACTTTTGTGTGTGAACCGATCCGCTGGCTGAGCCGTTACGGCTGGCGGCCCCTAACCGGAGAGGAGCAGCGAGCCTTGCATCGCTTCTGGCTTCTGGTGGGGGAGCGTATGGGCATTCCGGCCATCCCTGCGGATCTGGAGGCGATGCTGGCTTTCAACCAGGCCTTTGAAGCCCGCGCCTTTGCGCTGGCGTCCAGCAACCGCCGGGTGGCCGATGCCACCCTGGCGATGCTGCTGGCGGATTGGCCGGCGCCGTTGCGGCCCGGGCTCGGTCGGTTGCTGGCTGGTTTGCTCTGCGAGCGGGAGGCCGCTTGCCTGGGCTGGAGCCTGCCCCCCTCACCGCTTCAGGGGCTGATGCTGGCCGGATTGCGGCTGCGCAGCCGCCTGGCGGCCCTGAGCCAAAGCCTGCGGCCGCCCCAACCCGCCCGCTTCTATTCCGAGCGGCCCACCCCCAGCTACGGAGTCCAGTTCCAGCTCGAGCAACTGGGCCCGCCGGCCCGGTTGGCGGCGCTGAATCGTCCGCGCTGGGGTGGGCGGCAGCGCCGCATCGGCCTCACCGGAGGCATCGCCAGCGGCAAGAGCACGGTGGCCCGGCTGCTGGCCGACCAGCAAGGGCTGCCAATTCTCGATGCGGATGTCTATGCCCGGGAGGCCTTGGCGCCCGGCTGTCCAGCCACCCTGGCGGTGCTGGCCCGCTATGGCGAGCGGGTGCGGGGCCCAGCGGCGGCCGACAGCCTCGATCGGGCAGCCTTGGGTCGGATTGTGTTCGCCGAGCCGCGCGAGCGCCACTGGCTGGAGCAGCTGCTGCACCCGCTGGTGCGCCAGCGCTTCGAAACCGAGCTGGTGCGCTTGGCGGCTGAGCCGGCGCTGCTGCTGGTGATCCCGTTGCTGTTCGAGGCGGGGTTGGAGGGGCTCTGTCGCGAAATCTGGCTGGTGGATTGCGATGAAGCCCAGCAGCGGCAGCGGCTGATGGCCCGCGATGACCTGAACGCGGCCGAGGCCGAGGCGCGGCTGGCGGCCCAGTGGCCGCTCTGCCGCAAACGGGGCCTGGCGGCTCGGCTGATCGACAACCGCAAGGAGCCGGCGGCCCTGGCCGCCTTGACGGCGGCGGCCTGGAGGGGCGGCAGCGCAACCCCCTGGCGGGGCAGCGGCTGAGCCCCGCTGGCGGATCAGGAGGTGGGCAGCCCCACGATCACCTGCTCCACCGCCTCGACAACAGGCGACAGGTCTGGATCGCTGCACGGACGCTCCATCAGCCGATGCAGCCGGGGTCGCTGCACGTCCACCACCCAGTAGTGCGGGATGCCGGCTGTGGCGTAAAGCTTGGCCTTGGTGTTGAGGTCGAAGGCGAGGCTGCTGTCGGCCACCTCGATCACCAGCCAGGTGTCGGCGGCGCTGGGGTGGGCCTGCCAGTAGTCGTCAGCCCGGCGGGCCACCAGGGCGAGGTCTGGCTCCGGCTCGTTGCCAGGGCCCAGATCCAGCGGAGCCTCCACCCGCAACTGCCAGCGCTGGCCCGGGCCGGCTGGGTCGGCCAGTAGCGCCTGGAGCGCGGCGATCAAGCGATGCACCACCGCCGTGTGCTGGGTTCCCTTGGCGATCACCTGCAACACCTCGCCCTCGATCAACTCCAGCCGTTGCTCAGGAACCGCGGCGCAAAGCCGGTGGAACTGCTCCACGGTGAAGCGCGCATGGGCCTTGGCGGCAGATTCGGCCAGGGTCATGGCGAGACGCTAGCTGGAGGCTGGCTGGATAACCGATGGGCGCCTGCGAGCGCGGCCTTGGGATGGCGGGCTTGGGATCGCCGCCAGCCGCAAGCGGGCTGACGCGCCGTGCCCGCTGGGCCAGATTGGCGGCAACGCGCCACACCTGGCTCCATGGTGGACTCTGCTGACAGTGTTGGCCCCAACGTCGCGGCACCAGCCGATCCTGCCGGAGCCCATCCAGCAGGCACCACACCCGATCCCACACCGGATGCTCGCCCAGCCCAAGGGCGCGACGGAGGCCGTGGCCGGACCCCCATGCCGGTGGCCGTGGCCGTGACCTGTTCTGCGGGGGCGTTGCTCGTCTGGCTGGTGACCTCCTGGTCGGTGGCGTCGCTGCAACGCGAATGGAGCTACTGCAGACCCGCCGGGCTGTCGTCCCTACCCACCCCAGCCAAGACCTCTCAAGGGGATGGGGTGGGAGCTGCCCTGAGCTCGGTGATTTCCACCCTGATCCCATGGTTCGCGGAGGAGGATGCCATCAACACCCAGATCAGGACTGTTGGGACGGGGCCTTTTCGACCCGATCTGACGCCGCAGAAACCCGGGAGTGACCTGCCTAAGATTACGAAGCCTCAGCTCGATCGTCTGAACGAGCAAAGCCTGATGCTGGCTTTCCTGGAGTGGCGAAACTGCAAGGTCGCGGCTTATTTTCTGAATCGTCAGCTGTCGACATTTTCGATGGCTACGGTCACCGGGCTTGCGGCTCTGGCCAGTTTGTTCCTGGTCAGCAAGAAGGGCTGGGAGCAAACAGACTCCCGCATCATCTATGTAGGAGTCTGTTGTGGCATGATTACGGTTGGCGCGGTGAGCTACAGCGCCTTATTTGGCTATATCGGCAGTAATCCGAATGTCAATCTTTTCATCACGGCTTACAAGCGCGATGCCTGGCTGGGTCACGCTTTGCGCAGTGCGGCGTCGACAGGCATCTTCCCCCTGGGTGACTTGACAGTCGCTTCGGCCACCTCCGGGCAGGAGAATGCGGCTCCAGCGCCGACGCTCAATCTCGGCACCGCCGATGATGCCAGTAAATTGATCCAGTTATTGGATCGCGAAATTGCCAAGACAACGATTGTAGACCTCTCGTTTGATTCGTCGTTTGTTCAGGAAACAGGTCAAAAGCTGATGGAGCTCGGCAAGCCAAACCCTTGAGGGCTGGATCCATGAGGGCTGGCATAAACCGGTTGCTGGGTCTGCATGGGCAGCCACTGCTCTGGTCAAGAGGCCATCAACCTTGTGAAATCTTGCAAGTTGCCCCCTGGAAATCACGGGCTTCTCGGGGTTGCTCCGGGAGCGCCAGGGGCGGAACTCAGAGCTTCGTGGCTGGCCGCTGCTGAGGGCTGTTGGCGGGGATAGCGACCTGCGTTGCCGCGGCCAGCGCAGCCTCAGCCCTTGAGCTTCTGGTTCAGGATCTGGTTGGCGAGCTTGGGGTCGGCCTTGCCGCCGGTTTGCTTCATCAGCTGGCCGACGAAGAAGCCCTGCAGTTTGGTCTTGCCGCCGCGGAAGGCGGCCACTTCCTCCGGATGGGCGGCGAGCAGGGCCTCCACGATCGCGCCAATGGCGGCGGGGTCGCTGATCATGCCCAGGCCGCGGGCCGCCACGATCGCCTTCGGGGAGCCTCCCTGCTCCAGCAACTCCGGCAGGATTTCCTTGGCGATCTTGCCGCTGATGGCACCCTGTTCGATCAGCTGCACCATCTCGGCCAATTGCTCCGGTCGGAAGGGCAGGGTGTCGTAGGAGAGCCGGTTGGCATTCACATGGGCGGCGATGTCGCCGCTGATCCAGTTGGCCACGCCCTTGGCGTCGGCCCCAGCCGCCACCGCCGCCTCGAAGTAGGCGGCCATCGGCCGCTCGTCGGTGAGCACCCGCGCGTCGTAAGCCGACAGGCCCAGCTGCTCCGCGTAGCGATGGCGTTTGGCGGCCGGCAGCTCCGGCAGTTCGTCCAGCCAGGCTTGCCGTTGCGCCGGGCTCACTTCAATGGGGCCAAGATCGGGATCGGGGAAGTAGCGGTAGTCGCTTGAACCCTCCTTGGAGCGCATGCTCTTGGTGAGCTGGCGACCCTCATCCCAGAGGCGGGTTTCCTGCAGCACCGGCTCACCGGATTCATAGGCCTTGATCTGCCGCTGAATCTCGTATTCGCAGGCCTTTTGGATGGCGGAGAAGGAGTTCATGTTTTTGATCTCCACCTTCGTGCCGAAGGGCGCGTCGGGCCCGCGGCGCACGGAGATGTTGACATCGCAGCGGAGCGAACCTTCTTGCATGTTGCCGTCGCTCACACCCAAATAGCGCATGATGCGACGCACCTCGGAGGCGTATTCCGCCGCCTCGCGGCCGGTGCGCAGATCCGGCTTGCTCACGATCTCAGCCAACGCCACACCAGCGCGGTTGTAATCCACCAGGGAATGGCTGCTGCCAGCCAGGCGATCGCTGCCGGCGTGCACTAGTTTGCCGGCATCTTCCTCCATGTGCAGCCGCTCGATGCCAATGCGCTTGAGGTAGGTTTCCTTACCCTTTTCCGCCACCTCCACTTCGATCCAGCCATCCTGGGCGATCGGTTCGTCGTATTGGGATATCTGGTAGTTCTTGGGAAGGTCGGGATAGAAATACTGCTTGCGGTCGAACTTGCTGTGTTCAGCCACCTGCAGGTTCAGGGCCAAGCTGGCCTTGACCGCGTATTCCAGCACCTTCTGATTGAGAACCGGCAACGTGCCGGGTAAGCCGCAGACCACCGGATCGATGTGGGTGTTGGGGTCATCGCCGAACACGGTGGAGGCGGCGGTGAAGATCTTGCTGGCGGTGCCCAGCTGCACATGGATCTCCAGGCCGATCACCGCCTCCCAGGCTGCCTCGCTGACCGGTGCCGCGGAGCGGTTGGGCGTGGCGGTAGGGGCGGAGGCGCTGGCCATGGATCGGGGGAGGGGCGACGCCTGGGGCGGCTGGGCAGCTGGGATCCTAGGAGGCTGGCTCGGGCTGACCAGGCGACTGGCGTCAAGGCAGAACTGGTTCGTCGCGGCCCAACCCGAGGCGTTTGCACAGGGGCGGCAGGCTCACCCCCTGGACCAGCAGGTTGAGCACCACCGCCAGGAAGATGATCCCCTCGATGCTGGGGCCCAGGGCCTGGATCTGGGAGGCTGTTAATCCCTGAATCTCGGGCAGCTTCACCACCAGGTCGTGGGTGAGGGCTAGGGGCACGGCGCCGCGCAGGCCGCACCAGGCCACCAGTGCCGATTCGCGGGCGTTGAAGGGGGAGAAGCGCTGGAAGGCCAGCACCCCCAAAGGCCGAGCCACCAGGATCATCGCCAGGCTGACCAGGATCCCCATCGATAGGGAGTGCCAGATCTTGGCTGGACTCATGGCCAGTCCGAACAGGAAGAACACGGCGATCTCGGTCATCGTGTTGAACGGCAGCAGCGACTGCTGCAGCGCCTCGGGCTTGATCCAGCGGTTGCTGTAGTCGTGGTTGGCCAGCACCAAGCCGGCCAGGTAGGTGGCGATGAAGCCGGATCCCAGCAGCTCCTGGGCGAGCCCGAAGCCGATCAGGGCGATGGACAGACCCAGCACCAGCAGCTGGCTGGCATCGGTGACGATCCTATTGATCGTGAAGCGCGCCAGGTAACCCACCAGCACGCCCACCAGGACGCCGATGCCGAGCGCCTGGATGAACAGGCGCAGTTGATCCACCAGCACCCCTTCCGCCCGCTGGGCGCCGGAGAGGCTGGCGAGGCCCAGCATCAGGCTGAGCATCAGGATCGCCGCCGGGTCGTTCAAGGCCGACTCGAACTCCAGCAGGTCCCGCAACTTTGCGGGCACGTGGTGCCGCACCTGCTTGAGCACGCTCAAGGTGGCCCCCGCATCCGTGGAGGCCAGGCAGGAGGCCACCAGCATGCCCACCGCCAAGGGGATCTGGCTGGTGCCCAGCTGCACGGAGCTGGCGGTGGGGGAGGAGAGGAACCAGATGCAAATCCCCAGCACCAGCGTGGTGACCACCACACCGCCGATCGAGAGCAGCAAGCCATATCCCAAGAAGCTGCGAATCTGGCGCAGATCCGTGCTCAAGCCCGCATAGAACAGCAGCATCGCCAGGTTGACGGTCTGCAGATGGCTGATTCGCTCCACGCCCAGGGGGTTGAGATGGGCTGGCAGCAGCAAGCCGAACAGCAGCACCCCGAGAATCGCCGGCAGGCCGAACTTCGGCGAGAAGCGACTGATCGTGAGGGTGACCAGGAAGATCAGCCCCACCCCCAACATCACGGTCGGCAGGGATATCTGCTTCAGCCCAAGACCAGCGATGCTGGACGGCTCGCTCGCTACGGTGCCGAGCAGCTGGACCAGCAAGGCTGCATTCGGCACTGGATCGGCATGGACACAACGCGATCCTATGGCGCCTATCCCGCCCCCCCATCCTGAGCCCGTCGGGCCATGGCCGCCGCCAAAGGGCACCGTGCTGGTGCTGGGAGGCGGCCTGATGGGCCTGGCGATCGCCCACCAATTGGCCCGCGGCGGCCGCTCGGTGCGGCTGCTCAGCCGCCGGCGCCGGGAATCGGCGGGCTTCGTGGCGGCCGGCATGTTGGCTCCCCATGCCGAGGGCCTGCATGGGCCGTTGCTGGAGCTGGGCCAGGCCAGCCTGATGGAGGTGCCGCGCTGGGTGGAGATGATCGAGGCCGATAGCGGCCTGCCCTGCGGCCTGCTCCCCTGCGGGATCGTGGTGCCGTTGGCCTCGGCGGAGGAGGCGCTGGCCTTTCCCACCGCCAGCGAGGGAATGGTGCTGAGTCGCCGGGAGCTAGAAGGCGAAATCCCCGGCATCGGGCTCCGCTGGCAGGCCGGCCTGCTGTTCCCGCAAGATGGCCAAATCGACAACCGCCGCCGGCTGATGCGGGCCCTGGAACTGGCCTGCGCCCGCATGGGCGTGGAGTTCCAGGAGGGAGCCGAGCTGCTGGAGCTGGATCGCGGGGCGGATGGGGCCCTGCGAGGGGTGAGGCTGCAAAGCGTCGAAGCCGGGACCCAGTGGCTGGAGGCGTCCCAGGCGGTGCTGTGCTGCGGGGCCTGGAGCGGTCAGCTGCTGCCCCAGTTGCCGGTGTTCCCGGTGAAGGGCCAAATGCTGTCGCTGCAAGCGCCGCGCCAGGCGTTGCGGCGGGTGTTGTTCGGGCCGGGCACCTATTTGGTGCCGCGGGAGGATGGGCTGGTGGTGGTGGGGGCCACCAGTGAACCGGAGGCGGGCTTCGGAGAGGGGCTCACCCCCGATGGCCAGCGCCAGCTCCAGGCCGGCATCGCCGAGCTGCTGCCGGAGGCCCGAGGCTGGCCGCCGATGGAGCGCTGGTGGGGGTTCCGGCCCGGCACCCCGGATGAGGGGCCGCTGCTGGGGCCGGGGCCAATCCCGGGCCTGTGGCTGGCCACCGGCCACTACCGCAACGGCGTGTTGCTGGCGGCGATCACGGCGCGGCTGACGGTGGCGGCCCTGGATGGAACCCTGTCGGCCGCCGACCGGCGCTGGTTGGAGTTGTTCCGTTGGGATCGCTTTGGGGCAGCTGGAGCTGCGGGGGATTGAATGCGGGCCGGTTGTGCTGGCGGAGCAGACAGCGGAGTTCAAGCGCAACTCCCGATGTCCGCAGGAGGCGGCGTGGTCGCTCAGCTCACCCGAGGCGGATAGGGCGTCGCGTCGGCGTTGCCCGGCCCCCGGAGGAAGACCAGGGCGGGCTGTGCCGCGTGAGCGGAGCGGCTTCCATACGAACATTTTGTGATGGTTCAACCCCTGAATGGTTGCCACCCTCCCTCAGCTGATCACAGCCATAGTTGCTGAGATATCGCAGTGAATCTCTTCGCTTCACAGGATCAACGCATGCTCCTCTGCCCGTGGTCCAGCAGCTCCCGTCCTCTGTATCTTGATGTTGAGATTGAAATCAAGACGGCTCAACCTTTAACGACTTATCTACTGCCGATGCTGTTCGCCCAAGCGTTGAGAGCATCACAGCCTGGTTCGAAGGATCTAGCAGACGATCAACGCCAGGTCTACTCGTATTCATTAAGGCCGCCCATGCTCCGGCCAGTTTCATGTGATCAGCAAAGCAGGCCAATGTGTCGCAGATCGCTCCAGATCAGAAACGGACAGAGATCTCAGCATAGAAGCCAGCTTACGCTCGCGACTTGTGTATCTGGATGTGAGAAGGCGTCATCTCTCAGGCAGTTGGATGTCATTTCAACAAGTTGGTTAATAACTTCAGAAAGCTTTGAATGGGTTGGATGAATAGTAACTCAAAGGATGAGAGCCTCACTACTAGTATATGGCTTGAAGCCACGTATGAAACAATCTCGGTTGATGCCACCGGAGACAAGGTCAGACTCATGAAGGAGCAAGGTATGCAAGTCACCAAATTGTTGGCTGCTGTGGCATCCTCTACAACTTCAAGAAACTTGGTTCCAGGTCCTGTGCTAACTCGATGACAATAGTCAGCTTCAGCAAGAGCCTCAAGCCTTGCAGGCTCAACGAAGCGAATGCGATTCACTGCAGGATCTGACGTGCTTCTGCAAATCAGAGGCCTTCAGGCGACTCTGCTGCAATTCAGCCTTGGGGAGTGCCGCGTAGAATGAAGTGCACAATGTAACATAGAGCAATTTGTGCTGGACATGCCAGCCGGGGCGCGATGGAGAACCTGCGTGTAGATCATGGTTGTTCGAATGACGAGTCTGTTTGTGAATTTCTGAATGGCTCGGCTTCCTGCCCACGCTTTTGTCCAGGCGTCGCGAATGAATGGTGAAGCATGGGGCAACCTGCTGGTGTGATAATGGGATGAGGCAGCTTCTCAATCATTCTTCAGCAGGTTTTCATCGGCATGTTCCCATGAGGATCAGGTTTCAACAAGCGGGAGGCTATTGAGGAGCCGACGACGTTCCTGCCAATCCGGAAGATGTGATTCCAGAAGACCAATAAAAGCTTCGCTATGGGTGGGCACGCGCAGGTGGGCTAGTTCATGCAGAATCACATAATCTAGACAGGGCAGAGGCTTCCCGGCCAGCTGTGTGTTCAGTCGGATGTTTCTTGTCCGCGGGTTGCAGCTACCCCATTGACGGGTCATCGCCTGAACGAAGAGCTTGTTGATCTGCACACCCAGACGCCGCTGCCAGTGATCGATCAAATCCGCCGCTTCCCTGCGGAGCTCGTTGCGGTACCAGGCGGCCAGGATGCTCTGCCGTTTCTGCAAGCTGCAACTAGGCCGGAGGTAAAGGATCAGCTGCGTGGGGTGAACCTCAATCCGCGGCGCGGCATTCCTCTCCTCGATGTGCAGCAGCAGCCTGCGACCCCACAGCGCATGGGACTCCCGCTCGATCACCTGCCTGGCACTCTCGCGTTGCTGGCCGGAATATCGGGCCTGCTGCTTGCGGATCCATCCGAGCTTGCCGATGGCGTAAGCCCGCAGATGGTCGGGGCTCATCCCTTGCGGCGCCGAAATGCGCACAGCCCCATCGGGGGGCAGCACGGGAAGATGCAGGTGCTTGATGGGCTTGAGGGTGACCTCCACGGGCAGAGCACCGATCAGCAACTGATGACTGGGGTAAGCCTGCGCCATCAGTATTCCGATTGGGCCACAAGCAGCTCAAACACACGCTCCTCCTCGGCCCCATCCTGAAGCAGTCCGTACAGCGCAGCTTTGATCAGCTGCTCCTTGGCCTGCACGCCGCGCCAGCCATCGGGCCGGACCTGGCGCACCGTGCGATCCACGCGAAGTGCCAGATCAAGGTCGCCATGGAGGTTGTTCCAGAGGGCCCGTTTGCCAGGGGTATCGAGTTCCGCAGGGGTGCTATCAGCCGTGGGCTGCTACAGTTGGCGGGCCAGTTCAGCGATCGTGCGCAGGTAGTCCTCATAGGCGTCAGCATGTTGCTTGCGAAAGCGGATGATCTCATCGAGAACCTGCGACATCCGCTCATAGAACGCGGGATCATGGGCATGCTCGCTGATGATCGTGCGACGCATGTTGTTTTCGATGGTTTCCTGGACCGCCGTCCTGTTGCCGTTGGCATTACCGAAGCCTTTGTGAATGGCCTGGGCAACACCCGTCTTGACGATCAGCTCCAACAGGCCGATGTCGTCGAAGGCGGAGATCTTGCGTGTTTGGTCGGCTTCAATATAGGCATCGATCAGATAGCGCATGTCGGCCTCGTAGGGCTTGAGGTCGAGATTTTCCCCCGCCGCCAAGCGGATCATTTGCCGCCAATCCAGTGCCTTGTCACGCTGTTGCGTGATCCGGGTCGCCGCACCTGTGCTGTAGCCAGCTTCTGTTAGTTCATGGGCCAGTGCGGCGTGCGCCCTCGTCAGTTCGGCCACAGCCTTGTAGTACGCCATGCGCAGAAGCTCTCGCTCCTGCAGATCTGTAGCGCTTTCGCTGTTGCCGCAGAAGTAATGGAGGATAGCGAGCTCATCCTTAGGCGGTGCCACAGCCTCGGCCAGTAGCGCCTCCTGCTCCGAGGCATCATCCAAGCGTTGCTTGGCCTTTTTGAGCCGATCCTGCAGGAGCACCTCGGGATCAGACCCACCGGAGGAATGATCGAGATCGTCGCTGGAGTACACCGCAATGGCATTCTCAAGCTTCCTGAACAGGTCCATGTAGTCAACAATCAAGCCGTAGGGCTTGTCGTCGCCATCGAGGCGATTGGTGCGGCAGATGGCCTGGAAGAGTCCATGGTCTTGCATCGACTTGTCGATGTAGAGAACGCTGCAGGATGGCGCGTCGAAACCGGTGAGCAGCTTGTCGACCACGATCAACAACTTCATGCGGGCCGGCTGCTGGATAAAGCGTTGCTTGGCGGCCTCTTCATAGGTTTCGGTGCGGCTCATGCCGGGTTGTACCGCCACACCCTCCAGCAGCTTTGTGTAGGTGTTATAGATGAACTGCTTGTCGGTTTCGGTGTTGGCGCCAACCTCCTCCTTGGTCACATCGGCCGCCTTGGGGTCGTAGGAGGTGATCACAGCGCACTTGCCCTTGAGTTCCGTCTGGTTGAACAGCTCATAATAGCGGCAGGCTTCGTAGATGCTGGAGGCCACCAGGATGGCATTGCCGCGTTCGCTGGCCAGTCGCTGGATGTTGACGGCGAAGTCGAAAATAATGTCGGCAACGATGCGATCCATTCTTGACCGGGAGCTGAGCACGTTCTGCAAGGTCCCCCACTGGCGCTTCAGCTCGCGTTGCTGCCAGCTGTTCAGGGTAGCGGTCTTGGCCTCGAACCACTGATCCAGCCGCTCCTGGGAGCTGAGCCGTTGGTTGATGTCACGCGCTTCGTAGACCAGATCAAGAACCACCTTGTCTTCGACGCCTTCGCTGAACTTATAGGTATGGATGTAGCCACCGAACACCTCCAGGCTGGTGGCCTTGTCCTTCTTGTGCAACGGCGTGCCGGTGAAGCCGATGAACACGGCATCCGGGAGCAGGGCTTTCATCACGCGGTGAAGCTTGCCGCTCTGGGTGCGGTGGCATTCATCCACAAAGATGAACAGTTCTCCAACCGTTGGACTGGGCTGGGCCTGGAGCTGTTCGAGATAGGCCTCAAAGTCGTCGACACCGCGCACGCCGAACTTATGCACCAGGGAACAGAGCAGCCTGGGTGCGGGTTGGCTCAGGGCCTGCATCAGCTCCTTGCCGCTGCTACTGCGCTGGATCGCTTCACCAGCAGCGGCGAAGACGCCTTCAATCTGTTTATCTAGCTCATCGCGATCGGTGATGATCACCACACGGGCGTTTGGGTTGTTGGCCAGGATCCAGCGGGCCAGCAGCACCATCACGAGGCTTTTGCCGCTGCCCTGGGTGTGCCAGATGATGCCGCCGCGGCGCTGCTGAACGTGTTTCTGGGCAGCCTTGATGCCGAAGTACTGATGAACCCTTGGCAGCTTCTTGATGCCAGTATCAAACAGCACGAAGTCGCGCAGCAGTTCGATCAGCCTGTCCTTCCGACAGATCTTGAGCAGGTACTTGTCAAGCTTGAGACGGCTGTTGTCGGCTTCGTCTTCCTTCCAGCTAAGAAAGTATTTCTCCGGCGTCTGGATGGCGCCGTAGCGGAGCCCTTCGGAGTCGTTTCCGGCGAACACGAACTGGTTGGTGGCGAAGAACCAGGCGTTGAACTCCGAATGTTGGTTGGAGAGGTTTTGGCGAATGCCATCACCGATGCTGACGCGGCTGCGCTTGAGCTCGATCACGCCGATGGCGATGCCATTGAGATAGAGCACCAGATCCGGCCGTCGCTCGCGGGGGCCCTTGAGGGTGACCTCCTCGGCGATGGCGAAGTCGTTGGCGTCGGGGTTATGCCAATCGATCAGCGAGACCGTGGTGGTGGGTTGATCGGCGTTGGCCTTCACCTAAACGCCGTAGCGGAGCAACGCGTAGACGCGCCGGTTCGCCTCATCGAGACCCACCTGGCTCACATCGGCTGCGCTGCGGAGCTGATAGAGGGCGCCGCTGATCTCCGCTTCGTTGTAGCCGCGGCGCTGCAAAAAGTTGCTGAGAATGCCCTCCTCGATGTTGCTGTTGCCAGCGCGGTCTTTCCAGTCGCCCAGGTTGCGGTAGCCCAGCTTGTCCTGAAACAGGCCAAGCACCCGGTCCTGGGTGGCGCGCTCGAAGCCGAGGCCGCTCATGGTTCGGGCTCCCGGATTGGGGGAAGCACCACCCAGCGCCCGGCCTTGGTGGAGCCTTCGCGGCGAATGCGGCCTTCCTGGCGCAGCTTGCGCAGGTTGACCTCCACGCCACTGTCGCAGAGGTAGAGCAGGCGGGCGAGCTCAGCGATGGTCAGCTCCGGATCGGCGCTCAGTTTCGCCAGGATCTGATCGCGGTTGAGGGCAGCCCTGCCTCTGGCCGTGCGGGGCACTCCCTGTTCCCGCCTCTCCACCTCAGTTTCTCCCTTGGTTTCTCCCTTGGTTTCTCCCTCAGTTTCTTCCTCAGTTTCTTCCGTAGTCACTGAGGAAGACGGCTGAGGCGTCGGCCGCTCCAGGACAATCCGGAAGCCGTCGCCGAGACTGAACACGGGTTCGCTCAGGCCCGCCTCGCGGCAGCGGCGGATCATGTCGCCGGTGCCGGTGCCGAGGCGCTCGATGTACTGCGCCAGGTAGAGGGGTTCGGCCAGCAGGGGATTGGCGGGGATCGAGCCATGGGGCTGGCGCAGCTGGGCCAGGCTGAGGGAAGGCGGCAGGCTGCCGGGATTCCAGATCTCCACTCGATCGGCGAACACCATCACCTGCACGCTGCCATTGCTGGTGTAGTCGCGGTGGGCGACGGCATTGACGACCGCTTCGCGGATCACCTCGGGGGGGATTTCGTAGCCGGCAGGCACCTGGGTGGAGGCGGCGCGGGTGCCGACGGCGAAGCTGAGGCGAGCGAGCACGAAATCCACGGCCTGATCCACCAGCTCGAACACCGTGCCCTTGAACACCTGATAGGAGGGGATCGGTTTGGCCACGGTGGTGCCGTGAAAGTGGGCGGCCTTGAGCTCGCTGCTGAGCAGGAACCGC
>JBKCTK010000107.1:0-15793 GCA_046319055.1 Synechococcaceae cyanobacterium
CGCTCTCCAGCGACGGGATGCCCAGCCCATCGCCGCTCTCCAGCCGCAGCGCCACGGGCTCGGCGTCACCCTGGCGCAGCTCCAGGCTGATGGCGCCATCGATCTGCTGTAGCCAAGTCTGGGGGGCCATGGGACCTGGCAGGCTGAGTCGCTCGCCGGCGTCGGCCCGCCCGCGCCAGAGCCGCACCGCACGGTCGATCGGCAAGGCGCCATCGCGGCGATCCGGATCAATCAGCAGGGTCCAGCCGGGTTGGATCGGAAACGGCTTCTGCGCATAGCCAGGGTCGCCGCCCCGCCGCTCGGGTTCGATCCAGATCTGCAGCAAGCGGGCCGTCTCCTCGCCGCCGTTCATTTCGCTATGCACGATGCCCCGGCCGGCGCTCATGCATTGCACCTCGCCGGCCGCGAGGGGCTGCTGATGGCCGAGGGAATCCTGATGCACCAACACGCCGGCCAGCATCACGGTGATGATCTCCATGTCGGCGTGGGGATGCAGCCCGAAGCCCCGGCCGGGGCTGATTCGATCTTCATTGATGACCCGTAGCGGCCCGAAGCCGCGCCAGGCGGGGTCGTCGTGGCCGGCAAAGCTGAAACTGTGCCAGCTGTCCAGCCAGTCCAGGCGGCTGTGGAAGCGCTCCGCCGCCGGCCGGGGGCGCAGGCCGGGGGCGGCGGCGAAGCGCGAGGGTTCGTGGTCCAGGGAAACGCCCATGGGGATCGAGTGCGGGGGGCCAGCCGCCGGTGGCTGCTGGGGTCAGCCTGTCAGGTGTGGCAGGCCCGCGGCGGGGCGGTGCACACCGCCCCAAGTTGCACACCGCCCCAAGTTGCACACCGCCCCAAGTTGCGCCCACCGCCAGAGTGCTCACACCGCCAGATTGCGGAAGCGGGTGAACTGGGGCTCGAACAGTAATTTGCAGGTACCAACAGGGCCGTTGCGATGCTTGGTGACGATGATTTCGGTGATGCCGCGGTCGGGGGTTTCCGGGTTGTAGTACTCGTCGCGATAGATCATCATGACGATGTCAGCGTCTTGCTCAATGGAGCCCGATTCGCGCAGGTCCGACAGCATCGGGCGCTTGTTGGTGCGGGCCTCGACGCCGCGACTCAGCTGGGATAGGGCCATCACCGGCACGTTCAGCTCCCGGGCCATCTGCTTGAGCCCCCGCGTAATGCGCGACAGCTCCTGCACCCGGTTGTCGGAGCCGGAGCCTTCCATCAGCTGCAAGTAATCGATCACCACCAGCCCCAACTGCTTGCCCTGCTCCGCCATCAGCCGGCGGCAGAGGGAGCGCATCTCCAACACACCGCTGTTCGGCTTGTCATCGATATACAGCGGCAGCCGGCCCAGATTGCTGATGCCCTGGCCCAGCAGCGGCCATTCCTCCTGCTGAAGCCGGCCGGTGCGCAGCCGACCGCTCTCGATGCCCACCTCCATCGAGAGCAATCGGTAGGTGAGTTGTTCCTGGCTCATCTCCAAGCTGAATAAGCAGACCGGCAGGTCGTGCAGTTGGGCCACATTGCGGGCGATGTTGAGCACGATCGAGGTTTTGCCCATGGCCGGCCGGCCGGCCACGATGATCAGGTCGCTGCGCTGCAGACCCTGGGTCATGGCATCAAGGTCGTAGAAGTTGACCGGGAGGCCCGCCACGGCGGTGCCGAGGGAGCGGGTTTCGATCTCCTCGAAGGTGCGGGTGAGGATTTCGGCGGTGGGCGTGAGGCCCTGGCTGGGGCGCGCCTGGCTGATGGCGAAAATCGTCTGCTCGGCCTCATCCAGCACCTGCTCCATCGGTTTGGCGCGATCGAAGCCGAGGCGGATCACCTCATTGCCGGAGCGGATCAACTGGCGCCTCAGGTACTTGTCCATCACCAGGCGGGCCACCTGGTCGATCGAGGCGGTGGAGAGGGTGCGCTCCACCAACTCCACCAGCCGGGCGCTGCCGCCGACCTTTTCGAGCTGGCCGGTGTCGGCCAGCCAGGCCGCCATGGCGGTGAGATCGGTGGGTTTGCCCTGGCTGTGCAGCATCAGGGCCGTGCGGAAGATCTCACGGTGGGCACCGAGGTAGAACGCCTCGGGTTGGAGCACGTCGGCGACGCGGCCGATGGCGTCGGGATCCAGCAGGATTCCGCCCAACACGGCCTCTTCGGCCTCCAGGTTCTGGGGGGGAACCGCATCCGGAAGCGGCTCAAAGTCGCCCTCGGCCTGGGACAACCGGGAACGGCGACCGCCGTTGCTGGCTCGGCCGGCCTCACGCGGATCGTGGGGTACAGCGCCATCGGACCCTTCACCGCCGGCGTTCTGGAGGGTGGGAACAGTCACCATGGCGCTGGAACCGGCAACGGTGGGCAGGAGGCTGCGGCAGCCGGCCACTCCCGAGGGAAGGCGACGATCCGGTGTTGCATCCTCGCCTGCGCGAGGCCTCCCGAACAGCACGGGAACACCACCGATGGTGGTTCGCCGATCCCTAGCCCCGCATCTGGCGTGAGCTGGCGGCCCTGAGCCGGCGGTCTCCCCCGATTGGGGCGCAACCGCGCCTCAGCGGGCAAACAGGCGTCGGATCAGGGGCAACTTCCCCTGATACGGCGGGTAGCGGAAGGGAGCATCGAGGGCAAAGGGCCGCTCCAGCAGGCTGCGGGGCGTGGAAAACGCCTGGAATCCGGTTTGACCGTGATAAGCCCCCATCCCGCTTTCGCCGACGCCCCCGAAGGGCAGTTCGGTGATGCCGGCCTGCACGATCACGTCGTTGCACACCAGGCTGCCGGAGCGGGTGCTGCGCCGCACCCGCTGGCGGGTGCGGCCATCGGCTCCGAACAGGTAGATGGTGAGGGCCGGAGGTTGGCGGCGCACGTGGCGCAGGGCCGTCTCCAGATCGGGCACCCCCAGGATCGGCAGGAGCGGGCCGAAAATCTCTTCGGTCAGCAGCGGATCTTCCGCACCCTGTGCCGCGATCAGCGTGGGTTCGATCCGTCGCCGGCTCACGTCGCAGCGGCCGCCGTGCAGGATCGCGCCGCGATCCCGGGCCTGTCGCAACAGGGTCTCCAGCCGAGCGAACTGCCGTTCATTGATGATCCCCCCCAGATCGGGGCTGGTCAGGGGGTCATCCCCATGGAAGCGCCGCAGGCAGGCCGCCATCGCCTCGGTGAGCTCCTGCCGCTTGCTTTCCAGCACCAACACATGGTTGGGGGCTACACAGGTCTGGCCAGCATTGACCGATTTACCCCAGGCCAGGCGCCGGGCGGTGGTGGTGACATCAGCGTCCTCCAGCACGATCGCTGGGCAGGCCCCGCCCAGTTCCAAGGTGACGGGCGTGAGGTGGCGGGCCGCGGCCGCCATCACCTTGCGGCCGATGCGGCCATTGCCGGTGTACAAAATGTGGTCGAACTGGATCTCCAGCAGCGCTTCAGCCACGCTGCCATCGCCCTCCACCACTTGAACGATGTCCGCTGGAAACTGGTCGCGGATCAACTCGGCCACCAAGGCTGCGGTGGCGGGGGCCTGTTCGGAGGGTTTGATCACGGCCGTGTTGCCGGCCGCCAGCACGCTGGCCAGCGGCTGAAGACAAAGCTGGAAGGGGTAGTTCCAGGGAGCCAGGATCAGCACGCAACCGAGCGGTTGGGCTTGCACCCGGGCCTGGGCCGGCAGGGCCCACAAGGGCACCGGAACCGACCGCGGGGCCATCCAGCGGGCCAACCGGCGTCGGCAAAGGTTGAGCTCATCACGCAGGCCCGCCAGTTCGAACAATCCCTCGGCTTCCGGTCGACCCATATCGGCCGCCAGGGCCGCCGGCAACCCCTCGCGGGCGCGCTCCAACAGCCGCTCTAGCCGGGCTAGCTGCTCCAATCGCCAGGCCAGATCGGCGGTGGCACCGCCATGCACCAGCTCGCGCATCTGATCGACCGAGGGGTTGAGAAGCAGCGCTGGCGGCGTGGTGACCATGCTCCGGTCGGAGAGACGAGGGACATTGTGTCGCTCGATGACCCGTGAAGCTGCACAGCTCAAGGCGGGTTGCGCCACATCGCTTGGCCTGAGGCGCTTCGGCCTTCTGGCCCAAACGAGAGCAGGGACCTCAAGGCGTGATCTGGGATTTCGAGATGTGTTCCCCTTGGGCGGTGAGCCGTGGCCCGGGCACGGTTCAGCGTTGGGCGGGGTCGGCCTGACTCAGGGGCCGCGGGCGCAGCAGCTCAGAGGCCTCACCGGCGCCGCCGCAGCCGCGCCGGAATACCTCAAGCCGCAGGCCGTCAAGTTGGCGGGAGGAGGGGCCCTCAAAGGCGAACAGCAGGGCGAGGGCGAGGGCGAGATCGCCGCGGTCGCGCTGTTTCAGCACGGCGCCCAGCCAGGCGGCGGGATCCTGGCCAAGGCTGGACCCCAGGGAGGCATTGCGTTGCAGCACGCTGGCGTTCGCCCCCCGGATCGGCACCACCGCGAAGGCGTCGGCGGCCGCTCCGGGAGGCCGCAGCAGCAGCCTCAAACGTTCGTCCGGTTTGATCGGAGCCAGTGGCCAGCCGATCGGACCCTGGATGAGCCCGTCAGCCGGGGCGTCCAGATGCCAGACGAGGCGACCGTCCCGTTCGATGCGGATCTGCAGCAGTGGACCGGCGGTGAACAGTGTGGGTCGGCTCAACGGCACGGTGGTGAGACCGTTGTCTTCCGCCAAGCGCGGCACGATCACGCAGACGTCGAGATCGCTCAGGCGCGGAGCGGGCCGCGATGGCGTGGCCAGCCAGGGTGCCTGGCCCATGGTCACAACGATCAGCAGGGCCTGGGCGCAGGGCGCGACCGCCCGGCGTAACACCTGCCGGATCAAGTCTGGAGTCGTGGCTGGACCACGGTTGCAATCCACCCCAGGCTACCGATTCGCGGCCGGATCGATGGACCGGCCGCTGCCGGATCGGAGCTGGCGAACGGTTGGGTCAGCGTTGGGTCGTGCCACGGCGGCGACTGGGTGGAGCGCGAAGGGGCCAGCGCCTTTGCCGCCGCCGGGCTAACCAGCCCTGTTGTTGGGTTGGATGCCAGGCCAGCCCAACCCTGGGACTGCTGGTCGCTTGCAGGGTGTGGCCCCGAGATCCCGCCGGGCGGTGCCGTGGTGGTGCGGGGATTCAGGGAAAGCAACGGCGGCTGCTCTGTTCCTGGGTGGTGCCCTGGGCCCGCTCCTGGGCATAGCAATCGCAGCTGCGGGCCGCCACCCAAACGGGTAGGGATCGATGGCTGCTGTTGTTCAGAAAGATCTGCATGGGGGCGGGGCAAACCGCCAGGGGATCCATGGCGATGGGCCACACCGTGGGCTGGTCCAGGCGCGGCGCCACGGGCTGAGGGCTGGTGGGATTGGGGTAAGCCAGGCGGACGGGAGCGGGGTAGGCCCGAGCCATGGTTTGGGCAGGGGCTTGGGGGGAGATGGTGAACAGGGGCCTCGGGGGTGTGAAGCTGGCCCGGTCGCTGCCGGCATGGGCTGGGGCAAGGGCCAACAGGATGGTTAGGAGCGCCAGCAGGCTCAGGCCGGATTGGGGCAGAGGTTCGTGGTGGAGTTGCTCGGGGGTGGAGCGCGGTAGGCGTGCTGCCATCTCTCAGGGTCACAAGGGGCCGATTCTAGGCAAATAGCCCTGAAGCCCCAGGAAAACCAGCGGTTGCCTGTGCCCAGAGCTTGCGGTTCCCGGTTGGCGATGTGCGGTGACGGCATCCCTACCCCATCACGGTTGGGCGGGGGCATGGTCGGCCCTGCGAGGGTCAGCAAGAGTCCCGTTTTGGTCGATCCCCGCTGGGGGAGGGTAGCGTTTGAGGCCTGGGGGATTCCTGCTGCCGATCAGTTCACCAAGCCAGGAGCATGGCATCATTCTCCTGCCTCGTGGTGATCAGAGTCTGCTTGTTAAATCATGATCGCACCAGAGGGATTGACCTCCCCTGGGATGGATCTTCTTGCCAGTCTGTTGCCCACCGTATGTGAATTTGCTCATTTGGTCGATGATTCTTCAATTCACGTTGAAAGTCTCCACTGGATTTCAAGCGGCAACGCCGATTATGCTATCATTGGACTTCAACATGCTGTCTTCATTTGGCTTCAAAAGGGATTCGGTTTGGTGGATAAATGACGGCAATGGCTTTTGAGATTGCCAAGTTGAGCGCGTTGGCGAGCTGTTCAGACGTGCCAATATCTTTCACTAGAAGCACCCTGGCAAGCCGGTTTATCAGGCTCCTTACTGATCTTTCAATGGTAAAGAGATGGCCTGAAACAGTGTCTACGGAGTCCACTCCTTTTTGAAGAAGGTGCGCGACATGGTTCTGGATAAACCGAGAATAGCAACGCAGAAAACTTGATCTCCCCCAGCGGAACACTGATATCGATTCCTGGACTTTGAAGTTTTGATCTTACTCTCAGTGAATTGCTCTGAGTGGATTTCAGGGTCAAGAGAACTAACCGGGCAGCCGTGAGCAGTCCATGGAAAACTACCGTGATTCAGGTGGTCGACTGAAGCAAGCGCCGGTCAATGTTGGGCTGCAGACCTAACCTCAATCCGCAGGGCGTAGCGCTGCAGGCGATGAATCTAAATTAGCACAATGCCGATCGGGATGCTGATTAAAAAGTCAAGACGAAAAATCGAAGATAAATAATACCGGACCGGCTGTTCAGATGCCATGCCAAACATAGCGCATCCTAGGCAGTCATTCCCAGGCGTGCCCGCTGATAGCATCTTCATGAAAACGGCAACGTACATTTTGGTATTCTTAAAAAATCCCCGGGATTGACAAGGACTGGTATAGTTTCGTGGCTGCTAAATAGTGGTCCTGATGTGGAGATAATAGTAGATGGAAAAGAGTCCGCCAAGTGCTTTTGGGTGGCGAGTATCTGCATGCGGATCTGCGTGCGCCTTAGCAGCTTCATGCCTGCGATAGTGATCAGTCTAATTGCGGCAACTGGCGGCGTTGAAAAGTCTGGTGACGTGAAGATATGAAGATAAATAACGCCTCTAGCGGCCAATGATGAGTTGACTTTTGAGCCTATTAGCCAGGGGTTGATCGCCAGCGGTTTAACGCTTTTAGATGCGCAGTGCTTCCTCTGGACTGTGTAATTTATAGGCTGGCTCAGGGCGGTCGCCGTTGCAGTGCTCATCAAAAGTGACTGCGGTGACCGGTTGTCCCTGCTCAGAATCGCGATGGCGGAGCTGATGATCACAAAGAGGTGCGCTGTTCGTGTCAGCGTTAAATCCAACAGTGCCGTCCACCCCTTAGAAGGGAGTCGCGAGGTTGTTGCTGTCTGGCCGTAGAGCGGCAAGGGCTCGCAGGCGAGATGCGGGTTGGAAGATAGATCATTGTCAAAATCATCATCTTGTCTAGGTGCGGTGCGGCGCTGAATGAACGCCCAAATAGAATGGCGGCGATGAGGCTAATCGCACGCAAACCAAACGATGCAAGAACAGATGGTGTCCGTCCCCCCCCCCCCCCCCACACACATATATATATGCTGCGGCAGATCTGGCCCTGGGCTTTCTCTTGGCCTGGTCCGGATAAGCATGTTTGCGGTGCTTGTCCTTGGGTGGACGCTTGTTGGTTCGTTGGATCTCCAACTCTGACCTGTTTTGGTTTCGCAATGTGCCTTTTATTTGTGGCTTGCGACATTCGTTATCGTGGTTGTTGATGCTGTGGGCGCTAGGGTGAACTTGCTTGCTCCCAGAAAAGATCTCCTGCATTCCTGCATCCATCTGTCCAGCCTTTGGAGGCCATCTAGACGGCTTGGTGCTGGTGAAAGGTCCCCCGGTGCAGCCCGCGCCGCTGACCAGGGTCGTGGTGGCAGCCGCCGTTGCCCGTAGGGGTGAGTACGGTGCGGCCCATGAAGACCCCGAACCCCCTCCTAAGGCGCCTGGCCCAGTCTGGCCGGCAGGATATGGCCCCGGGACGCAGGCGGTTGGTTGTGGTGCTCCCCCAGCTGGGCGATTTCGATAGCCTCGAATACGCCCAGGCCTTGGCTGCGGCCCTGCCGCGTTTGCAAGCGGCAGACATCGGGCTGCTGGCCATCGGCATTGGCGCTGCAGCCGGGGCCGAGCGTTTCTGTGCTCACACCGGCCTGCCCCGGGGCCTCCTTGAGGTGGATGCGGAGCCCGAACTGCACCGAGCCTTGGAGCTTTACGAAGGCGTTGCCCACCCCGCCGGACCATGGCCATCCCTGCTGCTGATGTGTGCCGGCGTGGGCTCGCCTGGAACGTTGGCCGAGGTGCTGCGGGGCTACACCGGCGACCGCAATGCTCCCCAGCGCTTGCGGGCGCCGCTGTTTGCGTTGGCCGGCGGCAGCGGATTCCTCAGGCCCTTCGAGCTGGCCAGTGTGCGGCTGGCCAACATGGTCGAGGTGTTAGGTCACTGGCGCACCTATGTGCCCCGGGACGACTTCCTCTGCCAACGGGGCGGCACCTTCCTGCTGGAGGCGGACGACAGCCTGCTCTATCAACATCGGGACCGGGGCATCCTCGGCTTTTCGGCCACCATGGCGAGGCCGTTGAGCTTTCTGGATCCCTATCTGGCCACGGGTCAGCCCGCGGTCGACTCTGGGGCAACGCCTCCAGCTTGATCTGTCCCGCAGCGGCCATCGGATCGGCCGCTCCCCCCAGGAGAGCTGTTTCAGCGATTCCGCGGGTGAGGGTTGGGTGCACTTCAGCGGGATGGGCGCCCTCAGGGCTGATCCGGTCAAGGGCCTTCCCCAACGACCACCTTGTTCGAGCACGGCAGCGCTGCCAAGCTACGGGGTGTTGACTTCCCGGCGGGTTGGGTCCCGCAGCCCATGTCCCACAGCAGCGGTCTCTCCCGCGACCTCGGTCTCACCACCCTGACCATGACCGTGGTGACGAGCGCCATTGGCTCCGGTTGGCTGTTTGCCCCGTTGCTGGCCGCCCGCGCCGCCGGTTCAAGCGCCCTGTGGGCCTGGTTGCTGGGCGGTGTGCTGGCGTTCAGCCTCGCCCTGGTGTTCGCCGAGCTGGGCTCGCTGATCAACAGTTCCGGCGCCATCGCCCAAATTCCCCTGTTGAGCCACGGCCGCCTGGCGGGCTTCATCGGCGGGTGGAGCGCCTGGATCGCCTACTTGGCTCTGCCCACCGTGGAGGTGCTGGCGGTGTTTCAGTATCTGGCCAGCAGCCTGCCCTGGCTCACCCGCGACGGCGCCGCCGGCCAGGTGCTCAGCCCATTGGCCGTGTTGTTGGCAGCCTTGCTGCTGCTGGTGCTCACGTTGGTGAACCTGGCGGGGGTGAAATCGCTGGCCCGCTGGATCAACGGCCTCACCGTGTGGAAGCTGGTGATCCCGTTGCTGGCTTCCCTCTCCTTGATGGTCAGCGCTGGTCATTGGGGCAACCTCACCATGGGCGCGGCCGTCTCGGGATCGGGCGCCGCGGCCAACGCCGCGCTGGCGGGGGGGCAGGGCGGTCTGGCGTCCGAGGTGGAGGGCATCGTGCAGGCGATCGGCGGCGGCGGCATCCTGTTCAGCCTGTTGGGGTTTCGCTCCGCCATGGATTTGGCGGGGGAAGCCCGCCGGCCCCAGCGCAATGTGCCGTTGGCGATGGCCCTCGGCCTCGGCCTGGTGCTGGGGATCTATTTGCTGCTGCAACTGGCCTTTCTGGTGTCCGTGCCCCCCGCTGCCCTGGCCCACGGCTGGTCGGGGCTGCGGCTCACCGCCCATGGCGGACCGATGGTGGCCTTGGCGATGGGGGCGGGCTTGGGCTGGGTGGCGCGGTTGCTGCTGCTCGACGCGATGGTGTCGCCCAGCGCCACGGCCATGGCTTACTTGGGTGCCGCGTCGCGGGTGGGTTGGATGATGGCCCGTTGCGGCCTGCTCCCGGCGGCGTTGGGTCGGTTGAACCGCCATCGGGTACCGGGCGCGGCTCTGGTCACCAGCTTTGTGGTGGGAGTGCTGATGCTGTTGATGGGACCGACCTGGAAGCAGGTGGTGAATTTTGTGACGGCCACCCTGGTCATCGCCCTGGCGATGGGGCCCGTCAGCTTGCTGAGCCTGCGCCATCAGTTGCCCAACGCGCCGCGGGCCTACCGAGTGCCGCGAGCCGAAATTTGGTGTCCCCTCGCCTTCGTGCTGGCCACCTGGGCGATCTCCTGGTGTGGCCGCACCGCCCTATGCGGGGCAGCGGCCTTGATTCTGGTGCCCGCCTTGCTGTTGATCGGGGCTGATCGCCGCGGGATCAGCCCAGGCGGTGGAGCCCAGCCCCTGGATTTGCGCTCCGGTTTCTGGTGGTTTGGCTACCTGGGGGGTGTGGTGCTGATCGTCAGCCTGGTGGGTCCTGGAGCCACTGGCCCGGGAGCGGTCGCTGGCATCGGTGTTCAGCTGCTGGCCTTGGCCGCCTGGGGGTTGCTGGTCTTCCCCTTGGCTGTGGGTTTGCGGTTGCCGCGCATCTCGCCTCAGGCCGGACTGGATCTCAGCGAAGTGGACCAGGCCGGGCTGGCGAAGCAACGCTTCAGCTAAAGCCGCCTGGAGCCGCCGCTGGGCTGGCGCCGCGGCGGGCCCTGGCGCCAGCGGCGGCTCCCGTCACTCACTCGTCCAGCAGCTTCAGCAAGAGCGCCCCGCCGACCAAGCCCACCGGGATCAGGACCCAGAACAGGGCCGCGGTGCCGAAGATCTCTGAAGCCATCAAGAGTGGTGCGAGGCACCCCATTTTGCAGCCCTGGGGCACCCGATCCGGGTCCGCCGTCGCCGCCGCTCGGATCGCCAGCCAGCGCAAGGCCAGAGCACACCTCGCCAACGCTGGGATTGGCCTGCCCTGGTCGTCAGGTCCGAGCGTCGCCCGGCAGGCCGCCCTGAAGCTCCTTCCGGTGCGGATCCGCTTCGGTGGTGGAAACGGGGACCTGCGCACTCTCCGTGGTCCTCAGGGCGTTGACCGGATCCCCGGCTGGCGGACGCGGCTTGGCTGCCTGTCTGCTGACCAGCTCCCTCGCCAGCTCCAGCAGCCGCGGCCAAGGGGCGTCGCTGCGGAACTGGGCCGGCATGACGCCGCTGGCAAGGGCCTGGAACCCCTCCTTGCGCAGGTGTTGCAGCAGCGCTTCTCGGGCCGGGGGGCCCTGGCCGAGATGGCGGGCTAGCTCCGCCATCGACCAGCAGCGGATCGGCAGCCCCGGGTCCAGCGCCAGCCGCTCGAGCAGTCGCTGGGATGGGGCAGCGAGGCTCGCCCCGCAGGCGCTGGCGGCCAGCTGTTGCATCTGCTTCAGGCTGGGGATGTGCTGCAGGGGCCCGAGCCACAGAGGTCCGCTGATCGCCAGCGGCGCCGCGGGTCCACAGCCACAGTCGCGCCAGCGGCCCAGGCGCACCAGGCTTTGCTCCTGTTGCTCGCCGCAGACATGGCAGTGGGCCAGAAGCCCCAGCTGGGTCTCCTCGCCCGGCAAGGGCCGTCGTTCGAGCCGCACCGCCGTGCGAAACGTGCGCCCGTCGCTGAAGGCCAGCAAGGGCGTCAGGCCGCGCCCCTGGGCCCAGGCGCCCCGGGCTAGCACCCCGAGCTGCAGCCGCAGCGCCAGCTCCCATGGGGCGGGATGGGAGCGGGCCGCCGCCCCGAGCCGGCGCACAGCGGCGGGGCGGTCGTGGCCGGTGGGTGAGCGCCCATCGCTGCTGTTCATGTACAGCACGCCGCCGCAGGCCACCGCCTCCAGTGCCAGCGGCACCAGGGCGCTCGGGCAGCCGAAGGCGTCCAGGTCCAGCAACTCGAAGCGCTGGCGGCGCTCCAGGCAGCTGGCCAGCAACCCCTGGGCGGTGCGGTTGCTGCACTGCCACTTCAGCGCCGCTGGCAGCTGGGCCAGGTTCGCCCGCAGCCAGGGCAAGCGATCCGGATCGGCGTCATTGGCCCACAGCTCGCTGGCGCCGGCCTCCAGTCCGTAGCGCAGGCTGCGGATGCCGCAGCCGGCCATGGCATCCAGCACCCGCAGCGGGCCGCGGCTGGCCAGATCGGCCGCCAGCAGCACCCCCAGGTCGCGGGCCGGCCGAGAATCCAGGCGAAAGAAGCCCGTTCCAGGCCGCAGCAGCGCCGCTCCTTCGCGATGCACGGCGGAAGAGTGCCGCGCGTCGTCCCACGCTGCTCCAGCTGGGGATGCTCCAGCAGGGGGTGGTTCCGCGGGGGCGGGTTCGGCGCGGGGCATGGGGATCGCCGCGGTGCTGGGCCAAGACCGCATAGCCTGCCGCCTTGGCGGATCCCAGCCCGCACCGAAGGCCTCCATGCCAATCTCCGAGCGCTCCCCGGCGGTTGGCTGCGGGCCTGACGTCGGCCTTGACTGGGGCCGCCACGGCACCTGGCACTGGCTCGGCCTGGCCTGCCACTGGCGCCAGCTCGGCGATCCCGCTGGCCCGGCGCTGGTGCTGCTGCATGGCTTCGGCGCCGGCAGCGGCCATTGGCGCCGCAACGCCGCTCCCCTGGCGGCAGCCGGCTGGTGCGTCTATGGCCTCGATCTGCTGGGCTTTGGCGCCAGCCATCAGCCCGGCCCGCGGCGCTGGCGCCCCCTCGACAACCGGCTCTGGGCCCGACAGCTGCAGGCCTTTCTCGAGCAGGTGGTCCGCCAGGCCGCCGTGCTTGTGGGCCATTCCTTGGGGGGGCTGGTGGCCTTGAGTTGCGCCGTGTTCGCGCCCGCTTGGGTCAGGGCGGTGGTGGCGGCGCCCCTTCCCGATCCGGCCCTGCTGACCGCCGTTGGCCCCCTGGAGCGCCGGCCTCACCAGCCCCCCTGGCAGCGGCGGCTGCGGCGCTGGCTGGTGCGCCTGCTCTGCTGCCTGCTGCCCCTGGAGCTGATCGTGCCGCTGTTGGCCCATTCGCCCCTGCTCGGCCTCGGACTGCAGTCCGCTTACCACCGGCCGGTGCTGGGGGATGGGGAGCTGTTGCGGATTATCGCCCGCCCGGCCCGCCGCCCCGGCGCCGTCGGCAGCCTGCGGGCGATGAGCATCGCCATGGCCTTGCGTCCCCACCCGGCAACCGCGCCGGCGCTGCTGGCACGGCTGGACCGGCCGATGCTGCTGATCTGGGGCCGCCAGGATCGTCTGGTGCCCCTCGACGTGGCCGAGCTCTGCCGCCGCTGGCGACCCGAGCTCCCCCTGGTGGTGCTGGAGGACTGCGGCCACTGCCCGCACGACGAGGCGGCGGACGCGTTCAACCACACCCTGCTGCGCTGGTTGGAGGGGCTACCGGCGCTCCCCTGAGGGGCCCGATCAACGCCACGCCGTTTGTTCCCATGGCAACTTGTTCAACACCCAGCGGTGCGGGCTGCCTTGGCACCGTTCAGCCACTACCGTGACAGGTTGTCCGTTCCCGCCCCATCCGCGCGCATGAAGCACACCCTCTCGGTGCTGGTGGAGGACGAATCAGGAGCCCTCAGCCGCATTTCTGGTCTGTTTGCCCGCCGTGGCTTCAACATCGAGAGCTTGGCCGTCGGCCCGGCCGAAAAGAGTGGCGTCTCCCGCCTGACGATGGTGGTGGAGGGAGATGACCGCACGCTTCAACAGATGAGCAAGCAGCTCGACAAGCTGGTCAACGTGCTTGGGGTGATCGATCTCACCACCATCCCGGCGGTGGAGCGGGAGCTGATGCTGCTCAAGGTGGCCGCCCCGGCCGAAAACCGCAGCGCCATCTTCGACCTGGTGCAGGTGTTCCGGGCCAAGGTGGTCGATGTCGCGGACGACGCCCTGACCCTGGAGGTGGTGGGGGATCCCGGCAAGCTGGTGGCCCTGGAGCGCCTGCTGGATCGCTTCGGCATCCTGGAGATCGCCCGCACCGGCAAGGTGGCCCTGGAGCGCGCCTCCGGCATCAACACCGAACTGCTCAAAGCCACCACCCTCGACAAGCGGGTGCCGGCCTGACCAGCCTGCCCCTCCATCGCTGACCCCACCAGCACAACGACGCTCCCCAGGGCAAAGCAGCGCACCATTTCAGGGCTTCGCCGCCAGGCCAAACCCGCCCCGCTGGCTGTCTTGGCTGAACGTGCGGAGCTTGATCCCTGACTTGAATGTTGATCAGGATCGCTGAAGGACCCTCAGACCAACATCCTCGCTACACCGCAGGCTTCCCGAGAAGCCTGGGAGGCGATGGGCCGCTCGGCGCGATCGCGGGTTGTTCAGAGACTCCGGAGGTGCGTGGCGATCGTCGGCCAGCCCGGCCTCAAGGCTGGCCCTTCACCAGTTCGCCGCCCTCCACCAGCCTGGCCTTCACGATCTTGTCCCCCTGGCGGATGGCCTCGACCACGTCCATGCCTTGGATCACCTGGCCGAACACCGCATAACGCCCATCGAGTTCCGGCAGCGCCTCCAGGGCGATATAGAACTGGGCGCTGGCGGAATTGGGGTCCTGGGCCCTGGCCATGGCCACGGCGCCGCGCTGGTGGGTCAGGTTCAGGTCCTTGGTGATGAGCGGCGTGGTGAGTTCCTGCCCGTATTGGGGGTCCCGGTCTTGGCGGCGCTTGATTTCCAGTGGAATCAGCCGCGCTTCACCGCTGCTGGGATCGATGAAGTTGCCGGTTCCGTACTGACTCGCCGGCACGCTCGGATTGGCGGAGGCGGGATCGCCGCCCTGCACCACGAAGGGCACCGGGTCGCGCACCACCCGGTGAAACACCGTGCCGTTGTAGGTCCCGCGCCGCACGAGGTCGACAAAATTTCCGGCGGTCGCGGGTGCGTTTTTGCCATCAAGCCGCAGCAACACGCGGCCGCGGCTGGTGTCCAACGCCACCACGGCGGTTCCCCTCAGGCAAGGGGTGGTGCTGGTAGCGCAGCCCAGGGGCTGGGCGCCCCGGTCGGCGGCGCAGGCCACCAGGCTCAGGGGTAGCGAAAGGGCCAGCAGCAGCAGCGGTGCCCAGAGGCGTTGGCGCCAGGGAGCCGGCCTCATGCCAAACCCTCCAGGGGAACGCCGAGGAAGCGGGCCAGACCTGCGCCATCCCGCTCCAAATCCGCCAGGGGGATGGGCTCCCCGATCCGGGTGAGCGGCAGGTCGCGGCGTCCCTGCAGCCTGAGGCAGAGCCGGCGCCGGGGATTGAGTCCCTCCCGCACGTCCAGCCGAACGGCCTGGATCTCGCGCAACTTCAGGTCGACCTCGATCCTCTGGCGGAAGCCCCGGCGACTGATGCGCGCCGTGCCGGAGCCGCGATCGAAGCGGTTGCTGCCGGACCCCACGTCCAGCGCGATCACGGTCCAGAGATAGGTGGCCAGCAGCGTGGCAGCCAGGCCGTAAAGGCCCATGACCAGCCCCTGGGGAACCCATGTGAGTTCGGCGGGATGGCCGATCGGCAGCAGATCGACGCCTAGGCGGCTAGAGGCGCTGGTGAGCACAAAGCCCACCCCACCGAGGCTCACCGCCGCGGCAACGAGGATGTTCGAGGGGCGCCGCGAGCCGAGCACGGCCTGCTCCAACACTTGGGCGTTGTCAGTGCTGGGGCCGGCGGCCTCCGCTGAGGGGCCGCTGAGGGACGCCATGGCGGAATCCAGAGGCAGTCGAGCGGCCATCTTCCCCCGCGGCGCACCCGATTGGGGTTGAGCGCACCCCTTTCCTCGCTGGGTTTGAGCGGCGGAGGGGATTTCAGCCCGTGTCACTCCGCCGCGAAGCCCTCAGCAACGTTGTTACCATCACCCGGTATCCCACAGCCGCGCGGGTTCCCGAACCCGCCGCCTCCACCGAGACCTTTCATCTCATGACGATCGCTGTAGGACGCGCGCCTTCGGCCCGGGGATGGTTCGACGTCCTCGACGACTGGCTCAAGCGCGACCGCTTCGTGTTTGTGGGTTGGTCCGGCCTGCTGCTGTTCCCCTGCGCCTACCTGGCGCTGGGTGGCTGGCTGACCGGCACCACCTTCGTGACCTCTTGG
>JBKCTK010000108.1:0-17960 GCA_046319055.1 Synechococcaceae cyanobacterium
TTGCTGGCCTCCCAGGGCTGACAGGGGCGGTGGCATCCACCAAGCTGTCAGCCATGACTCTGGGCACCCGGCTGCGCTCCCGCTGGAATGGCCTCGGCGACCACAGCCAGGTGGGGCTGGCGCTGCTGGCGGTCGTGATCGGTCTGGGCGGCTGGGCCCTGTTCTGGCCCATCCCCACCGAGGTCAGCGGCCAGGGGGTGTTGATCTATCCCGACAACGCCTGGTTGGTCGATTCCCGCGCCGCCGGCCAGGTGCGGCGCCTGCTGGTCTCGGTGGGCGACCGGGTGCGCCGCGGCCAGGTGCTGATCGAGCTCTACCTGCCGGTGCTGGAGCGGGAGCTGCAGCAGCAGCGCGGCAACCTGGCCCAGCTGGAGCGCCAGAACCGCGACCTCGATCGCCGCGATGCCTTACGGCTGGAGAGTGAGCGGCGGCGGGTGGCGGTGGCCCTGGCCCAGCTGGCCGACGACCGCCAGCGCTATAGCGCCCTGCAGCGCACCTTCGCCAGCAAGCTGCGCAACCTCGACTGGCTGAGCCGCCGCCAGGTGGTGGCTCCCCTCTCGGCGGAGGTGGTCAGCACCGAACAGGGTCTCACCAGCACCAGCGTCAACCTCGACGCCGTGCGGATCAACGAGAAGACCCTGCTCACCGAGTTGCAGCAGGTCAAGCTGGCGATCGAGACCGAGGCCCTCAACCGCCGCTACCGGATCGGCGAGCTGCGGCGCCAGATCCGCGTCACCGAAGCGCGGCTGGCCTACGACGGCCGCCTGCTGGCCGAGCGGGATGGCCACGTGCTGGATCTGCAGGTGATCCCGGGCCAGACGCTGCGGGCCGGCCAGCGGCTTGGCACCATCGGCCGCACCTCCACCCCCTCCTCCCGCAGCCCTGCCCTGCAGGCGGTGGCCTACTTCGCTCCGGCCGATGCCCGCCGCCTGCCCCTCGGTCTCCCGGTGGAGGTGGTGCCCCAATGGAAGGAGCGCAGCCGCTTCGGCGGCATCGTCGGCCGGGTGCGGCGGGTGTTGAGCCTGCCCGCCACCGAGGAGGATGTGGCGACCACCACCGGCAACCCCCAGCTGGCCCGCACGCTGCTCGACACCGGTCCGGCCCTGCGGGTCGACATTGAGCTGTTGCGCGATCCCCGCAGCCTTGATGGCTATCGCTGGACCCTCTCGCGTGGCAGCGGCGTGTTTCCGGTGCGTGAAGGCCTGACGGTGTCCAGCCACGCCTACGTGGAATGGCGCTCCCCGCTCAGCTACGCCATCCCGGGCCTGCGCTCCCTCACCGGCGGCTACCGCAGCCTGCGCCAGGACCGCCAGTGGAACCTTCCGTTGCTGCGGCAGCCATGAACAGCCCCTCGCTGCTGCGGCGGGAACTGCCCTGGCTGGTGGCGATGCTGGCGCTGCTGGTGGTGCTGTGCAACGCCAACCCGCCGGAGCTCTGGTTTTGGCTGGTGGTGCTGCTGGTGGTGCTGGGCTATCGGTTTGAGCGCTGGTGGGCCAACCGCCCCGGACCCGACCAAGACTGAGGTTGGTCCTGACCGGCCCGGCTCCGCATCGCCGCGGGGTTCAAGGTTGGCCAGACGTTCGCAGCTCAGGAACCAGGTTGCGCGGTGCTCCCGCCAGCAGCGCCGCCACATTGGCGGCCGTTTCGGCGATCAAGCGGCGGCGGGCCTCCACGCTGGCCCAGGCCACATGGGGCGTGATCAGGCAATTGGGGGCCCGCAGCAGCGGGTTGTCCGGCGCCGGCGGCTCCACGCTCAGCACATCGAGAGCCGCCGCGGCGATCCGCCCCGCGGCCAGGGCCTGGGCCACAGCGTGCTCATCGTTCAGGGCGCCGCGGCCGGTGTTGATCAGGATCGCCTCGGGGCGCATCAACGCCAGCCTGCGGGCATCGATCAGCCCGCGACTGGCGGCGGTGAGCGGGCAGTGCAGGCTCACCACATCGCTCTCGGCCAGGAGGGTCTCCAGCGGCAGCCGCCCGGGAGCAGACCGCAGGCCACAGGCCAACACGCGCATGCCGAAGGCGTCGCCAATGCGCGCCACCGCTTGACCGATGCGGCCCAGCCCCACCACCCCCAGCGTGCGGCCGGCCAGCTCGCGGATCGGGGTATCCCAAAAGCAGTAATCCGGGCCCGCCTGCCAGCGCCCCGCCCCCACGGCGGCGGCCAGCTCGCCGGTGTGGTTGCTGAGCTCCAGCAGCAGGGCGAACACCGCCTGGGCCACGGCGTTGGTGCCGTAATCCGGCACGTTGCAGACCGGCAGCCCTCGGGCGGCGGCGGCGGCCAGATCCACCATGTCGTAGCCGGTGGCCAGTACCGCGATCCCCCGCAGCTGCGGCAGAGCCTCCAGGGTGGTGGCGCTGAGCGGCGTCTTGTTGGTGATCAGCACCGCAGCGCCGCGGCTGCGCTCCGCCACCAGCGCCGCCGGGGTGCGCGGATGCACCGTCAGGGACCCAAGGCGCTCTAGTGGCTGCCAGGAGAGGTCGCCGGGATTGCAGGTGTGGCCATCGAGGACCACCAACGGGGAAGGGGCAGCGGTCACGGCGCGGGCCTTGCGGGAGAGGCACGAATCTCGTCCAGCCGCAGCGGCGCCGCATAGGGCTGCCCCGGATCGCGGGGCACCGGCAGCAGTTCTCGCAACAGGCGCGCGTAGGTGATGTTCACCGCCACGGTGGCGTTGAGGCGCGCCAGCAGGCTCTCGATCAGCAGGGTCTGGGTGCTGGAGAGGTTGAGCTCATTCGACAGGCCGGTGCGATAACGCAGCTGCTCATCGCGGAAAGCCTCCAGCGCCGCGGCCACACCCCGGCGGGAGGAGGCCAGCCGCGCCAGGCTGGCCTCATGCTGGAAAAAGGCCTGTTCCAGCCGCAGCCGGATGTCATTGCGGCGGGCGGCGTAGTCCTGGCTGATCGCCGCGCCGCGACGGGCTAGGGCGCGCGTTTCGGCGGCGGTGCTGCCGGCATCGAACAGCAGCCAGCTGAGGCTGAGCCCCACCGACCAGCTGCTGGCCGCGGTCACCTGGGCCGCGGTCAGGCTTTGGCCACAGCAGCCGCCCTGATACAGCACCGGCCCAAACGACACGGTGTTGCCGACGCTGCCGGCGGCGTTGGCGAACAGCGACAACTTCGGCAGCAGGGCCGCGGCGGTGGCGCTCTCCTGGCGGGCCAGAGCCTCCCGGGTGGCCAGGATCGCCTCCAGCTCCGGGTTGCCGCGGTAGGCGGCCAGCAGGCTCTGATCCAGGTCGAGGGGCCAACGGGGCTGCAAGGTCACCGGATCGCTGGCGCTGGGGATCAGTCCGGGGGGAAGGTTCAGCAGGGTGGCCAGGCGGCGCCGGGCCACGGCACGGTCGCTGAGCGCCTGAATCAACCGCTCCTGATCGGCCGCCTCCAGCGCCCGTCGGCGCAGCAGGTCAACCCGCGGCACCAACCCCGCTCGCTTGAGGTCGAGCACATCGCTCAGGATCCGCAGGTCGTTGCGCAGCGCCGCGTCGCGGATCAGCACGTTCTGGTCCGCCTGCTGGAGCTGGTAATAGGCCTCGCTGAGATCGAGCTGCAGCTGGCGCAGCGCCGCCCCATAGGCCTGGCGGCTCTGGTTCAGCCGCGCCCGCGCCTCCAGCACCCGGGGCTGGCGCGCGAAGTCGAGCAGGTCGTAGTGGAGGGCCAGACCCGCCTGGGCCGTGTTGAGGCTTTGGTTCAGGAAGAGGCCACCGCCGTTGGGCACATAAAAGGGACCTCCCGGCGCGTAAAGGGAGCCGAATCCAAACCCGGCGCTACCGACCGGGGCGAAGGTGGTGCTGCTGTTGCCGCTGCTGCCACCGCCAGCGAAGGCGAGGATCCGCGGCCACCAGGTGCCCAGCCGCCCCCGCAGCTCCTCCAAGGCCGCCGCCACCTCCTCCCGATGGGCCTGCAGGGTGGCGCTGCCGGCAAAGCCCATCGCCAGGGTCTGGTTCAGGCTGAGGGAGCGCACCCCTTCGCCGCGCAGGGACTGGGCAGAGGGCAAGGCCAGCGGCGCTGGCGGCCGGGCCTGGGCGGGCGAGAGAGGGCCGCTGGCCGGAGCGTTGGGGGCCAGCAAGGCCGGCGGCAGCGCCGGCACGCCCAACTTCGACGGGTCGGCGTTGATCGGGCTGGCCGGCAGCAGCCCATCGAGCTGGCGCAGCTGCTCATCCAGCTGCCGCCAACTGCGCTCCAGCCGGGCATTGCCGGGGTCGGCCGCGGCAGCCGACGCCGCACCAGCGTGCAAAGCGCCGCAGAGCAGCATCGGCATGGCCAGGCCGCCGAGGGAGGAGCGCCGAATCATGCCCTCCGCCCCAGATTCCGCCAGCTCTCCTCCGTCTCGTGCAGCTGCTGCGCCGCCAGGCCGAGCAGCGAGAGGATCGCGGCGTGGCGGCGCAGGTCCGGGAGATCCCGCTCCGGCAGATCGCGCTGGTGCAGCAGGGTGTCCAGCCGCCGCCAGGCGGATTCCGGGCTCGCCGCCGCGGGCTGCGGCTGCCGCCAGTCCTGCCGCTGGGGCTGGCGCAGGGCTGCGGCCCATTGCCCCAGCCGCTGGCTGAGCTCCCGGAGCAGCGCCGCCTCCACCACCGGCACCTCCGCCAGGTTGCCCGAGCAGATCGGCGGCAGCGGCTGCCGCGCCAGCTCGTCGTAGACACCCAACAACTGGGAGCAGCTGGCATCCAGCAAGCGCAGCAAGCGGATGCGGGGATGGCGTTCCGGGTTCGCCCCGAGCTCCTGTTGGGCCTGGGGGAGGGAACGCCTGATCGCCTCCAAAGCCGCAATCAGGCTCTCCGTCTTCTCGGGGTGGGGCAGGAGCGCTTGAAGGTCGGACAGGCCTGGCGGGCTGGGGTCTGGAGCAGGGGCCCTGCCAGGGGCCGCGGCGATGGGGGCGGGCGGGCGGGGCGGGCCCGCGTCGCCGGAGCCAGGGGGAGGATCGAGGCTGGTGGCGGCCGTCGCCAGGACGGCGGCCAGCCCCTCGATCAGGGTGGCCATGGCGGTTTCGCTGGCCACGATCGCCTTCGCTGGCCACAACAGCCGCAGGCTGAGGGAGGCCAGCACGATGCCGCAGGCCGTCCAAACGAGGCGCAGCGGCAACCACTCCAGCAGGGTCTGGCGGTGCACCAGCCAGCCCATCACCACCACGAAACCACCCACCTTGTAACCCACCCGCAATCCCAGCGCCCCGCCCAGGAGCCGCATCGCCCCGAGGGAGATCGCCAGCGCCACGGGCAGGGGCAACTGCTGCAGGCCCCGCAGGCCCAAGGTCAGCATCGCTCCTCCCAGCAAGCTGCCCAGCAGCCGCTGGCGACCGAGCTCGAGGGTGTTGCCGTAACTGCCGCCGCAGACGGCCAGCACGGCCATCGGCGCGTAGTAGCTGAATGGAATGCCGCTGATGGCTCCCAGCCCGTTGGTCAGGCCGGCCACGAGGGCCAGCCGCAAGTCGGAGCGGGTGATCAGCATCGGCGCAACCCACCCAGCTGGGTCAGCGCCTTGGCCACAGCCTCCTGCTCACTGGCGATCGCCAAGAGCAACAGCGGCGGCATGTCGGCGGCTTGGGCCAGCGCCAGCACATCCCGGCTCACATCGCTCGGGGTGGAGGGGATTGGGGCGGCGGGGCTGGCCAGGGCCACGGCGGAGGCTGCTGGGCTGGCCAGGGCAGGCTCCAGGCTGGTGATCAGCGGCCACAGGGGGCTCTCGGGACCGCGGCCAGCCGCCGGCAGCCGCGCCGGCAGGGCGGCCAACAGCCGCTCCAGGGCGAGCCAGTGGTGGCGCACGCCGCGCCAGAGGGCCAGGCGCTCGGGCCAGCGGCTGCGCAGCAGGCGAGCGCGGCGGGCTCCGCCCCGCTGTTCTTGGTCCACCAGGGTTTCCAGCCGTTGCAGGCAGGCGGTGAATGGCGCCGGTTTCAAGGGCACAGGTCGGTCGGCGGCATCCGCCAACCAGCCTCGATAGCGGCCGAGCTGCTCGCGCAAGCGCGTTCGGAGGACCTGCTCCTCCAGCTCCAGGCGCTCCATGGGGTTGTGGGGCCAAAACAGCAGGCCGACCAAAATGGCGATCAGGCAGCCCACGGCGGTGTCCAGCCCCCGGTTGAAGACGTACTCCCAGTCGAGGGCGCTGTAGCGGGGCACCATCAGAAACATCAGGCTGATCA
Source organism: Synechococcaceae cyanobacterium (assembly GCA_046319055.1). Lineage (GTDB taxonomy): Bacteria > Cyanobacteriota > Cyanobacteriia > PCC-6307 > Cyanobiaceae > Cyanobium. The sequence continues at coordinate 6,131 of JBKCTK010000108.1, forward strand.
AGGTGGCGGTGCCGATGGCCGCTTGCCAGCCCAACAGCCGCAGCAGGGGCAGCATCAACAACAGCGACACGAGCACGCCAATCCAGCCATCCACCACGGTGTGCACCACAAAGGTGACCATCCCGCCGAGGATGGTGCCCAGCATGCGGGCGACGGCGGCGTGCAACGTCTGGTCGTCGCTGTCATCGAGGGTCACCACGACGGCAACCAGCGGGTACCAGAGGAACATGATCCGCTCGAACCAGAGGGCGATGGCCGCCGTCAGAAAGGCGGCCAGGGCGAGCCTCAGGCTGTTGCGCACCAGGTCAGCGTTCATGGCCTCCCGGCATGGGGCGGCAGCGTGGGCGCAAGCGGAAACACAGCCCGCTCCCGGCGGTGAGGGTGGGCCCGCAGCCGAAGGCACCACGACAAACGGTTTCAGGGCCAGGCTTGGGCACAGGCTCGAACCGGGGATCAGGCCGGAGCGGAGTTTAGGGACCGGGTCCGGTGGCCCCGCCGGCCTGCCCCTGCTGAAGCCCAGGGCATCCGGGCCGCCTCGGCGACGCGATGGTGTCGCCACCGGCCGGTTCGACGCCCGGGCTCCCGCCTGCCCACCCTCGGACAGCCAGCGGGGCGCCAAGCCGGCATGCTGCTGTTGACGCCCAAACCGGCATGCCCACCCTCACCCCCGAACTGGAGGCGCTGCTGCGTATGGGGTTGGCGGTGCTGTGCGGTGTAGCGGTGGGGCTGAATCGCGCCCACCACGGCGCCACACCCCACCCCAACCGGTTGCGGGTGCACGTGCTGGTGGGCTTAAGCGCCTGTCTGATGGTGCTGGCCGCCGGTGCCGATGATCAGGCCCGCAGCCGGGCGATCCAGGGAGTGGCGGCGGGGGTGGGATTTCTTGGGGCCGGCGAGATCTTGGTCCCCACCCGCCCGAGCAAGCAGGTGCCCCTGGAGGTGCGGGGCCTCAGCAGCGCCGCCTCGATCTGGTTCACCGCGTCACTCGGGGTCACGGTGGCGGCGTCCAGCCCGTTGCTGGGTCTGGTGGCGCTGGTGCTGGCCCTCATCACCCTGTCAGACCGAAGCATCCTGGGCAAAGACCCTCCGGAGAGCCGGGATCCTGTTCCCAGCCTTGATCACCAGCGACACCCCAACGCGCCGCGACTGGCCAACAGGCACAAAAACCATGGCGGCGGGGAGGAGCAGAAAGAGGGCGCCCCCCAAGACAAGCGCTAGTCCGAGCGGGGCTGCCTGGACGTTCAGCCGCCCCATGAGGATTCACCAGGACGGAGGCAGTCGAGGATCCTGGCCTGAACGATGGCCTGATCTGCTGAACTCCAATCAACGAAAGACCTGAAGCAACCCGGCCCTGGCAAGTACACAAAATTAGCCCGATTTGCCTCTGGGGATCTGGCCTACGAGACCAGGGGAGGGTGAGCAGCAACCGCCAAGACGAGCGGAACCTTGAACAAGCTTTTCTGCAGCTAGGAGCCCGTCGCACATACATACGAATGCTCAGAAAAAACGCACAACAGGGCTCGTCGCACTCTGGGAGCGATCGCTGCCCTCAAGGCAAGTCTCATCTTCTCTGAAGCATTAACGCCTAGATCTCAGTCGGAGGAATTTATTTCGCAGATAAAGGGGCAAGTGCAAGTTTCAGTAGTTCCCGTGATGGCTCCGCGTAGGTCCCATTTTGTTTTGCTTCTGCGACGAAAAATGTATGTGCGACACTATGTGCGACAGGCTCCTAGCGCACCCGGCAGATCAGAACAGGAAGCGAGAGGGCGGCGCTTGGGGAGCGGCTTGGGCGGAGTCGCTGCTGGAGATTGAAGGGGTCTGCTGCTGGGGCCATTCGGTCTCCCAGTAGCTAATGCCATCGCGATCGAAGGGCTGTCCTCCAAGCCGGTGGGTGGAGAGTTGGGTGGTTCCCATGGCGGTGATCAGGCCGCCAAGCTCCATCGGTCCCAGGTCAGAGGTCACATCCGGATTCCTGGCCATCAGCAGCGACGGCAACCGGACGAGCGTTTCCGGGCTGGTGAGTTTGCGGAACAGGGCTTTGAGGGCGAGCTGCTGCCGCTCCAGACGACCAATATCGCCCATTTCATCGTGGCGATAGCGCAGGAAACCCTCAAGATCATGACCTTTGAGGATCTGGCGACCAGGCTGAAGGTCGATGGAAAGGTGCTGAGAATTATCAGTATAGAACATCCGCTTGGGCACATTCACCTCAATACCACCGACCTGATCAGCCAAACGGCGAATCGCAGAAAGCTTGATGATGAGGTGGTGCTGGATGGGCCGGCCGAGGCGAGAGGAAAGCTCCTGCTTGATCGCATTGGCACCCCCCAATCCATAGAGAGCATTAATTTTGACAGGACCATACTCAGGCGACTCGATGTAGGAGTCTCTGGGCACCTGGGTGATCTTGGTATTGCCTCCCTCGACCCTCAATGTGGCAATCACATCGGTGTTGGAGCCACCTTCATCGATGCCAAGCAGCAAGAGATCGGAATCGGCAACGGCGCTCCAGGCCGCGAAGGGATTACTGACCGCGGTGGTGCCGCCGATCGCACGGCTACTGATCAGATTGGCCATCGGCATGGCCAACACCAGGCCGGTGCCAAGGCCAAGACCGACGGCGAGTGACACCTGCAGGCGCTGGCCTCCTAACAGACCGTGGCGCTGTCGGGGCCGATTGGAGGCAAGAGTTTTCATAGTTTCGAAATCTAGAGCTCGAGGTCAGAACTCCAGGGACTCCCCTGGACGCAATCCCGCCTGGACCCTCCAGAGCCCGGCATAGGCCCGGTTTCGCTCCAACAGGTCCTCGTGGCGACCGGATTCAACGATCCGACCGTGGTCCATGACGATGATGCGATCGGCATGGCGCACCGTGCTGAGGCGATGGGCGATCACCAAGGTGGTGCGACCGGTGGTGAGGCGCTCCAGGGAGCGCTGGATGGCCGCTTCTGTCTCATTGTCAACCGCCGCGGTGGCCTCATCGAGGATCAACACCGGTGGATCTTTGAGGATCGTGCGGGCCAAGGCGATGCGCTGGCGTTGGCCACCGGAGAGTCGCTGCCCCCGCTCTCCCACCAGGGTGTCGTAACCCTCCGGCAGCGCTTCGATGAAAGCGGCGGCCTCCGCCAGCCGGGCAGCGCGCCGAATCGCCTCCGGCCCTGCCAAGGGGTTGCCGTAGGCAATGTTTTCGGCAACGGTGCCATGGAACAGAAACACCTCCTGGCTCACCAGGCCAATCGCCTGGCGCAGATCCTGCAGGCGCAGCTCCTCGATCGGGATGCCGTCTAGCAGGATCCGGCCCGCCTGCAGGGAGTAGAGCCGCAACAGCAACTTCACCAGGGTGCTCTTGCCCGATCCCGTCGCCCCGACAATCCCGAGGGTGTGACCGGCCGGCACCAGCAGATCGAATCCCGCCAGCAAAGGCTCCCTGCCGCTGTAGTGAAAGCAAACGCCTTCACAGCGGATCTCACCACGCACCGAGGCTAAAGGCAGATGGTGACTGCCGCTCGGCAGGCTGATCGGCGTGTCCAGCAGATCGCTGACCCGCTGGGTGGAGGCCATGGCGCGCTGGTAGTCATCAAGGGTTCGGCCCAGGGTGGTCAGGGGCCAAAGCAGGCGTTGGGTGATGAACACCAGGAAGCTGTAGCTGCCAATGGCAATCCGCCCCTGCCAAGCCTGGAGCCCTCCCACCACCAAGATCGCCAGGAAGGCGAACAGAATGGCGAAGCGGATCAGGGGCACAAAGGCCGCAGAGAGGCGGATGGCGCGGGCGTTGCTGAGCCGATAGGCCTGACTCAGTTGGCTGAGACGTTGTTTTTCACGCTCCTCGCCAACGAAGCTGCGGATGGTGAGGATGCCGCCGAGGTTGGTGGCGAGAAGGGCCGCCAGATCGGCCGCCCGTTGGCGCACATCCTGATAGCGGGGTGCCAGCCGGTTCTGGAAACGCAGTGAACCCCAGAGAATGATCGGGATGGGCAGGAAGGAGAGACCCGCCACCCCAGGGGAGATCCACAGCATGGCGCCACCGACGGCGACCACGGTGGTGAACAACTGCAGCAGCTCATTGGCTCCGTGATCAAGGAAGCGCTCAAGGTTTTTGTGTTCAGCGTTGTGGTTGTTGAGCAGACGTCCGCTGCTGCGCGCCTCGAAGAAGGAAAGCTCGAGATGCTGGAGATGGTCGTAAGCCTCAATCCGCAACTCGTGTTGCACTGTCTGGGCGAGGTTGCGCCAGAGCAGGCCATACAGGTATTCGAAGAGCGATTCGCCGCTCCAGATCAAGAAGGAGAGCAACGCCAAACCAGCCAGCTGCTGGGGCACGGAGGTGAGCCCGAAAGCAGCCATCCAGCTCTGACGTTGTCTCACCACCACATCAACGGCCAAGCCGATCAGCACCGGCGGGGCCAGATCGAGCAGCTTGTTGACCACCGAGCAGAAACAGGCCAGCCCCACCAAGCGGCGATGGGGCCGGACCAGGGTCAGCAGACGTGCCAGCGGCGGCACAGTTCGGGGCTGATGGGCGGGCTCGGCCGGACCCGCGTTGGAGATTTCCGCTTGAACGGGAATCATCGCTGGCGGGACCGGGGGCCGCTGGAGTGCTCGCCGGAGGGCGTTAGCACCGACAGATCACCAGCGCTGCCCGCCGCCTCCGGCGGCGTTGTAGCCGCCGGAGGCGCGTTGGCCGCCACGCTGGCCGCCGTAGCCGCCACGACCGGCGCCAGCTCCGCCGCCGCCGCCACCGCCGCCACCGCCACCGCCACCGCCGCCATCGCGGGGTGTGGCCTTGTTGACGCGGATCATGCGACCCATCCACTCCACATCCTGGAGGTCATCAATGGCCCGTTGCTCGGCGGCATCGTCGGCCAGTTCAACAAAGGCAAAGCCCCGTTTGCGACCTGTTTCGCGGTCAAGGGGAAGGCTGCACTGGCGCACTTCGCCGTATTGGCCGAAGAGATCCAGCAGATCCTCGCGTTCTGCCTGGAACGAGAGGTTGCCGACGTAGATGGTCATTCAATCAAAAAACCTGGAACTGATTCATCCGATGTTCGGGTTCTCGTGGAAAGGTCAGGGAACGGGAAAGACCGAGGCATCCGCCTCCGAGGGAGTGGGGATGGACTTGGGTCGCAGCCGGCTGAACGAGCCGAGGGGAACCTGATCGTCAGGGAATCTTCTTCATGGTAGGGCAACGCCAACCAGGCCCCTATCCCGGATCTCAAGCGGCAGGCCGTTTCGCTGCACGATTGCGGCACAGGTCGGCCAAGGCGAGGCGAGCCCAGGCCGGCGCGGGGCGCCCCAGCTCAAACGCAAAGGTTTGTAAAGCGATCCCAAAGCAAATCCCAAGGAATGATCTTCAATCCCTCACAATGCCCCATTGTCAGCGAACGCTGATCTGACAGACCACCCATGACGGCACCGATCCCCTGGAGCCTCGCCTGGAGCGAGGACGGCGAGCTCACCCCACAGGATCTCTTCGATCTGCTGCAGACCCTGGTTCGCACCGAAGCAGCCTCGGTGCAACCCTCGCTGATCTATGCGGTCGAGCGACTCTCGCTGGCGGATCTCAGCGTGCTCAGCACTTGTGAGGTGACGGGGCTGCTGGCCTGATCCGGTGATCGGGCGGTCGCCGCCAGGCCATGACCCCGGCGGCGCCCCGGCCAGGTGGCCCTAGCCCGGGGAGCATCCCCGTTGTGAGACTCGAACAAACGCAGTCCGGCTAGGATCGACTGGACTCAGCTTGCTGGGCCCGCGGGGGCCTTTTGAATCAACCAGAGCCCCCCTGCGGCTGTCCTCCAGCCTCAGGGGGGCTCTGGCCCTGGAGGGAATCGGCTTCACCGGCCATGCGCATGGCGTTAGGCCGCTTGGTCACTTAGCGCCTGGGCCCTGGATCGCTTGCCGCTCAAGACGGCGCCGGGAGTGTCGGGGCGCAGCCTGATGCTGGGTTAAGTGGCAGTAGAACCCCGCAGCAAGTACAGAGCCAACCAATGCTCCAAGTCTGCCGCGGCGGTGAACGGCAAGATCGCTGCCAGGGACTGAAGTGCTAATGGCTGGCGGCCTAACCCAACCGCCTCAGAGCGGATAGCGACGCACCGTGGCCAAGCGGCAGGTCTGCTGGGCGTCATCAAGGCTGGTGCCGTCGACGATGCGATCAGCCACACAGGAACAGGCGTAGTCGGCCATGCCGGCAGGTGGAACCTTGCCCGCCCGGTGCATCTCCTGTTCAAAGGCTGTCAAGCAGAAGGAGCGCACCACCTGCTCGAGTCCACCGGCCCTGGCCGTGGATTGGCCCACGAGGCCGCACAACAGTGCCGCCCCCATGAAGCCGGGCAACCAAGGGCTGAATCGCAAGCTGAGCCGGCGGGTATCGAACGACAAAAGCATCAACCGGACAGGGTGGTGTTCAGGCGGGGAGACGAGAAATGGACAGTTCCCGATTCATGACCCGCAACCGACGCAACTCCTGGAAAACCTCATCGGGCATGCCACAGGGAAGCTCGACCGTGCTGTGGGTGTCGTAGATGCGGATCCGACCGATGGCGCGGCCGCTGATTCCGGCTTCACTGGCGATGGCACCGACAATATTGCCGGGCTTCACCCGATCACGCCAGCCCACCTCCAGCCGAAAACGCTCCATGTTGGCTTCTGGGGGGCCTTCGCTCTCCGGGCCGCCCTGGCGCTTCCGCTCGGGGCGATGGCCATTGGGCCCCGCAGGGCCACGGGCGCCGCGATCGGCCCCCTCACGGCGGGGCTGGAGACAGGGCTCCTCGCCGGTCAACAGCAGGGGCCCGCTTCCCAGGCTCAGCTGCAGAGCCGCCAACGCCAGCCGCTCCGGCTCGCAGCCCTGCTCTTGGGCCACCCGTTGCAGGATTTCCGCCAGAAGGGCCCGCTCCTCCTCGCTGCCGCGAGGTTCCAGCAAGCTGTCAGTCAGACGGCGGCGGATTTGATCGAGACGGTGCTGGTTGATGGCGGCGTTCGAGGGCACGGTCATCGGCTCGATCGCCTGACCAACCGCCTGCTCCAGGCCCGGGAGGAAACGCCGTTCACGGGGGGTGAGGAAGAGGATGGCCTCGCCATGGCGTCCAGCCCGGCCGGTTCGCCCGATGCGGTGCACATAGGCCTCGCTGTCGAACGGCATGTCGTAGTTGATCACCAGGCCGACCCGGTCCACATCCAGGCCCCTGGCCGCCACGTCAGTGGCCACCAGCACATCCACACGCCCATCCCGCAGGCGCTCCACGGTGCGCTCCCGTTGGGCCTGGGGCACCTCACCGTTGAGCACCGCCACCTCATAGCCATGGGCTTCGAGGGATTCCGCCACGGTGAGGGTCACGGCCCGGGTGCGGGCAAAGATGATCACGCCCTCGCGCCGCTCAGCCTCCAGCACCCGCTCCAACGCCTCCAGCTTCTGGGTGGGGGAGACCATCAGGAAACGCTGATGGATCCGGCGCGCATCGGACTCGCGGCGGCGGATCGTGATTTCGGCGGGATCGCGCAGATAGGTGTGGGCCAGCTGGCGAATCTCCCGGGGCATGGTGGCGGAGAACAACACCACCTGCCGCTCGCTGGGCAGCTGCTCCAGCACCCAGGACACATCCTCGATGAAGCCCATCCGCAACATCTCATCGGCTTCGTCGAGCACGAGCGACCGCAGGCCGGAGACATCAAGGGTGCCTTGGCGCATGTGATCCATCACGCGCCCGGGTGTGCCCACCACGATCTGAACACCGCGGCGCAGCTGGTTGATCTGGTCGCGGAAATCGGCACCGCCGTAGATCGCTAGCACCTTGACCCGATCCATCTGGGCGGCATAGCTGCTGAGCGCCGCGGCCACCTGCAGGGCCAGTTCGCGGGTGGGGGTGAGCACCAGCACCTGGGGGGCGCGCTGTTCCAGATCCAGCCGCTGCAGCAACGGCAGGCCAAAGGCCGCGGTCTTGCCGGTGCCGGTCTGGGCCTGACCGACCAGATCACGGCCAAGCAACAACTCAGGGATGGCCGCCTTCTGGCTCGGCGAGGGCGTGGTGACCCCCAGGGCATCCAGCCCGGCCAACAACTGGGCGCTGAGGCCGAAACCGGCAAACCCCGATGCCACCGACTCCGGCGAGGCGGGCTGGGGCTGCTCAAGGGGTTCCCCGGACCTCTCCACGCCACTGCCTTGTGGCTCAGCGGCCATGTCCAGAGGCTCCGCAGCCGTGGTGGATGGCGGCACTGGGATCGCCGCTGCATCGCTCGCTTCGGCGGTGGGCACGGCGAGATCAACGGTGTCCGCGGGGGTCGGCGAACTGGTCAGACGCTCACGAGACGCAGCAAAATCCGCGTTCATGGGCTGAACGTCGGCTGAAACACCCAGGAGAGTGTTTCCAATTGGTGAGAGTGTCAAATTGGGGAGGGCCTGCGATTCGGCCTGGGAAATCCTTCAACGCAGGCCAGCAGCCCATCCGGGAGATCCAACGCGATCAACACATCACGGATCTCGTTCTTGGCTGCCTTGCCTTGAATCAAAGGTCAACCCCCCTAACTTAACACAACGCACCCAACGCCCTGCAGCCATCCCGTCCAGCGCCCCGTGCCCCATGCCGGGACAAATCGCCGGAACCCTTTGGATGGGACGGAAGCGACAAGCGAGACGTCCAGCGACCAAGCGACCGGTTGGCAGGGGATCTCCTTGGTCGCAGGGGAGCCAGCCAACTGGCCACCGGTGGGGCTGGCCCCGCGTCGCCAACGCGCCAGGCCTCGTCTCGGCCCTCGGCATCCAGCCAGCGCACGGCACGGGCTGCCACCCTGCGGTGGTTGCCCTCAGGGTTTCATGAAAGTCGTCCTCCTGAGCTCGCATGGCTTAGGAAAGGCTCCGTAATCTGAAGATCCGTCAGGGCCTGACGTGAGTTCTGGCGGAGACGAGGCCGTGAGGTCAGGCCGCTGGGGAGAACTTTGAGGTAGCCCTGATGGTGCCCTAGAGACATAGGTTGCCTCTCGGCAACACGCCACCCCCGTGAGGCGCGATCGCCATCGGCCGATGGCGATCGACATCCGGATGGCCTCAGGCCGCAGGGACGTGGCGGCCGTAGTCATCCTCAAACCGCTCGATGTCGTCTTCACGCAACACGCTGCCGCGCTGCACCTCGATGATCTCGAGCCCGTCAGCGTCGGCATGGGCCTCGGCCCGGTGGATGGCCGCCACCGGGATGAACAGCGCGGTGCCTGGGATCGCGGCCAGGATGTCACCGTCGCAGGTGAGCAGGCCGGAGCCGTTCACCACCACCCAATGCTCACTGCGATGGCCGTGGCGCTGCAGGCTGATGCGGCGGCCGGGGTGGAGATACAACCGCTTCACTCGGTAGTCGGAGCCTTCCGCCAAGGTCTCGAACCACCCCCAGGGTCTGTGGGTGCGGCCTGGAGCCGGCGCGTCGCCATCGGCCTTGCTCTCCGGTTTCTGGTTCATCGTTGGGATCCGCTCGTTCACAGGCAGGCGTTGGAGCGACACGTGCGAATTGTCGACAAGGCGATCGCGGCTGGAAGGCTCAGCTGGGGGGCCGTGACATCCTTCCCAGGGCTTTTGGCTGACTGACAAGCCCAGCGGTTTGTCACGCCGAGCCCAGGCGACCGCTCCGAATCGGGGCGCGAGGGCCCTCACGGCGCTCCAGCTGCTCCCTTGAGAGGAACAACGCTGGCGGTCGCAGCGTCTCGCCTGGCTCCCAGGCCCAGAGAGCCCGAGAGCGCAACCCCTGGGCCTCAGCCAGAGTTGGGGAACATCAACATCGACATCACCATCGCCTCGGCCGGGGCGATGCGGCTGGAATGCCTTGCTCCCCCGAAGCCTGAACGCGGGTCTCAGCGGCAGGGCCTTGACTTTGGCCCGATGGCAACAGCACATGAGGGATTCCAGCGAGGCTCTCGCCGAAGTCGCGGGAGTCAGGCAGCGACCTCGGCCAAGTTGGCAGCTGAATCCGGCGTCCAGGATTGAGGCCCCAAGAGCCAAGGGGGCGCGACAGCGGCCATGCCGGCGCCCTCAACCGGCGGCAACGGCCTCCACCACGCTGAGGGGGCAGGGAGGGGGATGAATGCGGCTCAGGCTGCCGCCAGCACCACCACCGAGAGATCCCCCGCTGCCAGCCGATCCGCTAGCCCGAGCTCAGCCGCCACATGGATCATCGGGGAGAGCCAGGCTCCGCTGGCCAGCTGCACCAGCTGATCCGCCAAGGCCGCCGATCCGGGCTTGCCGGTGTCGACGCCTACAAGGTTCGCCGATCCCGCTGGCTACGGTCCTGACCCTTTGCTTGCCGCCATGGCTACCGCCACGCCCCTGCGCATCGCCATCGTCGGGGCCGGCAGTTCCGGCCTGCTGCTGGCGCTCCTGCTGCAACGGCAGGGCCACACGGTGAGCCTGCTGGAACGGGCCCCCGCGGTGCGCAGCGACGGTTGCGGCATCCTGCTCGTCTCCGCCGGGCTGGAGGCGATGCTCACCGCCGGCTTGCGGGAGCTGGTGGACACGTGGCGCGCCAACAGCCAGCCGGTGCGCCAGTTCGTGTTCCGCAATCTGCGCGGTGGCCTGATCGAGGCGTCCGACGCGGATCAGGATCCACAGCGGCCGCCCAGTCTGTTGATTCACCGTCGCGTGGTGCTCGAAAGCCTGGCCAGGGCCCTAACCCCCGGCAGCGTCCACGCTGGCTGGGAGCTGCAACGGTGGCAGCAGGACGACGACGGAGTGGAGCTGGAGGCCAGGGATGGTCGCCGTTGGCGCGCAGATCTGATGATCGGCGCTGATGGCATCTTCTCCCGGGTGGCGCCCGGCCTGGATGCAAGCCATCGGCTCAACTACCTCGGCGATCGCGTCTGGCGCGGCGTGATCGAGGACGCGACCTTCTGTCGCGATGGCCAAGTCATCGTTTACACCCGCGGCCGAGGTGTCTACGCCAACGTCTTCGACCTGGGCAGCAACCCCGAGGGGCGGCCGCTCACCCATTGGTGATTCTTCCATGAGGAACCCCTGCCCCCTTCCCGGGAGGAACAGCGGCGCTTGCTGCACGAGCCAATCCCCGACGACGCCTTGAATCGCTTGCCAGCGGATGTGGCCGCACTGATCCGCGCCACTCCCCTCGAATGCCAGGTGGCCAACTGGTCGTATGACCTCGACCCCCTGCAGCGACTGGTGCTGGGGCGGGTGGCGTTGATCGGCGATGCTGGCCACGCCATGAGTTCCTCCCAGGCCCGTGGCATGACCGCGGGCCTAGAGGACGCCGAATGCCTAGCGAGGCAGCTAGCCGCCTATCCGGACGATCCTCTGGAAGCGTTACGCGCTTACGAGCGGGAGCGGCTGCCCCGGGTGCACGCCTACCAAAACCGCAGCCGCGAGATCAGCAACCGCATCGGTCGCGCCCGCCGTCCCCCGAGCCCAGCCGCCGCGCCGGCCACGGCCACAGCCTCGGCCACAGCCACGGCCGCAGCCACAGCCGCGGCCTGAGCGGCGCGCCCCGGGCGGGCTCAGAGGCGGCGCCAGAGCAGGACCGCCACCGCCACGCCCAGGGTCACCACCAGCCCCCGCAGCAGCTGGGGATTGAGGCGGCCCGCCAGTTTGCCGCCCACGGCGCCCCCCGCCATCGAGGCCACCGCCATCACCACGGCCGGGATCCAGGCCACGGGGGCGACCAGCAGGAACAGCACCGCCGCCGCCAGGTTGCTGGCCAAGGCCAGGACCTGCTTGAGACCACTGAGGCGGGTGAGGTTGTCCTCCAAGGTGATCGCGAGGATGGCGAGCAGGATCACGCTCAAGCCGGCGCCGAAATAGCCGCCGTAAATGCTGGCGACGAAGACGGGCAGCGCGGCGAGCCGCTCGGACTGCGGT
>JBKCTK010000109.1:0-7917 GCA_046319055.1 Synechococcaceae cyanobacterium
CACCCGTCCAGAGTTAACGATTTCAGGGGCCCAACCTGTTCAGTACAGGGCAACCACCGCAGTGTCGGTCAGCCATCCCCTCGAACACTTGCAGGGCCTGAAGGCGGTAGCTCACCGCCTCCTGCCCCAACCCTTCTGGCGGGCGGAGCGCAGATCGCGTACGCCGAGGCAGGTACCGTTCAATTCGTCAAGATCTCAAAGAATTGGCCTACGGCATCCAAGCAATCCTGGCGTTGGCAGGGGTGGCGAAGGCCTCCAGCAGGGCTTGATCGTCCTTTTAGGCAGTGCTGAGGGCAGCGCCGCTGGCGCTGCATGGCTTGGCGATACCCCTGCCGCTGAACCCGGTCGCTGATCTTCGCTGGCTGGTGGCGGTGCTTGCTTGGCCGCGGTTTGTCAGACGGAGCCTGGGATCGATCGCTGCTCTCCATCGACCAGCTTCCGCAATCTTGGGATGCCACCGTCATCACGCCTCAGCCCTTCGCTCAGAGCCCGAGGGCGTGGGTTTCAGCGACGCTCGGCCCCCTTAAGGCGTGGCCAGCTCAGGCGTTGTTGCTGCCGCGGGTTGGCCATCCGAGCCGGCGGGCGACTGGCTCGCCGAGGCTGTGGCGGGGAAGGAGTACCAAACCACGGCGTAGATGGGGCCGAGCTTGCGGGCGGGCTGGCCCTCGCTGGCCACGGCGATCAGATCGGGGCGGCCCGGAAGCAGCCGTAGGCCGCCCTGCAAGGGGAAGCGGCGCTCTCCCTGGAACGATCCCTGGAACAGCACCTCGCCGCGGCCATTGCGCACCTCCAGCCAGCTGGCTTCGTTGGCCTGCAGCTGGAGGCTGGCGGGGCTTGCCTTGGCGCTGGGCACGCCCACCGTGCTGGCCCGGGAGCTGGGCAGTGCTGTGTCCGTGGGGTTGCCTTGCCATGGCATCACGGGCTTGTTCGTTGGGCTTGGGCCGGCTGCGTTGGCCGTTGGACTCGGGGCTGAGCTGGTGGTGGGCTGCGGTTGCGGGCCGCGGCGGCCCAGGCCGAGCGTGAGGGCCAGCGCCAGGGCGGGGAGAGCCAGCAAGGCCCCCACCCGCCACAGCGGCGGCCTTGCGCTGGGCGGGCGTGTGGCCTGGCCACCCTCCCGCGAGGCCGGACTTGCGGGGGTGAGGCTGGTGGCTGGCAGCGGCAGCGGCCTGCTGGTTCGCAGTGCTGCTGGGGCCGAGCTCGGGGTCGGGGCTGGGGCTGTGGGCGGGGGCGCTGCCGTTGGGCGGCCTCGCAGCTCGGCCAGCTTGTCGTCCAGATCCAACTCCAACGCTCCCGCCACGCGCCGCAACTGGGCGATCACAAACACCAGCTCCGGCAGGCGCCGCGTGTCTCCCTCCTCCAGGGCCCGCAGCTGGTCTTGGCCCAGCCTCAGGCGCTCGGCCAGGGCTTGCTGGCTCAGGTTCCTGGCCTCCCGGGCTCGGCGCAGCTCCGCCCCCAGCGCCTGCAGCTCGCGCTGATGGGACTCCAGCAGCTGGCCTTGGGCCGGTGTGGTGGCGCTGACGCCTCCCGCCGCTGGGGCTTTGGGCCGCGATGCGTCGTCAACTTCGCCGGCGGCCTGGATGGAGTAACGCATGGGATCCAGTCGCTCCCGGCCACTTGGTACGGGTCAGTATGGACAGGGTTTCCGCGTCTGCCCAGCCGTGCGGCCCCCGTTCCGAAGCCTCACGCCAGCCACTCGGATGGCCTTTCCGATGGCATTGCGGAGGGTCTTGTGGAGGGCCGCGCGGAGGGTGTCTTGCAGGGCCGGCTGAGCCTGCCAACAGTTGCGGAACGGCCGTTGCCGGCGTGGCGCCCAGGGGTTGGGGCCCGCTGGCGGTTGCTTGGACGTTCGGCTGCCCTGTGCCGCTAGCTGAGGCCTGGCTGCTCGCCCCGTCCCGAGCCGCTGGAGCGTGGGGCGCGGGCTGACGCGCAGGTGGCGCCGTAGCGTTGGGCCCCTTCAGCTCCCTTCCATGCAGGCTGTGCCACTGCATCTCGCCCCCGGCAGCGATCTGCGCCGCAGCCTGGAGGAGTTTGCGGTCGCCCATGCCTCCATCGGCTTCGTGCTCGGCGTGGTGGGTGATCTCTCGCAGGCGGCCTTTCAGTGCCCTGGCCAGCCCCATCCCTCGCTGATCGAAGGGGATCTAGAGATCATCACCCTCAACGGCACCGTGGCGCCCCAGGGGGTGCATCTGCATCTGAGCCTGTCGGATGGGGCCTGCCAGGTGTGGGGCGGCCACCTCGAACACGGCAGCCTGGTGCGCAAAGGGGCCGATCTGCTGGTGGGGTTGGTGGCGGCGGCCCCGTTGCCTGGCACCCCAAGCTCCGCTGCGGTGGCCCCTGGGGCCCCGCGTCGTCCAGCGGTTCAGGCCGCCCACCCCGTGGTGGAGATTGCCGTGCTGAGCGGTTGTCCATTCTCGGCGCGAGCATTGCGCATGCTGCGCACCCTCGGCATCCCCCATCAGGTGCAGGTGGTGCGCTGCTCCGAGCAGCGGGATGCCATCGCCCAGCGCAGCGGTCAGGCCAGCCTGCCCCAGGTGTTCATCGATGGCCGGGCCATCGGTGGCTACGACGCCTTGGCGGAGTTGCACGGCCAGGGGGCCCTGGAGGGGCTCAGGGCCTGGTAATTCCGTGATCGTTGCTGGCTGGCATGCCCAGCAGGTCCACCAGTAGCGAACTGCGCCTCTCGTTAGCGTGTAAATTGGGACAACCGAGTGGCTAGGAGCCTGTCGCACATAGATTTTTATGGGCAAATTAATAAATAACGCGACCAGCGCGGACTAGTACTGAGATTGACTCCTGCGGCGCTTCGGTGGCTTGCCCACAAAACTCAGCTACAGAAAGCAAGTTGAGCTGACTTTCGTTGTCAGCTCAGTCTCAATCGGATCAACATGCGCCCCAAGATGGCTGCGCCCCAAGATGGCTGGAACGGGTCTGTTATGTGTGTCCGCTGACGCCTGGAATCTATGTGCGACAGGCTTCTAGCTTGGGAGCGACACGAATACAATCGACAATGGGCGATACTGGATTCGAACCAGTGACCCCTTCCGTGTGAAGGAAGTGCGCTACCGCTGTGCTAATCGCCCTGGCAACGTCCGGAGTTGGCCGGCGTTAGGGAGATTATAGATCACCACTGGACGCGGCCTGCCCGCCACGCCTCGGACGCGATCCCGCTGGTTTGACGCCGCAAGGCTCGACGGCACGGGGCGGACGCCCCTTTCCGAACGCCCCTTTCCGAAGGCCCCTTTCCGCACCCAACTTTCCGGATGCCGCTGTCCGGATGCCGCTGTCCGGATGCCGCAGTCCGGATGCCGCGAACCTGTCAGCCTTCCGCGAGCCGGTGCGCATCCGGATCCCCAGCCCCCAGCCAGCAGCGACCACCCGGCAGCCAGCAGGCGCCACCCAGCAGCCAGCAGGCAGCAGCCAGCTGCCGCGAGCCCGGGGCCAGCCCCGAGAGCTTGGGGCCAGCTCCCAACACCCAACACCCAGCCGCCATCCAGGCCGCAGCCACGGCAAAGCGGCCACGGCGAAGCAGGCACCTCCCGGCAGCAGGCACTTCCCAGAAGCAGGCACCTCCCAGCAGCCATAGCCCTCAGTCGGAGCCAGCAGCCCTACCCAGCAGCCTTACCCAGCCACTGCGACGACGGGGCGCTGGGTTGAGGCGTCGGCCGTGGCCGGCTATCCGCGTGCATCCAGCCACTGCGACGACGGGGCGCTGGGCTGCCATCGGCGACGATAGGAGGCTGTTGTTGAACCGTTGGTGGTGGCGCCGGCAGCCAATGGCCCTGGCCAAGGGGAGCCCAGCCCCAGGCTGTCCAGCTCCCTGGGGCCCAGCTCCCTGGGGCCCAGCTCCCCGGGGGGCAGGTCCCAGGGGCAAAGCTCCGAGCAGCCCAGTGCCCAAGAGCAATGCACCGATGTGTTGATCGTCGGTGGCGGGGTTTGCGGCACGGCCTTGCTGTTTGAGCTGGCCCGCTACACCGACCTGGCCCATCTCACGCTGGTGGAGCGCTACGACCGACTGGCGGCGGTCAACTCCTGCGTGACCAACAACAGCCAGACGATCCACGTGGGTGATATCGAGACCAACTACACGTTGGAGAAGGCCCTGACGGTAAAACGCACGGCCGAGATGATCTCCCACTACGGCGCCTTGCTGGAGCCGGAGCAACGCGATCGCTGCATCTTCCGCACCCCCAAGATGGTGCTGGCCGTGGGGGATCAGGAATGCCAGGCGCTGCGGCGCCGCTTCGCGCTGTTCTCGCCCCATTTCCCGGCGATGGAGCTGCTGGAGAAGGAGCAGATCGCCGCCTGGGAGCCCCACGTGGCCTTGATCGATGGGCAGTTGCGACCCGAGCCATTGCTGGCGATCGGCATCCGCAACTCCGATACGGCGGTCGACTACGGCGCCCTCACCGCATCGTTCGTGGATCAGGCCCGCGCCGCCCTCGCCGCATCTCCAGACCGCCAGTTGGACTTGCGCCTCAACACGGCCGTCAGCCGGATCACACCGGAGGGGGACACCTTTCTGGTGGAACTGGCAGCGGGCCCGCTGGCGCCGTCTGAGGGCAAAACGTGCGCTGGCAGCCAACGCGTCCTGGCCCGCCATGTGGTGGTCTGCGCCGGAGCCCACAGCCTTCTGCTAGCCCAGCGCCTCGGCTTTGGGCTGGAGTATTCCTGTCTACCGGTGGCGGGCAGCTTCTACTTCACCCCCGATCTGTTGCGAGGCAAGGTCTATACGGTGCAAAACGACAAGTTGCCCTTTGCGGCGATTCACGGCGATCCGGATGTGCGCTCCGCCGGCTTGACCCGCTTCGGCCCGACGGCCTTGCTGCTGCCGCGGCTGGAGCGCTATAACCCTGGCTCGTTTTGGGAGTTCTTGGAGGTGTTGCGGCTCGATTGGAATGTGCTGATGGTGTTTATGCAGCTGTTCGTCGTAGCCGATATCCGCAACTACATCCTGCGCAATTTGTTGTTTGATGTGCCGGGGCTGCGGCGCCGGCTGTTCCTGGCTGATGCCCGCAAGATCGTGCCGGGGCTGCGGCTGGAGCAGCTGCGCTTCGCTGAGGGCTATGGCGGCGTGCGCCCCCAGCTGATCGACCGGCGCCAGCGCAAGTTGATGCTCGGAGAGGTGCGCATCGAAGCGATGCCAGGCCTGAGTTTCAATGTCACCCCCTCCCCCGGCGGCACCTGCTGCCTCGGCAATGCCGCCCGCGATGTGGACACGATCGCGGCGAGGCTCGGTTGCCGTTTTGATCGCGACCGGCTGGAGCAAGAGCTGGTGCAAGCGCCGCTGGCGGTGTCGTGAGCGCCGTGGGCGTTGCGGGCAGCGTCGGGGGTGAGCCGGTGAGCGCGGCGGCGGCTGGCGAAGCGCAGAGCGCTGGTGGTGGCGAGGCGCTGAGCGCTGCGGGCAAGCTCCAAAGCGCCGCCGGGGGCGCCCCAGGCGTTGGCGGGATCTTCGAAGGTTGGCAGCCGCGACCGCCCACTCCCTCGCCCTTGGGGGATCACGACGTGCCGCTGCTGTCGGATCACTTGGCCGGGCGCCATGTGGCCCTGCTGGTGAGCGGCAGCATCGCCGCCCTGCGCACGCCCGATCTGGCCCGGGCCCTGCGGCGGCGCGGCGCCACGGTGACGGCCTTCTGCAGCCCGGAGGCTTTGCGTTACGTGGGGCGCCAGGCGCTGGAGTGGGCCACCTGCCGGCCGCTGGTCACCGAGCTCAGCTGGCGGGCGGAGCACCTCAGCGATGCCGAGCCGTTCGATGCTTGGCTGCTGGCTCCGGCCACTTACAACAGCCTCGGCAAGCTCGCCAATGGCATCGCCGACACGGTGGTGACGGCGGCCTTGGCCTCGGCCTTGGGGCGCCTGGCCCAAGGCCAGACCCGCGTGCTGGTGGCCCCCTGCCTGCACGGCTCGCTGCACAATGCGGTGCTGGAGCGCAATTGCCAGCGGCTAACGGAGCTGGGGGTGATCCTGGTGCCGCCGCGGGATGCCTACGGCAAGCACAACCTGCCCGAGGCCGAGGTGCTGGTGGCGGCGGTGTGCCGGGCGTTGTCCAGCAGCCCGCTGCGGGGCCGCCGGCTGCTGGTCACCGGTGGGCCTACACCGGTGCCGGTGGATGCGGTGCGGCGCCTGGTGAACCGCTTCAAGGGCCAGCTGGCCAGTGCCCTGGCCCAGGAGCTGGTGCTGCGTGGCGCCGAGGTGCAGCTGCTGCTCGGCGAAGGCTCGGCGCCGCCGCCGGCCTGGCTGCCCCATGGCCTTGCCGATAGCTACGCCAGCTACACACAACAGGTGCTGGAGGCCGTGGCCGGCGGCCTCGATGGCGCCATCTTCTCGGCCGCCGTGGCCGATTACCGCCCGCGCCAGGCCAGCCCGGAGAAGACCGCCAGCGGCCAGCCCCGCTGGCTGCTGGAGCTGGAGCCCACCGCCAAGGTGATCGATCTGGTGCGCCAGGCCGATCCTTCCTTGTTCATGGTGACCTTCAAATACCTGGAGCAGGCCAGCGTTGAGGAGCTGCTAGCCGAAGCCCGCCGCCGCCTGGAGCGCTACCAGCTGGTGGTGGCCAACCGTGGCGCCGAAACCCAAGGCGCCGCCCAAACCGCCTGGCTGGTGAGCGCCATGGGGGAGCAGAAGCTGGAGGGCAAGCCCGCCATCGCCGCCGGGATTGCCGATCACCTGGAGCGGGCGCTGCCGGCGGGGCGGGACAAGGGGTGAGCCACCAACCGATCCACTGCCCGGGTGCCGGTCAGGCCATGGCCTGCGAGTTCGCCTACCGCCAGGGTGCCTTGGCGACAGGCGGGCGGCCGATCATCAAAAGGCGGCGCACGCGCTGAGAGGCGGCGTCAGCAGAGGTCGGCCTTGTGCTGAACGAATCCTGGAGATGCTGGCGTCGCTGCAGATTCCGGGGTCGCGGAGGAGGACTGGAGGCCATCTCCAGGCCCCCTGTAACCGAGGTTGATCGCAAAACGCTGCAGATGGTGTATCGAGTTGCCAGGTTGAGGGTGGTGAACGCATGGCGAGTGATGTTGTGGCGTAGTAGAAAGCAGCAGAAGGAGCCGGAGCGGCTGCAGAGGATGTTCAACCGGCGCTGTGGTGCTGCCCCATCGGGGCCTTGCAGGCAGTGGATTGTGGAGGGGCATCGCTGCGTCGATCGCGGCTGCCTGTTGGGCATGGAGGTGAGCCGGCACAGGTGGTTGGCCCGTGGCTGAAGCTGTCCTCGCCCCCGGAGCCCGCATCGAGTGCCGCAGCGCCGAGTGGCTGGTGCGCAGCCTCGGCCGCAGCTCCGACGGCCAGCAGGTGGTGGATGTGGTGGGTGTGTCGCCGTTCCTGCGCGAGAAGCAGGCCCGCTTCCTGGTGGAGGTGGAAAAGGCGGCCGGCAGCTTCAAGGTGCTGCAGCCGGAAGACACGGCCCTGGTGAGCGACCCGTCGCCCCGCTACCGCGACAGCCTGCTGTTCCTTGAGGCCCATCTGCGTCGCTCCGTGCCCACCGACAACGCCCTGGTGGTGGGCCAGCGGGCGGCGATGGATGCATTGCCCTACCAGCTGGAGCCGGCCGCCAAGGCCCTGGCCATGCCACGCCAGCGGCTGCTGATCGCCGATGCGGTGGGCCTGGGCAAGACGCTGGAGTGCGGAATTCTCTGCAGCGAGCTCATCCGGCGCGGACGGGGCAAGCGGTTGCTGGTCGTGACCACCAAGAGCATGCTGGTCCAGTTCCAGAAGGAGTTTTGGACGCGCTTCTCGATCCCACTGGTGCGGCTGGATTCGGTGGGGATCCAGCGAATCCGCGAGCAGATCCCCACCAACCAGAACCCGTTCCATTACTACGATAAGGCGATCGTATCGGTGGATACGCTCAAGAACGACCGCGATTACCGCTTCTTTCTCGATAACGCCAGCTGGGACATCATCGTGATCGATGAGTGCCAGAAC
>JBKCTK010000110.1:0-9085 GCA_046319055.1 Synechococcaceae cyanobacterium
TCACCACCAGCGCCTGCTGCTGGAGCAAGCATGGCCGCAGCTGCCATGGGAGCAGCTCAAGCCCCTGGGGCCGATCGCTTCCGTGAAGTGGGATGCCCAGCATGAAATGACCATCGAGCAATGGACGATCCATCAGCAAACGCTCTTCGAGGTCTCGAAGCGAGGTGATGCCACCGAGGTGGAGGCGATTGCGGCTGAAATTCGCCAGCATCTCCAGGCCCTTGGCATCCAGTCTTCGGGAAATAAGGAGGGGAAGACGGCATGGGCCCTCAGGCAACTGCTGCGGTCCAGCCCTGCTTGAAAACCGTCGCGACAGGGTCCCGGCGCCACCCACATTGGGGCTGGCGTCAGCTCCACATCCGCCACCAGGGTTTGCGGGGGCGCCGCCCATGGCTGCCATCGCAGAACGGATAGCGCTGGGAGCGGCCGCAACCGCAGAGCACCACCGTGGTGGGCTGATCCAGGCTCAGCTCCTGGAACAGCTTGCCCGTGCCCAGGTGTGCCCCATCGCACATCCAGCCATGGCGGCTGCGGCCGCAGGCGCAAAGCCGATGCCATCCGGCCGGCAGCTCCAGCGACTCCGGCCCCGCCGCCGACTCCGAGGACGGATCCATGACCGAGCACTTCGCGCAATGTCCATCGTCATTCTTAGCCCTGCCCGCTTAGCCGTGCGCGCTTAGCCGTGCGCGCCTAGCCCTGCCTGAGGGCTGGGCGAACGCCGGGACAGGGGCAGCGGAACCGCTGCGAACCGCTGTTCACCCCTGGGGGAACACCAGGTTCAACGCCTGGGCCGGAACAATGGCCGTGCTGCTGGCCCTTGGCGTGAAGCCTCTAGGCCGCCCCTTGGACTGAAGCCTCTAGGCCACCCATTGGAGTGAAGCCTCTAGGCCGCCCCTCCCGGCGCCGCTGACGGCGGACCTGCGCTGAACCGGAGCTCTCAGGCCATCCCCAGGGCCAGATACCACCGCAGCAGCGCCAGCAGTTGGCCCGCCGGGCCTTCGCCCGTCAGCCATTCGCCGATCAGGGCGGCGGCGAAGCCCAGCATCGCCACCCGGCCATTGAGCCGCTCCACCCGCGCCAGCGCGGCCACATTCCAGGGGCGCGGTTGCGTCAGGCCTTCGCCAAAGCGCTCTCCGGGTTCATAGAGGAAGCGTTGCTCAGCCACGGCGTCGCCCGCGAGGAGGCCCGAGCCTATGCCGCCTGGGCGGCCGGCGTGGGCCCCGATCGGCCGCTGCCCGGACCGCCGCCGCGCCGCACCCGGTCAGCATCAGCTTCAACTTCAAGTTCAAGTTCAACTTCAACGTTGACCTTCAACGTTGATCTTCAACACAGAGCTTCAACCTCAGCGCCCCGCCGCCGCTGCGCCAACCAGCCGTCGCCAACTGCGTCTCAACCCCTCCTCGCAGTCGCCGCGCATGCGCAGGCCGGCACCGCCCCACAGCAACCGCGGCAACAGATCCGGCGGCCCGCCGCCCAGCTCCCGCAAGGGTTGGAACCCCAGTCCCTGGAAGTAGCGCACCAGGCGGCGGTGCTGCGCCTCGCCATCGCGGATCGCCAGGATGTGGGCCACCCGGCAGGGGATGGCCTCCAGGCTCCAGGCAAAGGCGGCGGCGCTGAGCAGCGGCCCGACCCCCGCGCTCTGCCGCGCCTGCACCCGCATCGTGTCGAGCCGCAGGCCCTCCCGGTCCGGCCAGGCCCAACCCTTGACCTCCCCCAGCAGCACCAGCGCCCCCGCCTGGCCGTTCGGCCCAGGCGGGTCGCGGCGGGCCACGCCAACCCGCAGGCTCCAAAGCAGGCCCAGGGGGCGCCCCACCTGGAGGCGCAGCAGCAGCCCGCGGCGGCTGGCCTCGGCCTCCAGGCCCCGCAGATCGGGCAGTCCGTCCGAGGTTGCTGGCCGCTGCTGAGGCGGCAGCGGGGCCGGAGTCACGGCGCCGCAATCCCAGAGCTGATCGGCTCACTCCAGATCACCGCTTCCAGGGGGAGAGACGCATAGAGGTGGGGAAACAACTCGCCGCTGTCTGGCGCGGGCTCCAGCCGCACCTCCACCCCCGCAGGCCCCAGACGCGCCGGATCGATCGCCAGCAGCAGCACCGCCCCGGCGGGCAGATCGCCGTAGAAGCGTTCCAGGGTCGGCTGCACCTGGTGGGCCTGGCTGGCGTGCACGAACCCCACCTGCGCCAGGGGAAGCCCGCGGCTGGAATAGGCGTAGTGGCCCTCGACCAGGGCCCGCTGCCAGTCCTCCCGCAGGGCCAGGTGATACAGCCAGCTGGGGGATCGCCAGGTGTGGCGCGGCCCCCAGGGCTCCGCCATCACCTGCGCCAACGCGTCGCTTTCGAGAAAGCGCCGCAGCCAACGCCGCAACGGCTCCAGGTTGGGCTCCGCCTCGAAGCGGCTGGGGTCGGCCTGGCGGAACTGGCGCACGAACGGCAGCAGGGCGATGTCGGCCAACGCGGGGCGCTGACCCAGCAGCCAGCCCCCGCGCTCGAGGCGGGCGTTCCAGCGCTCCAGGATCGCCACGGCCCGCTGGCGCTCCTCCTCCTGACGGGCAAGACCGGCGGCGCCGTCGCGGCTGGCGTATTTGGTCCGGTCCAGATGCCGTTTGAACGGGCCATCGTTCTCGGCGATCAGGGCCTGGATCGTCGCCCGCTCGGCGTCGCTCCAGCCGCGGTTCCAGCCCTCGGGGTCGTGGCGATCCAACGCCCAGCCCATGATCTCCAGGCTCTGGCCCAGGGCCCCGCCAACGGGGAGCTGCAGCACTGGCACGGTGGCCTGGGGCGCGATCGCCAACAGCTCCGGCGGCTTGGCCCCCAGTCGCACCTCCCGCAGCTCGACATCACAACCCGGCCGCAAGGCCGCCGCCGCCAGGGCCAACCGCGCCCGGATCGCGTAGGGACAGCGCCGGAAGCTGTAGAGCGTCGGCTGGCCTGGCAGGGGCGGCAAGGGCGGGGGCGGCAAGGGTGAGGGCAGGCGGCGATCGGGATCAGTCGCCATGGCCCTGCTCCAGATTGCCGGACGGCCTGGCCCGCTCGATGCCGCCAGGGGATTCCTCGCGGCGGCGGTCCCGCTCCAGTTGGCGTTGGCGCTCAGCAAAGCGGGCGCGGTCGGCGTCGCTGAACCGCGTGATGCAGTGGGGGCAGCTCACACCCTTGCGATAGGCGGGATGCCGCCGATCAGCGGGCGCCAGAGGCAGGCCACAGGCGTGGCAGAGCTGGTGGCAGCCCGGTTCGAGCCGGTGGTTGAGGGCCACCCGCCGGTCGAACACGAAGCATTCACCGCTCCAGCTGCTGCCGGCCTCCGGCATCTCCTCCAAGTAACGCAAGATGCCGCCTTTCAGGTGGTGCACGTTGTCAAAGCCCCGCTGCAGCAGATACGCGCTGGCCTTTTCGCAGCGGATGCCGCCGGTGCAGAACATGGCGATCGCCTTGGGCTGGCGCTCGGCCACCAGCGGCCGCAGCCGCTGCTCCACCCAGGCGGGGAACTGGCGGAAACTCTCGGTGCCCGGATCGATCGCCCGCTCGAAGCTGCCAATCGCCACCTCGTAGGCGTTGCGGGTGTCGATCACCAGCGTGTCCGGGTCGCGGATCAGGGCATCCCACTGCCGCGGCTCCACATAGCGGCCCACCTGCTCAGAAGGTTTGACGCTGGAGCACCCCATGGTGACGATCTCGCGCTTGATCCGCACCTTGAGCCGCTGGAAGGCCTGCTGGGATGTGCGGCTGAACTTGGCCCGTAGCGGCGCCAGCCCGGGCTCCTGCCGCAGCCGCTCCAGCAGCTCCCGCACAGCGTTTTCCGGGCCACAGATCGTGCCGTTCACGCCCTCCTCCGCCAGCAGGATCGAGCCGCGCAGCTGTTGGGTCGCCGCCAATGCCAGCAGCTGGCGCCGCAGCTCCGGCGCTTGCTCCAGGGTGGCGAAGTGATAAAAGGTCGCGACCAGCAGCCGGGAGGATGGCGACGGCGATTCCGGGTCCTCGCCGCCGTTTGGCCAGGGGGACGGCTCGCCATCGAACGCGCTCACATCCAGGCCATCGGCAGCGGCGGCTGGCGCTGGGGCAGGGGCGAGGGCTGGGGCCATCGATTCGGCCACGGGGTCAGCGGGCGTGATGGGCGAGGACTGGCCGCTCGGAACTACCCCCCGGCCCGAATCCTCGGCTTGCGGCGGCAGGGTGGGGTGAGCGGTCTTCAGCTCGGGCATGGGCGTGGGGTATCAGCTCAGCTGGTCACGTCGTCGTGCCAGGGCGCCACGCCGGCGGCCGCCAACAGCTCCCGATCGGCCTCGGCCTGGGGATTGGCGGTGGTGAGCAACATGTCGCCATAGAAGATCGAGTCGGCCCCGGCCTGCAGGCAGAGGATCTGGGCTTCGCGGCTGAGCCCCTCGCGGCCGGCGCTGAGGCGAACCCGGCTGCGGGGCATCAGGATGCGGGCCGTGGCCACCATGCGCACCAGGTCGAGGGGATCGACCGGGGGCCGCTCCTCCAGGGGCGTGCCCTCCACCGCCACCAGGGCGTTGATCGGCACGCTTTCCGGATGGGGGTTGAGGGACGCCAGCACCTGCAGCAGCGAGGCCCGATCCCGCAGGCTTTCACCCATGCCGATGATGCCGCCGCAGCAGAGGGTGATGCCGGCCTGGCGCACCAGCCGCAACGTGTCCAGCCGCTCCTGGTAGGTGCGGGTGCTGATGATCTCGCCGTAATGCTCCGGACTGGTGTCGAGGTTGTGGTTGTAGGCGGTGAGGCCGGCCTCGGCGAGGCGTTGGGCCTGGCTGTCGGTGAGCATGCCGGCATTGACACAGGCCTCCAGCCCCAGCTCCCTGACCCCCCGCACCATCGCCAACATCGCCTCAAACGGGGCGCCGTCGCGGATCTCACGCCAGGCCCAACCCATGCAGAAGCGCTGGGCACCGGCGTCGCGGGCGGCCCGGGCCCGCTGCAGCACCGGCTCCACGGCAAGGGTCGGCCGGTTGGCCACATCACTGCTGTGGTAAATCGACTGCGGGCAATAGGCGCAGTCTTCCTCGCAGCCGCCGGTGCGCACGCTGAGCAGCGAGGCCAGCTGCACCCGGTAGCCGGGATTGGCGGCCCGATGCACGGTCTGGGCCTGCCAAAGCAGGTCCATCAACGGCAGGCCCAGCAACGCCTCGATCTCGGCCGTGGTCCAGTCGAAGCGGGTGGTGAAGGCCTGAGCTGAGCCACTCACGGCTGGCTTCGGTTCAGTACCTGCGACGCCGACATGGGGGCGGCTGACGGCTGGGGCGGTGGACAGGATCCAGGGGGATCGATGGCAGCGGGGGGATCAGGATCCGGCCGGATCCACGCCGCCGAAGCGGCGCTGGCGGCTCTGATAGTCGAGCAGAGCCGTGGTGAGGTGCTCGGCGTTGAAATCAGGCCAAAGCACATCGGTGATGTGCAGCTCGGCGTAGGCCAGCTGCCAAAGCAGGAAGTTGCTGATGCGGCGCTCGCCGCTGGTGCGGATCAGCAGGTCGGGATCGACATCGCCAGCCGTGTGCAGCTCCGCGGCGAAGCTGGCTTCATCGATCGCCTCGGGGTCCAGGTGCCCCAAGGCCACCCGCTCCGCCAGGCGCCGCGCTGCCCGCACCAGCTCGCTGCGTCCGCCGTAGTTGGTGCAGACGTTGAAGCGGATGCCGGTGGAGGCGGCCGTGCGGGCCTCGGCGTTGGCGATCAGATGCTGCAACCCCGCCGGCAGGGCCTCGAGATCGCCGAGGAAGCGGATGCGCACCTGCTCCCGTTCCAGAGCTTCGAGCTCCCGGGCCAGCACCCGCTCGAACAGGGTCATCAGGAAGGCCACCTCCTCGCCGGGGCGGTTCCAATTTTCGGTGGAGAAGGCGTAAGCCGTGAGGGCGCCGACACCCCAGTCGCTGCAAAGGCGCAAGGTGCGCTTGAGCGCCTCTACCCCAGCGCGGTGGCCCATCACCCGGGGCAGGACCCGCTGACGCGCCCAGCGACCGTTGCCATCCATGATCACCGCCACATGGGCCGGCAGTCGCAGGGGATCGAGCTGCGGCGGCAGCGGGTGGGTGGGAGCAGGCAGGTTGGTCGCCAGAGCGCGACTCATCCGCGGGGTTCCGGCAAATCCGTAACCACGCTACGCCCCGCCGGGGAGGTTGCCCGGGGATTGAGGGAGGCGCTGAGCAGGTCGTGCAGGCGGCTGCTGGTGATGGGGCGCTCGAACTTGCCCTGGCTGGCGAGGGACAGGGTGCCGGTCTCCTCGGAGACGACGATGCAGAGGCAGCGGGTGTGGCGCTCGGTGAGGCCGAGGGCGGCGAGATGGCGGGTGCCGAACAGGTTGGCGCTCTGACGGATCAACGGCAGGATCACCCCCGCGGCGGCGATGCGGTTATTGCGCACCAGCACGGCGCCATCGTGAAGGGGCGTGTCGGGCGCGAACAGGCTGAGCAGCAGCTCCACGGAGAGCTTGGCATCGATCGCCACCCCCTGTTGCAGGAAATCTTCCGGCACCAGATCGCTGTCGGGATCCACCACGATCAGGGCACCGTGGCGCGCCTGGGAGAGGCGGCCCGCGGCTTCGGTGAGCACACTCACCGACCCCGAGACCTGGCGATTGCGGGAGCGATCGGCGAACAGGCTCAACAAGCGGCCCGTGCCCACCCGCTCCATCAGCCGGCGCAGCTCCCCCTGCCAGAGGATGGCCAGGGCCAGGCTGCAGGCCAGCACGAGGGCATCGACCAGCTTGGTGGTGAGGGGGAGATCGACGAAGCGCTGGATGAACCAAGCCAGCGCCACCAACAACAAATAACCGCGCAACAGCAGCAAAGTGCGCTGATCGCTGACCCGACCCAGCACCAATAAACCCAACAGAGTCGCGGCACCAAAATCAACCAACAGGCGATAATCGATGAAAAAATCGACGAGCCTAGAGAAGATCACAATGCCGAATCAACCGTCCGAATAAACAATAAAAAGACCCTGGGGTTGGCTTAAGCTAACCCGGTGTTGCGGTCACCCTACCGGCCCGAGCCGTGACGGCAACACGTCGTAGCGCAGTAGGTCTTCCGGCTGCTCGCGGCGTTGCACCAGCTCAGCTTCGCCATCCCCCACCAGCACCGCCGCCGGTCGCGGGATGCGGTTGTAGTTCGATCCCATCGCGGCGTTGTAGGCGCCGGTGGCAAACACCACCAGCACTTGATCAGGGGCCGAGGTGGGCAAGGCGAGATCATGCAAAAGCACATCGCCGGATTCGCAGTGCTTGCCCGCCAGGGTCACGGTTTCCTGGGCCGGGGCCAGGGGCTGATCGGCCAGAACGGCGGTGTAGCGCGATTGGTAGGTGATCGGCCGCGGATTGTCGCTCATGCCGCCATCCACCGCTAGGTAGGTGCGCAGCCCTGGAATCTGCTTGCGGCTGCCAAGGCGGTAGAGGGTGAGGCCCGCGCTGGCCACCAGCGAGCGGCCGGGCTCGCAGAGCAGCCGCGGCAGGGTGAGGTCGCGGGCGCGGCAGGCGCTGGCGACGGCCGTGGCCACCTCCTTCACCCAATCCTGGATCGTCGGCGGATCATCGCTTGGCACGTAGCGAATGCCCAGGCCGCCGCCCACGTTCAGATCGCCGCAGGGGTGTCCGAGCCGGCGGGCCAAGGCCAGGGCATCGGCCAGCACCGCCGCCAGGTCGTGATGGGGCTGAAGCTCAAAGATCTGGGAGCCGATGTGGGCGTGCAGGCCATCCAGCAGGGCCCAGTCGCAGCCTGCCAAGTGCTGAAGCGCCGCCGGCAGCTCATCGGGATCGAAGCCGAACTTGCTGTCGAGGTGGCCAGTGCGAATGTACTCATGGGTATGGCATTCGATCCCGGGGGTGAAGCGCAACAGCAACCGCACCGGTTGCGGCCGTCCCTGGGCCAGTTGGCTCAGCAGCCGGATGTCGTTCCAGTTATCGAGCACCACGGTGACGCCGCGCTCGATGGCCAAAGCCAGCTCCTCGCGGGACTTGTTGTTGCCATGGAGCACGATCCGCTCGGGCGGCATGCCACCGTCCAGGGCGGTGAGCAGTTCCCCGGCGGAGACCGCATCGAGCCCCAAGCCTTCCGACGCCACCAGGGCCGTGATCGCCAGGGAACTGTTGGCCTTCGAGGCATAAAGCGCCAGCGAGGGACCGGGATAAAAGGTCTCCAGGGCCTGGCGATAGGCGCGGCAGGCGGCCCGCAAGGTGGCCTCGTCGAGCACATACAGCGGGGTTCCCCAGGTGTCCGCCAGGTCGCTGAGGGCACAGCCGCCCACCGCCAAGCGCCCCAGCAGGTCGACCCGGGCGGTGATGGGCGCCAGGTTGCGGTTGGGGCTGAGCGGATCCAATCCGGGTTCAAACAGTCCCGGCCCCAGGGCCGCGTCCGCGGGGAACCCCTCGCCGGAAGCCTGGCCGGAGGGTTCGGTCGTCGTGCTGATCACCATGTCCGGCCCGGGCCTGCTGAAGCGGAACTCGTAATTTAAAGATGGACCCCGTCCCCTTCACCCCCAGGGTTCGTGACCGCTGATTCGCCGCCGCTGCTTCGGGGGCTGGGACCCTCCGATCAGACGGCCTGCCTGGAGCTGGATCGCGAGGCCCTGGCGGGCCTGTGGAGCGCGGAGCAGTGGCTGACGGAACTTTCCGATCCGGCCCGGCCGGGGATGGGGCTCTGGGCTGGGCCCAGCCTGGTGGCCCTGGCCTGCGGCTGGATGGTGCTGGATGAACTGCACATCACCGCGTTGGCGGTGCGCCCCAGCCATCGGCGCCGCGGCTTGGGGCGGCGGGTGCTGACGGGCTTGCTGGAGCGGGGGCGGCGAGCCGGAGCCGCCCACGCCACCTTGGAGGTGGCCAGTGGCAACAGCGCCGCCCGGGGGCTCTACGCCTCCGCCGGGTTTCGCGAGGCGGGTGTGCGTCGCCATTACTACCGAAACGGCGACGATGCCGTGATCAACTGGCTGCGCTTGAAAGGTTGAGCCCCGATCCCTTGTGGAGAGGATCGGAAAACCGCCAATCTTTTGTCTGGTGAGCCGCAAATCTGCACGGCAGCAGATTAAGTGCATTTTGGCTGAACCCTGGCGGCGAAAGGGCTTTCAGCCTTGCAGCCGCAAACACCTCCGGCCAC
>JBKCTK010000111.1:0-6189 GCA_046319055.1 Synechococcaceae cyanobacterium
GATGACCGTGCTGCAGGAGACCACGCTGGCCCTGCTGCGACACCCCGATCTCTGGGTCTATGCCGGCCTCGACGTGGGCCAGGTGCCCTTCGCCAGCGCTGAGGCCACCTTCAACCGCCTCACGATGGCCGAGCGCAGCAAGCTCTCCCGCGAACTCACCACCAACGTGGCGGGTCGTCGCGACACTCCTGCCCAGAGCGAGGCGATCACGGCCGGAGACAGCGATGCCGCCAGCGACTTCATCGTTGTGACGGTGCTGGCCGCCACGCGCCAGCGCCTCACCCTCAAGGGAGCGGCAAGCGCCGAGCAGCTGCGCTCCAGCCTGCAGGCCCTCGGAGGCCTGGCTTCGGAGGATCTCCTGGCCCTCGAAGTGATCTGGCAACCCGATGGGGCCGGGGATGTGCTCAGCACCGAGGAGTTGCTGACGGCCTACCCCGATCTGCAGCACCTCTGAGCGCCAGCATGCGGATTGCGGCCATGGCGGCGCCGTAGCCGTTGTCGATGTTCACTACGCTCAACCCCGGCGCGCAGCTGGCGAGCATTCCCTGGAGGGCTGCCGCTCCGCCTGCGCTCACCCCATAGCCCACGCTCACCGGCACACCGATCACAGGCTGGGGCAGCAGCCCCGCCAGCACGGTGGGCAGTGCCCCTTCCATACCGGCGCAAACGATCAGCACCCGCGCCTGACGCAACTCCTCCAGGCGCGCGAGCAGGCGGTGCAGGCCAGCCACCCCCACATCCAGCACCATCTCGGTGGCCACCCCATGGCAGGCGAGGGCGAGCCTGGCTTCGCTGGCAACCTGAAGATCACTGCTGCCAGCGGCCACCACCGCCACAACCCCATGGCGGATGTCGGCCGGGGGGGGGCCGGGCAGGGTGAGGCAGCGCGCCGCGGCGTGATGCTCGAAGGGCAACGCGGTGAGCTGGCGCAAGGCGTCGACGCGGATGGCGTCAACCCGGGTCACCAGGGCCAGCTCACCGGCGGCATGCAGCGCCTCCAGGATGCGGGCGATCTGGGCATCGGATTTGTGCTCCCCCCAGATCGCTTCCACCAGCCCAAGGCGCTGACGACGCTCCAGATCGAGGCAGAGATCGGGCTCCACGGGCGCTGGGTTCATCCGGGTGGGGCGAGCGGCGGCTCGACATGGACCTCATCGGAGGACAGCAATGGAAAACAATCGGTAGAGGCGCTGGGGGACTGGGCGTCAGGGTCGTCGTTGCGATGACCAGCGCACCGCAACAACTCCCGGGCGTGCCGTTGGAATGCCTGATGCACCTGGGAGACCTCGGCGGCCGAGATGGCATGCCAGCGTTGGCGGCTTGCCCAGCGGATCAGCAGCACCCCCAGCTCCAGCGCCGGATCCCAAAACAACTCCCGGCCCAGGAAACCGTGCTGGCGCAGCAGCCAGGGTTCCCACACGGCAGATTCAGCTTGCAACCAGATCTGGCGGTGGGCGGCTGGCACCTGAACGTGCAGGCGTTCGATCGCCCCGCCTGCGGGGAGCCCCGCCGCCGGGTGGCAGACCTGCCCTCCCATGGGTTGCTCCCCTGGGGTCAGCGGAGCGATGGGGGCTGGGGCCGGGGTCACACCCAGGAGCACCAATCCGGCCGTGGCGTTGGCAGTTGCGGTTGCGGTGGCTGCTGCAGTTGCAGTTGCTGTGGCGGCGTGGTTCATAGACCGCAAAGCCTAGGGAAGTTCTCCACAACTTGATCCCCTGCCGATGCACCCCAGCTCCCCAGCGGCTGCCAGGGGCGACTCGCCAGGTTCAGCCCTCCTGGGCTCCCGCCCCCATGGCGGTCAGGGCTGCCGCAGCAGCACCACGGCATAGGCGGCGATGCCTTCCTCCCGGCCGGTGGGGCCCAGCCGCTCGTTGGTGGTGGCCTTGAGCCCCACAAGATCCGCGGCAACGCCAAGGCGCTCCGCCAGGTGGGAGCGCATCCGGTCGATATGGGGTCGCAACTTGGGCCGCTCAGCCACCACGATCGTGTCGAGGTTGACCAGTTCCCACCCCCGCTCGCGCACCAGCGCCATCACCTGATCCAGCAGCATCAGGCTGTCGGCCCCACGCCAGCGCTCGTCATCCGGAGGGAAATAGCGGCCGATGTCCCCGAGGCTCAGGGCTCCGAGCAAGGCATCCATCAGGGCATGGGTCAGCACGTCGGCGTCGCTGTGGCCGTCGAGCCCCAAGCCATCGGGATGCTCAAGCTGGCAGCCGCCGAGGATGAGGGGCCGCCCGGGGACGAGGCGATGGATGTCGTATCCGTTGCCGATGCGCAGGTTCATGGGCCCAGCGAGAGTGCCCCAGTGTGCCCGCCGCCCTGAAGGCTGCGGGCAAGGGCTGAGGGATTAGGCCTTCAGGAGGCTTCCGTCCCACGGGGGAAAGGCAGGTGCTCCGTCCTATGATGGCTCGTTCTGCAGTGGCTCCACCCCCGCGGTGAGCAGATAGCCCTCGCCATAGACGTTGCGGATCAGCTCGGAGCCGTGGCGTCCTTCCGAAAGCCGCCTCCGCAGGCTGTGCACCGTGCGGGCGAGGCTGACCTCGCTCACCTGCTTGCGACCCCAGACCTCCAGCATCAAGGTCTCCTTGGCAATCACCTGTTGGGGCCGGCGGCAAAAGGTTAGAAGCATACGTCGTTGCATCGGCGAGAGCGGTACCAAGGAGCCGTCGCACCAGAGGGTGCCATCGGGATTGAGCTGGAAGGCACCGAAGCGGAAGCTGTTCACGGCAGTCAAGAAGGGAAGAGCGCCATGGGGTTCGGAGAGACCGATGGCGGGTTGGGAGGTGCAAGCGAGGATCGGCCAGCGCTCAGGGCTAGATGAGATCAGTCAAGGGCAGCCAAGGGCAGTGCACGAGGTGCCTGGATCAACAAGTGAGCATTCTCTGAACAGATAAGTCGGGGGGTCCACACCATG
Organism: Synechococcaceae cyanobacterium; assembly: GCA_046319055.1. Taxonomy (GTDB): domain Bacteria; phylum Cyanobacteriota; class Cyanobacteriia; order PCC-6307; family Cyanobiaceae; genus Cyanobium. The sequence goes on from JBKCTK010000111.1 coordinate 2,915, forward strand.
ATCCGTGTAGCCGCTGTCGCCGGGAAGACTAAGCCACGGCTGGCCCGAGATGAATTGCGCAGGAGTTTTCGAAATATGCATGAAGTTGACCGCGTGACGCTGGCGGCGAACGGGTTGCGTTGCTGGTGCGGCATGATCTTTCTTGAGATTCGAAGTCCAAGGGGTAGCTGATCTTGGCTCTGTGTCTATGTTTATGGGCATCAATGTCTGGCTATTGATCTCTTGCCAGGCGTCAGTTATTGCTGGTAATCGCTCATCGACGACTAGGGGATATCTCTTGGCTGTAGGTGGTGATTCCGCCAGGCGTTGTCCATGCTCTCAGCGCATTTTGGGGGTGGTTGGCTGGAGCAGGGCTCAGGAAGTAGAGCGGCTTTGCAGTAATCTGTGGCCCTGCCTGTCAATCCTGGATCCAGGTCCCCCGGATCCCAGCGCCGACGTTCGCGACGCCCCGAGCCAGGAGTCCCCAGCCGCCAGGGTGTTGCTGGAGCGTGCTGAAGCCGCGGGCTCCATTGGCCCAGCCGAGCGGCGTTGCGGAGCCAGGTGGAGGCGGTGATCGACAAAGCCAAGCCTGATGCGGATCTCGGCCAGGCGGTGGTCGCCCGGACCCTCTCCCGCCACACCCTGGAAACCCACCGCAAGCCTCGCCATCGCCGCTGCGCCACAGTTCCAGCCTGGAGCCGTCTGGGCGGGCCCGTCAGGCGTCTGCCCCTGGGTTAGGTGCGGCCATGCTTCAGAACGTTCTGCGGCGATGCGGGTGGTTCCCCGGCTTCGCCGTCACCGGAGCGCTCCAGCCAGCGGGCATGCAGATCCGGTCGGCGCTCCAGGGTGCGTTGCTGCTGCTGCGCCTGGCGCCAGCGAGCAATCGCCCCATGGTCGCCGCTGCGCAGCACCTCCGGCACCGCCATGCCGCGGAACTCCGCCGGCCTGGTGTAGTGGGGGTGCTCCAGTAGCAGCTCACTGTGGCTCTCCTCCTCCAAGGAGGCGGCCGCGCCCACCGTGCCGGGTCTTAGCCGCACCACCCCGTTGATGATCACCATGGCGGGGAGCTCTCCGCCGGTGAGCACAAAGTCGCCGATGGAGACCTCTTCATCGGCCAGGGCCCGGATGCGCTCATCGAAGCCCTCGTAGTGGCCGCAGATCAGCACCAACTGGTCGTAATCCCTCGCCCAGCGCCGCAGGTCCAGCTGGTGGAGCGGCCGACCCTGGGGTGTGAGCAGCAGCACTCGGCGTCGGGGCAACACCGGAATCCCCTCCACCGCCCCATACACCGGCTCGGGCTTGAGCACCATGCCGGCGCCTCCGCCGTAAGGCTGATCATCCACCTTGCGGTAGCGATCCGTGGCATGGTCGCGGGGATTGTGCACCTCCAGGGTGGCCAGACCAGCGGCAAAGGCGCGGCCGATCACCCCAAGGCTGGCCAACGGCGCAAAAGCCTCCGGGATGAGGCTCACCACATCCAGGCGCAGCGGCGGCTGGAGCGCGGCCGGCTCGTGCGGCTCAGGCACCGGGCCGTTGGAGCCGTCGGATCTCAGAACTGAAGCTGGCCCTGGCCGGGGAGCCATCGGCCCGCTGCTCCACACAGCTGCGCAGGCGCAGGTTGGGCTTGGTGAACCAGATGCGTTCGCGCCGCTCCAGCCCGCCCATGCCGCAGACCAGCTCCAGGCTGCCATCCGGCCACAGCTGCCAATGGCCCCGCAGCGGCGGATCCGCCTCAACCCTGAACTGACCGTCGCGGCCGAACATCAGCACCTGGGGGGGAGCGCTGGCCGCCGCGGGGCGGATCGCCAGCCCGCCGGCATCCCCGGGCTGGAGAGGCTCCAGATGGTCGACCCGCAGCTCACCACGCTCGCTGCTGTGCCAGCCGTTGTCCTGTTGCTCTGCAGCGCTGGTCGCGCCCAGGAGGAACTGGCTGCGCAGGGCCAACCAGTCGCCGGCACAGAGGGCCAGGAATGCGGCGAGCTCGCCGGGGGGAAATGGGGCCTCCAGCGCTGCCGGGGCAGGGGCATTCGTCACGTTGACGGGATCGTGGCGGCACGAACAATCACGCATCCTGGCAGGCCTCCGGCGCCAGCTTCCCAGCCCTAAGCGCAACCGCGGGGATGGCGACGGGCGGCGAGATCAGTCACCCCGGTAGCCCAGCTCGGCCAGGCGACCGGGATGCCGGCGCCAGTTGGGCACCACCTTCACGAACAGCTCCAAATACACGGAACCGTCGAAGAGCTTCTGCATCTGCAACCGGGCCCCCTGGCCGATCGTGCGCAGCATGCTGCCGCCCCGGCCGATCAGGATCGCCTTCTGGCTGGACCGTTCCACCAGCACCGTCGCCAGCACGGCGGTGCGGCCGGAGGCGCCCCGCGCCGCCCCCTCCTCCTCGACGATGCGCTCGACCCGAACAGCCACCGAGTGGGGCACCTCCTCACGGGTGTGGTGCAGCACCTGTTCGCGGATCAGTTCTGCCAGCAGCAGCTGCTCGGGTTGATCGCTCACCTCACCGGGGGGGTAGAGCTGGGGGCCGGGCGGCAGGGCTGCGCCGAGGGCCCGCACCAGCTCCCCACAGCCGGCTCCCGTGAGGGCGCTGCAGCGATGCACAGGCCAGACGGGTTCACCCGCCGGGTGGAGCAATGCGGCGTAGCTGGCCTCGATGGCGGCGGCATCGCCACCCGCCTGATCCATCTTGTTGAGGGCCACCTGCACCGGCTGGCCGCTGTGGCGCAGCAAATCCACGATGAAGGCATCGCCACGACCCGCTGGCTGACTGCCATCCAGCAACAACAGCACCACATCCACCTCTCCAATCGCGCCCCGGGCGCTCTGCACCAGGCGCTGCCCTAGCAGGTGGTGGGGCTTGTGAATGCCGGGGGTGTCCAGCAGCACAAGCTGGGCCGAATCGGTGGTGAGGATGCCGCGCAGCCGGTTCCGGGTGGTCTGGGCCAGGGGCGAGGTGATCGCCACCTTCTGGCCCACAAGCTGGTTGAGCAGGGTGGATTTGCCCACGTTCGGGCGTCCGATCAGGGCCACAAAACCGGAGCGGTAGTCCGCGGGGAGGGCCTCGCCCAGCCAGGAGGCTTCGGGGGAAGCCCGTGGGGTGAATTCCTCAGGGCCATCTGGAGCGCGCTCGGAACCGGCGACGGCCCCGTCCCGCGGGCTGGGGGGGACCGCCGCGGGTTGATCGTCCGCCGCCTCCGGGGGGGTGGGGGGTGCGGTGCGCTGGTCCGCGACCGGATCCGCGGGGTGGCTGTCGGTGCGCGTTGAAAACTCCATAACCTCAACACTGC
>JBKCTK010000112.1:0-11083 GCA_046319055.1 Synechococcaceae cyanobacterium
CGCTGCGCCATCTCCTGGCGGGCTTCGAGGGTTCGATCCAGCAGCGTCCGCCCCAGGTGTCTGCGGTCCATGTCGATGGTGAACGGGCCTATCAACGGGCGCGACGCGGTGAGGCCATGGCATTGCCGCCTCGGCCAGTCACCATTCACAGACTGGATCTGCTGCACCTGGACGCGGAACAAGGCCGGCTGACCCTGGCGGTGCGCTGCTCGGCCGGCACCTACATCCGCTCCCTGGCGCGCGACCTCGGTGATGCCCTCGGCTGCGGTGGCTGTCTGGCTGAACTGCGCCGCACGGCTGCCCTGGGCTTCGACCTGAATCAGGCCGTGACCCTGGAGGCATTAACCTCCGGCCCGCTGCCCCCCCTGCTGGATCCGTTGCTGCCGCTGGCCACCTTGCCGCGCCAGAGGCTGGAGCCCCACCAGGTCGACGGCTGGCGCTGCGGCCGACGCCTGGAGGCTGACCCCCAGTCGCTCTCCGCCTTGGTGCCGGATGCCCCGGTGGTGATTCTGTCGCCATCGGGAGACCTGGCCGGCATCGCCCGCCCTGCCGACGCAGGCTGGTTGCAGCCCCGCCTGGTGCTGGAGGCCAACGGCTAGGCGGCCTCACCCGTGGGGCCTCGCTTGACCCTTGGGCCCGCCTGGTGTGATGCCGGATCGCGGCTCGCCCAGCCATGCTTCAGCATCCAGGCCCCTGGTTTGGCGTACGGTCAGCAGCCATCCCCTCTTCTCACACCGCCTGATTCCATGGCCGGCCACAGCAAATGGGCCCAGATCAAACGCACCAAGGCCGTGGTGGATGCCAAACGCGGCGCGGTATTCACCCGGCTGGGCCGCGAGATCACGGTGGCGGCCCGGGGTGGTGCGGATCCGGCGGGCAACTTCCAGCTGCGCACCGCGATCGAAAAGGCCAAGGCCGCCGGCGTCCCGAATGCCAACATCGAACGGGCGATCGCCAAGGGTTCCGGCCAGGGTGGTGGCGAAGCCGACCAGTTCGAAGCCGTTCGTTACGAGGGCTACGGACCTGGCGGCGTGGCGGTATTGATCGAGGCCCTCACCGATAACCGCAACCGCACCGCCGCGGATCTACGTCTGGCCTTTTCTAAGCATGGTGGCAATCTCGGTGAAACCGGCTGTGTCGGTTATCTGTTCGAGCAGCGCTCCGTGGTGCGCATCCAGCAGCCCAACCTCAGTGAGGAGGATCTGTTGGAGCAGGTATTGGCCCTTGAAGAGGCGGGCGGCCCCACTGTGGTGAGTTACAGCCTTGATGCCGATGGTGCCGAGGTGATCGGCCATTTCGTCGACCTTGAGCGTCTGCAGGATGGCCTGCGGCGCCAGGGGCTGGTCGTGCCCGAATGGGAACACCGCTGGATCGCCTCCAGCAGCTGCCGCCTGGACGATCCGGAGTTGCTGCGGGCCTGCCTGCGCATGCTTGATGTGCTTGAGGACCTCGACGATGTGCGCAGTGTCACCAGCAATCTGGAGGCGGATGACGTGTTGATGGAGTCGCTGCTCAGCTGAGCGCAATGCCAAGCCAAGCCGGGAGGGTGGGGCAACGGGTTATTCATGGTCTCCCTGGTATGAGCCTTTCCTCGTGTTTTTTGCAGTTTGTGGGCTGAGGCGGAAGATGGCGAGATCCCTTCACGGCTGAAATGGGCGTTTAGGCAGTGGAGTGGGACATGCTGCTCCGCTCCGAGAAGGCTATTGGAGATGGTTTGCGGTGCTATCGTGCTATAGGAGCCGTATTTGGAATAAATGTCTAGATCTATTCTGCCCCGAAGGGCCGCTCTGAATGATGGGATGTCTGCTGGTTCTGGGCTCTGAAATCTATGGCGATTCACTGCCTGTCGCTCGCTAGCTCTCTGGGGCTTCGATCATCCGTGGTTCGGTATTTCTCTGAAGCCTGAGCATGGCCTCGTGCGCTGAGTGGCTCGAAACGAGCTGGAGCCCTGCTGGGCCTGCGTGTCACCGCAGGCTTGAGCCTGTCAGAGCCTGCTCGTCCACGATCAGCCCGACGCACCCGTGGCCCCGTAACCAGCTGGCGGGTAGCCCGGGGCTCGGTGCCTCCAGCAGCAGTCGGTTCAGGATGTCGGCTTTTTTGGCGCCGGTCACCACCAGCAGGATGCGGGAGGCCCGCAGAATCTCGCGCAGGCCGAGGGTGATCGCCCGCTCGGGTACCGCCTCCGGATCTCCCCCGAAGTCCGCGGCATTGGCCATGCGAGTGGACTGGCTCAATCTCACGCAGCGGCAGCCCGCATCGGCGCTGCAGGGAGGCTCATTGAAGCCCACATGGCCATTCAGGCCGAGGCCGAGCAGCTGCAGGTCTTGCCCCCCCGCCGCCCTCAACTCCTCCCCGTAGCGATGCGCTTCTCGATCGGGATCCTCGGCATCGGCGCAAGGCAGCCGCAGGCTGGCGGTCGCTAGGCCCAAGGGTTCCTGCAGCTGTTGCCGCATGGTCGAGCGGAACGAGCGCGGATCGTCGGGAGCTAACCCCACGTAGTCATCCAGATTGAAGCTCAGCCACTGGTGCCGCAGCCGCCGCCGCTCGGGCTCCGCCATCGCCGCGATGCAGCTGATGAGGGCCGCATAGATCGGCTCCATGGTGCGCCCCGTGGCCAGGCCCAGGGGGCGCTGGGGTCGGCGCAGCCGTTGCTCCAGGAGCTGGTTCGCTACCGCCCTTGCCAGCGCGCTGGGATCGCGGAAAACCTGCAACGTCCACCCCGGGGGAAGTGCTGGAACCCGCGAGCGTTCTGCCAGCGTTGGCCGCGGACCAAGCGATTGAGGCTGGGGGAGCAGGGGCATGGGCGGCGTCGCGGCCGGCGGATGCGCTTGACCGGACTTCTCCGGCCCCATTGGCCTGGTGGATCCGCCGGACCCAGCCCTGGCTGAGCGCCAAAGGGCAGGCTACGCCCTGATCCTGACCCCAAAGTTGTCGCCGCTGCCCGGGCGAATCCGCTCGAAGGCGGACCATCCGGCCAGCCAGCGCCGGTTGGCCTGCGGCTAGGAGCCTCTCGCGCATAGCTCCAATCATCCGTTGAACCCTCCTACAGGGCTCCCAGATGGCGGCTGGCGGCAGGTGGAGGCATGGATGTTTCGCCCGGATCAAGTCTCCAGGCCGGCCGTCAACGTTGCGCATGTCGATGGCTGCATGGCTGCATGGCTGAATCCTGGAGGGCGCCGAGGGTCGTAGCTTCAGCATCAAGCATGTCGCCCAACCCAGGCCCTGACGCGGACTCGCACCCTTGAAAGGGGGCATCTCGGGCGCTTTACGGGATTGGGTTGGGCCTGTTAGAAGGCGCTGGCGCGGTAGGGCTTCAGATCCACGCCGCGGTAGTAATGGCGCAGGATCTCTTCATAGTTCTTCCCCTGCAAGGCCATGCCATAGGCACCCCATTGGCTGAGGCCGACACCGTGGCCAAACCCCTTGCCTTGCACGACCAGCACCGGTGGCTGCGGCTGGTTGGCGATCGGCCGACGGCTGGCCCCGCCCGCCATGGGCAGCGGTGGCAGTGAGGGTGGCAGGGGCCCCCAATCCGCCGTCGCGGACAGCGGACCAGGCCGGGCGGCAGGCCGGCTGCCGAGCGCAGGCGCGGCTGGCGTGCCGCCAACACCTGGCCCAGGGTTCCCGGCGACCTCGCCCCCAGCGGCTCCCCGGGCCCCGGATCCCTGCTCGCCGCTCGCGGCTGGCCCCATCAGCCCCGCCAACGGCCCTCGCTCCGAGGCCAGGGGCTGGGCACCGATCAGCTCGAGCTGCACCAAGGTGCTGCGCAGCCCCAAACGCTGGCGCAGATCCGCTCCACTCAGCATCACGGCCCCGCGCGGACCGACAATCTGCACCCGCCGGATCCGGCCGGAGCTGCTGACGTTGACCACATCGAGGCTTTGCAGCCCGCCGGTCTCTGGGAAGATGCGGCGCAGGTCGGCTGGCTCGAAGCGGGCTCGCCAGCTGTTCACGGGGCTGACGTTGTCGAAATCGGGCACGCTCACCAGATAGGGGAGCTGCTGCGCCCAGAGTTCGCCACTGCTTTCGGTGCGTCCGCTGCTGCTGCTGCTGTGGAACACCGCCTCGATCGGGATGTTGTTGTAAAGCAGCACCTGTCCGCGGGTGCGTGACACCGCTTCCCGGGTTGAAGCGGTTTCCCCCTCCACCCCACGATACACCTGGCTGGCCACTGTGGCCTTCAGATCAAAGGGATCAGCGGGGCGTCGACGGGCCAGGGCATAGGTGCGGGCGGCGACCGCCTGGGCCTGGAGGGCCGCCTGGGGCCAAGTGGCGGGCATCTCGCTGCCCACCACGCTCGTGAGGTAGTCCTCCAAAGGGAGGTGGTTGATCGCCTGCACCTGCCCGCCGTTCAGCCGGACCTGCAAGCGCCCCCGGAAGGGCTTGCCGCCCAGCCGCAAGACCGTGTCGGCTGCCGCTGCGGGCGTTGGCCCGATCCACACCTCCCGCAGCCCAGGGGTCAGAACCATGGACGCGGCGCCGATGCGCTCGATGGTCAAGCCGGAGAAGCCTGGGGTCAGCTGCAACTCCTCGCCTGGAGGCAGCTCCAGCAGCCGGCCGCCGCGGGCGTCGCTGATCAGTAGCCGAGCGCTACCGGCCCCTACCTGAAGCCGATCATCTTGTTTCAACAGCACCCGGATGGGCACGTCCTGGTTGGCGGCCTGTAGGCGGGGGGATGGCTCTGCCGTGGGGAAGCCTTGGGAGCTGGCCGCAGCGCCCAGCACCAGCAGGGTTGTGGGCAACACCAGAAGCGGCAGCCGTTGCCGCAGCGCCGCCATCGCTGCGCCTGGGGAGGGGGTCGGCACAAGGAGCGCGGCTAAAGGCGTGCAATTGTGCCGCCACAACGGGCCAGGCGCCAGCCCTCCCCTGCTCACCTCTGGCGCCCCTCCGAGGCTGGGTCGCTGCGTGGCAGCATGCGGCGGACGACCAACGCCCGTGCAGGTCACCTTCCTCGGCACCAGCTCCGGCGTCCCGACCCGGGGCCGAAACGTTTCCGCTGTCGCCTTGCGGCTGCCGCAACGGGCGGAACTCTGGCTGTTCGACTGCGGCGAGGGCACCCAGCACCAGTTTTTGCGCAGTGCGCTGCGGGTCTCCCAGCTGCGACGGGTGTTCATCACCCACATGCATGGCGACCATGTGTTTGGGCTGCCTGGCCTTTTGGCGAGCCTGGGGCTGGCGGGCACCTGCGATGGTCTCGATCTGTATGGTCCCGATCCGCTCCAGCCCTTTCTGGAGGGGGCGCTGCGCGGCAGCTCCACCCGCATCGGCTACCCCCTGCGCTTTCATCCCGTGCGGGACAGCGCCGAACGGGGCACGGTGCTGCTGGAGGATCAGGACATCCAGGTGCGCTGCGCTCCGCTGACCCATCGGGTGCCGGCCTACGCCTACCGCATTGAGTCGAAACCACGGCCGGGGCGGTTCGATGTGGAGCAAGCGCAGCGGCTGGGTATTGCGCCCGGGCCGATCTACGCCCGCTTGAAGCGGGGCGAGCGGGTCTCCCTTGAGGATGGCCGGATCCTCGACGGCGCCTCTCTGTGCGCCCCGCCTTTACCGGGATCCAGCGTGGTCTACTGCACGGATACGGTGTTCTCGGAAGCGGCGGTGGCGTTGGCCCGCGGCGCCGACCTGCTGATTCACGAATCCACCTTTGCCCACGGTGAGGCTGAGCTTGCCTTCGCCCGCCAGCACTCCACAAGCACGATGGCGGCTCAGACCGCCTTGGCGGCTGGGGTGGGCCAGCTGGTGCTCACCCATCTCAGCCCCCGGTACGCCCCTGGTAGCCCGATCACGCCAGAGGATTTGTTGGCCGAGGCGCGCGCCATTTTTCCCCGCACCCTGCTGGCGCGCGATTTCATGGAGTTGGAGGTGGGGCGGGACAGCTCAGCGGCGAGCCTGCAACAGTTCGCGTGATTCCCCAGCCTTGGCCCCTGACGCCGTGATACAAGGGCTCAGTTGCGGTTTCACCGCCTCCTCGCCGGCTTTTCCCATGGCCCCCTTCCTTGCCCCGGTCCTTCGTGCCATCGTCCGAACCGCCCTGGTTCTGCCCCTGGCATGGCTGGTCTGCTTCGCAACCCCAGCCCAAGCGGCCCAGTGGGATGCCGCCACCCTCACGGTTCCGGCAACAGCCGATGGCAGCCTGATCACCTTCAGCGAGCAGGAGATCAAGTCGGGACGGCGGCTGTTCAATAGCAGCTGCGGCACCTGTCATGCCGGTGGCATTACCAAGACCAACCAAAACGTGGGCCTTGATCCCGAAACCCTCGCCCTGGCTACGCCACCGCGCAACTCGGTCGATTCACTGGTCGACTACATGAAAGATCCCACGTCCTACGACGGCGAATACAGCATTTCGGATGTGCACCCGAGCTTGCGCAGCAGCGATGTTTTTGTCAAAATGCGCGACCTTGACGATGAAGACCTGCGCCTGATTGCTGGCTACATCCTTGTGGCCCCGAAGGTGCAAGGTCAGCAGTGGGGAGGCGGCAAGATCTACTTCTGATGCCCGCCCAGCTCATTTGATCGCTAACCAGTGCGGAGGGGGGAACAAAAGGATCCACCCCCCGCGCCTCTCACGAGCCTCGGCCTTGCGCCGGGGCTTTTGATTGAGTGGATGGGATTGCGCAGGCTCTGCCTTGGTGGGGCCATGGCGGCCTCCCTATGGGCGGCCCTCTCCATAGCGCCCTGCCCGTGGGGCCCAAGGGGCGTCGCTTCAGCTTGCTTGCGGCGCTGCGTTGGGGATGGATGGGGGCGGCGGTTCGCGGTTGCCGGGATCCAACGACGCCGGCTGGCGGCTGTACCACCATTCCTGCAGGTCTGGCGACAGGCGTTGGGCGAACAGGGTGATCACGGTGCGCGTCGGCCGGTCGCCGGGTTGCAGGAGCTCCACCGCATAGGACGGGCAGCGGCGGGCGGCAAGATCGGCCACGAAGCGACGTCCGATCCGGCGCCAGCTTGGCTCCTTGCTGCCCCAGGCCAGGCGGCAACAGGGCCAGGGCAATTCCTCCCGGTCAAAGAGCCGGCAGCAGGCTCCGAGGACGCGGTAGCTGTACTGACCGCCAGGGCTGGGATGTTCCGTGCCGGAGGCCAGCAGGGCCTGAATTGGCGGGAGGGGGAGATTGGCCATCAAAAAAGCCACCCCGAAGGGTGGCTCAACAGTAAGGGAGAGGGATCCCTCAGTACAGGCCTTCTTCGGCGTGGGTGGTGATGGTGCAATCCGAAGTGGGATAGGCCACGCAGGTCAGCACATAACCAGCTTCAATCTGGTCGTCGTCCAGGAAGCTCTGATCAGACTGATCGACTTTCCCCTCGGTGAGCTTGCCCGCGCAGGTGGAACAAGCGCCCGCTCGGCAGGAATATGGCAGGTCGATCCCTTGCTCCTCAGCGGCATCAAGGATGTACTGGTCATCCGGGACTTCAATGATTTTGTCGAGTTTTTCGCCTTCGTTGACGAGTCTGACCTTGTAGGAAGCCATGAATGGGAGTGGGGCTCACAGGGCTCGGGATTTCCCGAATCCTGTAGGACCTGCCCTTCCTACATCCAAGGAGGGCCCTCCCGGCGGTTTTCTGGCGATCCAGGAGAGAAGGCCAATCGGACCCTCGCTACGGATCAGAGTATCTTATGTAACTTTGGCCTGCGGCCGAATTGTCAGCAGGGCCCAAGGGCCCTGGCTGGCGCTCAGCTCGGCCTGCCAGCCTGCCGCGGCCAACTGCTGCCGTAGCCCAGGGGCCTGGTCCACCAGCAAGCCGCTCAGCAGGCCGACGCCTCCGGGGGCCAGAACCGTGTGGAACGCTGGACACAGCTCAGCGATCACGGGGGCGAGGATGTTGCAGAGCAGCACCTGCGCCGGCTGTCCGGCCAGGAGCTGCGCCAGCCGCTCGATCGATCCCTGAGCCACGTGCAGCCGGCCCGATGCGGCTGTATCGGTTTCTCCGTCCAGATCCCTGTTCCGGCTGGCGGGATTGCCCTGATCGGCGCACCAGCGGCGGTTGAGCTCGGCATTGCTGGCGGTGGCTTGCACCGCCAGCACGTCGGTGTCGCATGCATAGGCCTGACGGGCCCCCAGGGCCAGGGCCGCCAAGGCCAGGATGCCGCTGCCGCAGCCGAGGTCCGCCACGCGGGCGCAGCTGAGGGCGCCGCTGGCGGCCAGCCGCTCTAAGGCCTCCAGGCACAGTCGGGTGGTGGGATGGCTGCCGGTGCCGAAGGCGCTGCCGGGATCCATGCGCAGCACCAACCGCTCCGCCAGCTCCTGGGGCGGTTCCAGCCAGGCGGGCAGGATCAGCAGTTGTGCCCCCACCGGGTCCGGCTGCCAGTGGCGTTTCCAGCTGAGGCTCCAATCCTCATCGCTTTGGGCATGCCAACCCAGAGGCGGCAGCTCCAGGCCGAAGGGTTCGCCGAGGGGGGCCAAGGCCTGGGCGAGTTCGGCGTGACGGGCAGCGGGCCAGTCCGCCTCCGGCAGCCAGGCCACCAACTCGCGCTCGGCGGGGGTGTTGGGCCCATGGCGCACAGCAACCCGAGAGATGCCCAGATCCCCCAGGCGCCACAGCAACGATTCTTCCAGTTCGGCGGGGCAGTCCATCTCCAGCCGCCACCAGGCCCCAGCCCTGGGTTGGACAGGATTGTCCGTGGCAGGCTGCCCCCCTGGCGCAGGCATCACAGCGTGACCGGATGGGCGGTCTGGATGCCGTTGATCTGGTGAATGCTGGCCAGCAGGCTGGGGGGAATGGGGTCGTCAAGACTCAGCACCATCACGGCATCGCCCCGCACGATGCGACGACCCACTTGCATCGAGGCGATGTTGACGTTGTGCTCTCCCAATAAGGAGCCCAGCTGGCCGATGATGCCGGGCATGTCGCGGTGGCGGGTGAACAGCATGTGACGGCTGGGCGCCACATTCACCGGGAACTCATCGAGGTTGACGATGCGTAGGTCGCCATCGGCGAACACCGACCCCGTCACGCTGTGCCCCCCCCGCGCGCCGCGGCTCACCAGCTGCAGCGACCCGCCTGCGAGATCGCGGCTGGCTGAATCCTTCACTTCCAGCACATGGATCCCGCGTTCACGCGCTTCCAGGCTGGCGTTCACGTAGTTGATGCTGTCTCCCAGTGCGGTGGAGAGCACACCTTTCAGGGCCGCCACCACCAGGGGCTGGGCCGGATGGGCGGCGAAGTCGCCCTGCAGCCGCACCTCCAGTTCGCTGATCTGCCCACCGGCCAGCTGGCTGATCAGTTGGCCCAGGGTTTCGGCCAGCAGCAGGTGGGGTTTGAGTTGCTCCAACACCTCGGCGCTGAGGCCAGGAATGTTTACAGCGCTGCGGGCCGGCAGGCCAAGCAGCACATCGCGGATCTGCTCCGCCACATCGATCGCCACATTCTCTTGGGCCTCCTCGGTGGAGGCGCCCAGATGGGGGGTGAGGATCAACCGTTCATGCACCGAGCGCAGGGGTGAATCCGCCGCCAATGGCTCCTTGGCAAACACATCCAGCGCCGCGCCGGCGATCACCCCCGAACTGACCGCTTCGGCCAGGGCCGCTTCATCGACGATGCCACCGCGGGCGCAGTTCACCAGCCGGGCGGTGGGCTTCATGGTGCGCAACAGCTGGGCGTTCACCAGATTTTCCGTCTCCGGTGTGCGAGGCAGGTGCAAGGTGATGTAGTCGGCTTCGGCAAACAAGTTGGGCAGCGTCAGCAGCCGAACCTGTTGCTGCTGGGCTCGTTCCGGAGAAACAAACGGGTCGTAGGCGACCACATCCATGCCCATCGCCCTGGCCACGCGGGCCACGTGGGAACCGATCTTGCCGAGGCCGACCACCCCGAGGATTTTCTTGTACAGCTCGTTGCCGACATAGGTTTTGCGATCCCAACCACCGGCCATGGTGCTGGCATGGGCATGGGGCACATGCCGCGATAACGACAGCATCAGGGCCAGAGCGTGTTCGGCGGCGGCGATGGTGTTGCCCTCCGGCGAATTAACCACCAGCACTCCCCGACGCGTGGCGGCCGGCACATCCACGTTGTCGACGCCGACTCCGGCGCGACCGATGATGCGCAAGCGCTCGGCAGCTTCGATGATCTCGCTCGTCACCTGGGTGCCGGAACGGATCATCAAGCCTTCATAGGCGCCGATCATCGCCTTGAGCTCCTCCGGAGGGAGGCCAGTGCGCACGTCGACTTCGGCCACTTGGGACAGGATCGCGATCCCTGTCTGGTCGATGGGATCGGAAACCAGAACCTTGGTCATGGCCAACGTGGGGGCTTGGAAATAGGGACTAAAGATGCAGCTGGCGCCACGGCACCCACGGCAGGAGGCGGGCGCGGACGGCTCGCCGTGACGGTGGGGTGGGTGGGCTGTAGCGGACCCTGGGAAGGGGCTCGCTCCGCTGACCAACCGACAGTGCAGTGTAGGGAGCGACGTTCGGCGCGCCCCCGCGCCCCTCTGGAGCAGAAGCGTGACCCTTTGTGTGGTGGTGGTCCTTGACGATCGGCAGCGGCTGGAGCGGCTGCGACAGCGGCTGAGCGCTGAGCTGCCAGCGGTGAAGGAGATGGTGGTGGTCGGTCCGGGTGAGACCGCGTTGGCGGCGGTGGAGCGCCTGGATCCCTCCGCCGGTCGGCGGCGCCGTCAGCGGCGGATGGCGCGCTGGTTGATGCCGTTCGGGTTCATGGCTGGGCTCACCTTCACCCAGATCACCGATCTGCACACGTTTGATGCGGTGGGCCCCTGGGGTGAACCGCTGATCGGTGGATTGCTGGGCATGGGTTCGGGCCTGATGGGCAGCTTTGCGGCGGCAGCCAGTGTCAGTTCCGAGGACGACGATCGCATCCGCAGCCTGCGCAATCGCCTCGAGGAAGGCAATTGGCTGCTGCTGATCGAGGTGGCTGGCGAGGGCGATCTGCCGTGGTCCGTGCTGCAGCAGGCCCGCCCTCGGGCGGTGGTGCGACTGGGAGAGGGCTGACGATGCTGCCGCGTCAGGCTCTGCTGGCCGGCCAGCCGCGGGCGGCGGAGCTCGAACCCGTGCTGCTGGCGGCGGAACGGGCACTGCGCACATGGCCGCCCCTGCGCACCGGCTTTCTCGACCCCGCGCTCCGG
>JBKCTK010000113.1:0-20829 GCA_046319055.1 Synechococcaceae cyanobacterium
CCGCTTTCACCTGCTGGAAGGCGATGCCCTCAAAGTCCCCCTGCTGACACCCTCGGGCCGCCTGCCCGACAAGGTGGTAGCGAACATCCCCTACAACATCACTGGCCCACTACTGGAGCGGTTGATGGGCCGGCTGGACCAGCCCCTTCCCCAGCCCTTCCGCAGCCTGGTGCTGCTGGTGCAGCAAGAGGTGGGCCAGCGGCTCACGGCCAGCGCCGGCCAGCCCGCCTTCTCCGCCCTGACGCTGCGCATGGCCCTGCTGGCCCGCTGCCAGCAGGTGTGCGTGGTGCCGCCACGCTGCTTCCAGCCACCTCCCAAGGTGATGTCCGAGGTGGTGCGGCTGGAGCCGCTGGCAGCGGCGGAGCGGCTGGAGCCGCAGCGGGCCCGCCAGCTGGAGCAACTGTTGCGGCGATGCTTCTCCGCGCGCCGGAAGATGCTGCGCAACACCCTGGCAGGACTGCTGCCGCCAGCCCAGCTGGAGGCGGTGGCCGCCGCCGCCGCGGTGGACCTCAGCCTGCGACCGCAGGATCTAGCGCTGCCTCGCTGGCTGGCGCTGGAAGCGGGTCTGACGGCCGCGGCGGCTCGTCCCGACGCCGCGCTGGCGGCGCAGGATGGGGAGCCCTCCGACGCCGACCAGGCCTGAGCCGACCGGCGCCAACCCCAAGACCAGTGCCCATGCCAGCGCCACACCCAGCGCCATTCGACACGTCCCCGTCGGCCGAGCTGGCGGCACTCACCGTGCGAGCGCCCGCCAAGATCAATCTCCATCTCGAGGTGTTGGGCCTACGCCCGGATGGCTTCCACGAGCTGGCGATGGTGATGCAAAGCCTCGACCTGGCCGATCTGTTGCGGTTCCGCCCACGCTCCGATCAGGCCGTGCGGCTGCGCTGCGACGCCGCCAACCTCAGCGTTGGCGGCGACAACCTGATCCTGCGGGCCGCCGAAGCGTTGCGGGACTGGGCCGCCCAGCGGGCCAACCTCGATCTACCCGGCGTGGATCTTGAGCTGGTCAAGCGCATCCCGATCGGCGCCGGGCTCGCGGGCGGCTCCAGCGACGCCGCCGCCGCTCTGGTGGGTCTGCGCCGCTTCTGGAGGCTGCCCTGCCCGGACGACGACCTTCACCAGCTGGGCGCCAGCCTGGGCTCGGATGTGCCCTTCTGTCTGGAGGGGGGGACGCGGCTCTGCTTCGGGCGGGGCGAACGCCTGGAGGCGCCCGAGGGTGTGATGGAGCCTCCCGAGTTCGGTGTGCTGCTGATCAAGAATCCAGCGGTGCAGGTCTCCACCCCCTGGGCCTACGGCCTCTGCCGCGAGCATCGCGGCGACTACTACCTCAGCGACGAGGACGACTTCGAGCAGCGCCGCCAGGCCTTACGGCACGGGCCCCTGCTGACGGCCCTCCGGCGGCAGGGGCCCGTGCCGCCGCTGCGCAACGACCTTCAGGCTGTGGTGGCGCCACAGGTGCCGTGCGTGGCGGAGGGCCTGGGGTTGCTGCGCGGCGCCGACGGGGTGCTGGCGGCCGCCATGAGCGGCTCCGGCCCCAGCCTCTTCGCCCTGTTCGCCACGCCGGCCGCCGCTGCGGCGGCCCAGGAACAGCTGGCCTCGCGCCTGGCAGCCGCGGGATTCGAGGCCTGGTGCTGCCGCTGCGAGGCGAGCGGTGTTCGGCTGCTGAGCGACGCCAGCCCGGCGTAGGCGCTGACCAGGATCCGGCTGAGGCGGGAGCAGCGATGCCAGCCTGGGAGCAACCACGAGAAGGCGATGGTCGAACCCGCTGATCCGACGACCGTCGGTGAAATCGCGCCCGCGAGGCCGCGCAAGGGCCCCCTCAGCTTCCTGAGCGGCTCGGTCACAGCCTTGGCCCTGGCGGCTCTCTGCCTGGCCCTAAGCCGACGGGTGGTGGGCTATTACCTCGCCCATCCGCCCCACTACGAGGCGGCGATCGCCCAGAGCATCGCCACCGCCCTGAAGACCCTGATCGTCGGCATGTGCTTTTTGGCCACCTTCAGCTTCGGCTTCATCGGCCTGGGGCTGCTGCTGGTGTTCGTTCGCAGCCTTTTTCCAGGGGCCGCTGCCGATCCGCCGCGATCCGCCTAGGTTTCAGCAGCGCGTTCAGCCCCGGCCATGACCCCCCACGATCTCGGCCTGCTCGTGGTCTTGCTGCTGCCCGGCATGCTGCTCTCGGTGCTGCTGCTGAGCACCTTCGCCGCCGGCGGGTGAGATAGGTTAGCGGGCAATCTGAGCCCCGCCTCGTTCCGTGGCCGAAACCCTTCTGTTCAACGCTCTGCGTGAGGCCATCGACGAGGAGATGGCGCGCGATCCCAGGGTCTGCGTCATGGGGGAGGACGTGGGCCACTACGGGGGCTCCTACAAGGTCACCAAGGATCTCTGCAACAAATATGGAGAACTGCGGGTTCTCGATACTCCGATTGCCGAGAACAGCTTCACCGGCATGGCCGTTGGCGCGGCGATGACCGGGTTGCGCCCGATCGTGGAAGGGATGAACATGGGATTTCTGTTGTTGGCGTTTAACCAAATCTCCAACAACATGGGCATGCTCCGCTACACCAGTGGCGGCAATTTCACGATACCAGCTGTGGTGAGAGGCCCCGGCGGCGTGGGGCGGCAACTGGGGGCGGAACACAGCCAGCGGCTTGAGGCCTACTTCCATGCCGTACCCGGGATCAAAATTGTGGCGGTGAGTACGCCCACCAATGCCAAGGGGCTGATGAAGGCCGCCATTCGAGACAATAACCCCGTGCTCTTCTTCGAGCATGTATTGCTTTACAATTTGAGCGAAGAAATACCCGATGGCGACTATCTTTGCGCCCTCGATCGCGCCGAGATTGTTCGAGAAGGCAAGGATATTACCATGCTTACCTACTCGCGCATGCGTCACCACTGCCTCAAGGCCGTGGAGAAGCTCGAACAGGAGGGTGTGGATGTTGAGCTCATCGATCTGATCAGCCTCAAGCCCTTTGATCTCGACACCATCACCCGCTCGATCCGCAAAACCCACAAAGTGCTGGTGGTGGAGGAGTGCATGAAAACCGGTGGCATCGGCGCTGAGTTGCTGGCGCTGATCACCGAACACTGCTTTGATGAGTTAGATGCTCGCCCGGTGCGACTCTCCTCCCAGGACATCCCGACGCCTTACAACGGTAAGCTGGAAAACCTCACCATCATTCAGCCTCACCAGATCGTGACGGCGGCCCAACAGCTCTGTCAAGGAGCCGTCTGAACCGCTATGGCACGTCAACAGGGGTGGCTCGCCCTAATCCTGGCCCTGGCGATTTCCTCCGCCGCGCTTCTCGCCAGCTATGGCCTACGCCTTGGGCTCGACCTCAGCGGTGGCAGCCAGCTGACCTTGCAGGTAATGCCCGCTGGTGCGATCACCCGCGTTGATCATGAGCAGTTGGAAGCAGTCAAAGATGTGCTGGAACGGCGCATCAACGGTTTGGGGGTGGCCGAATCGAGCCTCCAAACCGTGGGTGACAACCAGCTGGTGTTGCAACTGCCTGGCGAGCAGGATCCCACCCGGGCCGCCAAGGTGCTGGGCAGCACGGCCCTGCTGGAGTTCCGCGCCCAGCGGCCCGGCACGGAAGAGGCGATGAAGGGTCTGCTACCGCTCAAACGGCAGGTGGATTCGATCCTGGCCTCGAAGCAGCCACGCAAGATCGTCAGCTCTGGCCAGGCGGAGCCCCCCAAGCCCAAGGATCTCAGCCCGGAAGACCTCAGCAAGGCCCTCGCCCAACTGGGTCTGAAGGTGCCGCCTGGCAGCAGCGAAACCGATCAGCTTGAACTGCTGCGCGATGAAACCAATCGCCGCATTGTCGCTCTCTATGGCCCGACCATTCTGGGAGGCAAGGATCTCACCAACGCCGGCCGCCAGCAAGCCGCCAATGGGGTGCAGTGGGAGGTCACCTTGGGCTTCAGCCGCGAGGGGGGCGAGAAGTTCGCCCAGCTCACCCAGTCGATCGCCGGTACAGGCCGGCTCCTCGGGATCGTGCTAGATGGTCGCTCGATCAGCGAAGCCACTGTGGGGCCTGAGTTCAAGACCGCGGGCATCACCGGAGGCGCGGCCACGATCACCGGAAACTTCACTGCCGACGAGTCCCGCGATCTGGAGGTGCAGCTCCGCGGCGGATCGTTGCCTTTGCCCGTGAAGATCGTCGAGGTGCGCACCATCGGTCCTTCCCTCGGTGCCGAAAACATCCGTACCAGCCTGGCGGCCGCCCTGTCCGGCCTCGCTCTGGTCGCCCTGTTCATGGTCGTGGTGTATCGCCTGCCTGGCATGGTGTCTGTACTGGCCTTGAGTTTGTACGCCCTGTTCAATTTGGCGATCTACGCCCTCATTCCGGTCACCCTCACCCTGCCTGGTATCGCCGGTTTCATCCTCTCGATCGGCATGGCTGTCGATGCCAATGTGCTGATCTTTGAGCGGGTGAAAGAGGAGTTGCGCTCGGGCAATACGCTGATCCGTTCGATCGACACGGGTTTCGCCCTGGCCTTCTCCTCCATCTTTGATGGCCATGTCACCGGACTGATCAGCTGCGCCGCCCTGTTCTTCCTCGGCACCGGCCTGGTGAAGGGATTCGCTGTCACTCTGGCGATCGGCCTGCTGCTCAGCCTGTTCACGGCGCTCACCTGCACCCGCACGCTGCTGAGGCTGCTCATGACCTATCCAGGCCTGCGCCAGCCCACCTACTTCATCCCCTCCCGAGAGCTGCCCGCCAGGGCTGCCTGAGGTTTTCCACTTCCCCTGTGATCTCCGCTCCTCAACCGCGTTTCCGCATCAATCGCCATCGGCGCCTTGCCTGGGTGGGCTCGGCTCTGGCCTGCTCACTGAGTGTGATGGGCCTCGTGCTCTGCTGGATCAACCCGTCCATCGGCGCTCCGCTCAAACCTGGCCTGGATTTCACTGGCGGGACCCAAATCCAGGTGGAGCGTGCCTGCGCCGGGCCTTGTTCAGCCCTCACCGCCCCCGAGGTGAAGCAGCGCCTCAGCAGCCTCAGCCTGCCGGTCGAGAAGGGGGCAGTGGCACCACGGCTGGATTCCGCCGGCGTGCAGGTGCTGGATGGTGGCCATTCCATTGTGCTGCGGCTTCCCGCCCTCAGTGCCGACCAGGGAACGGCGGTGATCCAATCCCTGGGCCAGGCCTACGGTCCCCTGGAGCCCCAAGACAGCTCCGTCAACACCATTGGCCCAACCCTTGGCAGCCAGCTGTTGCGCAGCAGCATCATCTCGCTGCTGGTGAGCTTCCTAGCGATCGCTGCCTATATCAGTTTCAGCTATAGCGGTGTGTTTGCCTTCCTGGCCCTGCTGTGCCTGGCCCACGATGTGTTGATCACCTGTGGGGTCTTCGCCTGGCTGGGCCTTTGGCTCGGGGTTGAGGTCGATTCTCTGTTTGCCGTGTCCCTTATCACCGTGGCGGGCTATTCCGTGACCGACACCGTGGTGGTCTACGACCGTATCCGCGAACAGCGCAAGAACCTGGCCCAGCTACCGATCAGCGATCAGGTGGATGTGGCCGTGGACGCGACCCTGACCCGCTCCCTTTACACCTCCCTCACCACGGTGTTGCCGTTGTTGGGATTGATCTTTTTCGGCGGCAGCAGCCTGTTCTGGTTTGCCGTTGCGCTGACGGTGGGGATCCTCGTCGGCAGCTGGTCCAGCATCGGGCTGGCGCCCACCCTGCTGCCGGTGCTCTCGAAGCGATGAAAGCCGAAGGCCCCACCCACGCCCAGGACGCAGCCTTCAGCCGCCGGGTTGCAGCGTCAGGGGCCTCCACCTCACGCCCCGCGACCCCTGGAGCATCCCTCATCCCCCTGCTGCTGCTGCTGCTGAGCCTGCTGGATCTGCGGGTGGAAATCCTCCTGCTGATCGACCATTTCACCCTCACCAGCCTTGTTCAGGCCATTACCTCCCACCCCCTGGCGGTGGTGGTGCTGTTGCTGCAAAGGTCCCTGTGGCGCCACTATCGGCGTCGTTAAAGCCACTTCCCAGGTTCAGATCGGGCGCAGCAGCGCGCCCCTGGTCGTCGGCCAAGGTCCGCAAAGAGCCTGACATCGGGATGGATGGAAGCCAGAGGCTACCCAAAGCCAGTTCCAAGGGCAATGGGTCACCTGATCAGCAATAAAGTTCCGAAGAGCCAACAATCACAGGGTGAGGAATGCTGACGGGCACCACTGTGCGCCCAAAAGCGAGGTGCCGGAAGCCAGTTCTTGCCAGGCGTGAGAACGCCTTCCTCTGATGAGGAGCTTTGTTGCTGAGCAGAATGGGGCATCCCAACCAACGTCAACCCTGCACCGCAGCAGGATCCCTTTGAGACTTGCAGGGCGGACTTATTGTGGGAGCGACCATGTCAGCTCCCTTCTAGGCTGAGCCTGGCAGTCTTTCGTGCAGAAGAATTGAGCTCGCAGGCACGAGCTCTGTTGGCTTGCTATCGGCCTTCCAGAGAGCCTGCAGGACGGCCCTCTCGGCAGACGGCCAAGGGGATCATCCCGCAAGCCGAATCATCGGCTTTTCACTGCCGCGGCCCCAGGATCGCTGCACCAAAGGCTCTGGCGGCGCTTGGGCTGGGTCGAGGGCAGAACATCCAGGTCTCGCGAAGACCGATCCTCTGGAGAGGCCGCGATGGTGTGCCTGGATGGGCGGGGGCACTCGGAGGGAAGGGATGTCAACTCCCCTTAGACCTTCTGGATGTCTGCCCGGAGGTCTCCGCCCTGGATTGCTTCCCCTGGAGGCGTTGGGTTCCAGCAATCCATGATGTCGTGCACCAGAACCTCCTGGCCAAGAACCTGCAGCACCACCACCAGCGGCAGCGCCAGCAGCAGGCCAGGCAGACCGAGCAGTGCGCCGAGGCTCAGCTGAGCCATCAACGACACCGTGGGGAGCAGATTGACCGTGCGGCTGAGCAACAGGGGCGTGACGATGAAGGCCTCCAGGTTTTGCAGCACCAGCCGCAGAACCAACACCTGCAACACCTTTTCGGGAGACATCAGCAGGGCCACCGCCATCGGCAGCAGGGTGGCGGCCGTCGGCCCGATCGTGGGAACGAAGGTGAGCAGACCACACACCAGGGAGCTAAGCAACGCCAGCGGCACCCCCAGCAGGTGTAGCCCCAGCCAAGTGGTGAGGAACACGGTGACCGCGGACACGGTCATGCCCGCCAGCCACCCCCCCAACGCCCCACGGCATTCGCCCAGCAGCAGCCGCATCCTGGTGCGGTAAAAGCTGGGGGTGGCGGCCACCAACAGGCGCTGATGGCTGCGGGGATCCAAGGCCAACAGCACCGCCAGCAGCGCCATCAACAGCAACTGCATCGTGATATTGGCGGCTCCGCCAGCGACGCCCAAAACTTGGGCACCCAGGGGTTGCAGGCGATCCAGGAGATTGCCCGCCAGGAATTGATTTTCAAGGTTGGCGAGGGCTGGCTGCTGGCGCAGCAGCTCCGCCAGCCTGGCGCTCAGCTGGGGCACCAACCCCACCAGCTGTTGGATCTGTTGCAGCAGTTCAGGCAGAAGCTGGAGCCCAACCCAACCGCCGGTGACCATGATCGCCACGACCACCAGGATCAGGGCGGCGGGCCGCTTCAAGGGCAGAAACCGCCGCAACAGCGTGATCGGCACGTCGAGGGCGACGGCGAGCACAATGGCGCCGAACAGCACCAGCAACACCCAGCGCAACTCCCAAACCAGCAGCGCGATGACGATCAGCGCCAGGGCGCCAAGCAGAGTGCGGGCATTCATCGCTGCGACCGCCCGGGCTTCCAGCCATCAAGGATGTCGTGGATGACCACGTCCCGCAACAGCACCTGCAGGCATACCGCCAAAGGCAGGGCGAGCAGCAGGCCCAGGGGGCCGAAGAGCACGGTGAACAGCAGCTGGGCTGTGAGTGTGAGGCCAGGCAGCAAGCGCAATTGATGGTGCATCACCGAAGGGGTGATCACGTAACTTTCCAAGTTCTGAACAACGATGTAGAGGGCAAGCACCGCCAGGGCCTTCCAGGGCGACTCCAGCAGCGCCACCGACATCGGGAACACGGTGCTGAGCGTGGGGCCGACATTGGGAATGAAGTTCAGCAATCCGGCCAGCACCGCATTGGCCGCCACCAGCTTCACGCCGAGCAGGGTCAGCCCAATGGCGGCCATCACGCCCACGCACACGCAGCTGATCAGCATCCCCACCATCCAAGCGCTCAGCGCTTCGCCGCAATGGCGCATCACCTGGCGGAAGCGACGGCGATAGAAGGAGGGCGTGAGCAGCAGCACCGCCTCCTGATAGGCCTGGGGCTGGGCGGTCACCATCAGGGCCACAGCCAGCACGAACAGGATCTTCACCAGCACGCTTCCCACGTTGCCGGCGAAATCCACCAGCCGCAGGGCCCCCCCTAGCCCGGTGGCGAGGGCGGATCTGCCATCACCAGGCTGGCCGAGCGACTGCATCAAGCCGCTCAAGGCCGCGTCGTCGCTGCCGTAGAGCAGGCGCGAGGCATCCTGAAGACCGCCCTGCAGCAGCTGCATCAGGGTGTGGGCCGCCACGGGCAGCTTCTGCAGCAACAGGCTGAACTGGGCGGTGAAGGGCGGGATGATCACGGCGGCACCAACGCCCAGCAGCACCACGATCGCCAGCAGGGAGATGGCCAGCGCTAGAGGCCGACGGCAGCCGAGCCAGTCGCGGATCGCCCCAACGATGGTGCACAGGGCTGTAGCGATCACCACGGCGGCGAAGATCAGCACCATGGCTTCGCGCAGGCTCCAAAGCAAAACCAACGCCGCCACAAGGGCGATCAGTCCCAGCCAGCGGCCAAAGCTCAATCTGGATCTCCAGCAACGTCGTCGTCAGCGGACCCAGCCGCGTTGCCGGAGTAGCCGAGATCGTGGCATTCGGCATAGCGCTGCGCAAAGCGCATGAACCGCTGGAAATCCTCAGGTGATTTCCAGGTGTAGGTGGCCTCCAGCGCGAAGGCCTTGCCATTCACGAAGCGGGCCTTCACCTCGCGGGTGACCAGTTCTCCCTCGTCGTCGATCATGTACATACCCGTGATGTCGCCAAGGGTTTCCGGTGCCAGGGCCTGGGGTTCTTCGAACACGAACAAAGCCTGGCCGGTGCGACCATCGCGGGAGCGGGTGAGGCGAATATCGGGAGCGACCGGCTCGTCGACTCCTCGGAAGAACTGGATCTCGGCCGCCATGGCAATCGACGAAACCCTGATCCTAAGGATCGGGCCCCGACCGGGCCTGGAGGCTGCAAGAGTGGGCCTTCAACAAGCGAGTGCCCGCAGCCTTTCGCCATGCTCTCCGGCCCCCCGGTCTCCAGCACCGTCAGCCCCGAGCAGCTCCTGGAACGCTTTCAGGCAAGTCCGGCCCGGCAGCGCCAGAGCCTGCTGCGCCAGCTGCTGCAGCGGCAGCAAGAGCTGGCGCCCCTGATCCGGGAGCGACTCGACAGCCTGGACGCCACCGAGGATGACTGGACCGGCGGCTGCCTGTTGCAGCTCCTCGTCGAGGCGGATCCCCTGGGCCAGGAGACCGTGCTGTCGCGCTTCCCGGAGGGTTGGCTGGCGGTCGCCAGTGCCGCGGGAGTCGACTACGCCCCATTGCAGCGCCATCTTTTGCTGCAGGACTACGAGGCGGCCGATCGCCTGACAGCCACCGTGCTGCGCCAGTTGGCGGGTTCTGGAGCGGTCAGCCGCGGATACGTGTACTTCAGCGAGGTGGCCGCCATGCCGGCGGTCGACCTCGAAAGCCTCGACCGGCTCTGGCTGGCCTACTCCCGGGGGCGCTTCGGCTTCTCGGTTCAAGGCCGCCTGCTGGCGGCGGTGGACGGGCAATGGGAACGGCTCTGGCCGCGCCTGGGCTGGAAGCAGGATGGCGTCTGGACCCGGTACCCCGGCTCTTTCACCTGGTCGCTGACGGCGCCGGAGGGGCACATGCCCCTGATCAATCAGCTGCGGGGCGTGCGCCTGATGGATGCGCTGTTGCGGCACCCGGCCCTGGCCCGTCGCATCGCGGCCTCGGCGCGGATCTAGGGTTCATGGTTGGTCTCACCGCTCCGCATCCTTGATGTTGAAGCTGCTCCGGTGGGCCGATTTCATCACCCCCTCAACCCTGCAGCTGGCGCCGCTGGTGGAGCTCCTATTGGAGCCCCTCGGCCAGGGCCCACCGCCGCCAGACCTGCAGCTGGGCCTCCAGGAGGCGCTGGTCAACGCGGTGCGACACGGCAACGGCTGCGATCCGGCCAAGTGCCTGCGGGTGCGGCGCATCGTCACGCCACGCTGGCTGATCTGGCAGGTGCAGGATGAGGGAGAAGGGCTCTGCCCGCAGAAGCGTCAGCATGGGCTGCCCGATTGCCCCGAGGCCATCGGCGGCCGGGGGCTGTTCCTGATCCACCACTGCTTCGACGACGTGCGCTGGAGCCGCCGCGGCAATCGCCTGCAGCTGGCGGTGCGCCGGCAGCGCTTCAGCGGCCGTGGTCAGGGCACCCTGGATCGCTGATCTCGCCCCGCAGCCAGCCGGCCGCGTGCTCGACCAGCGCCAGCGCCTGGGCCCGCGCCGGGGTGGCAACGGCCCCGCCTGGATCGTCGGCGCTCAGCAACACCACCAAGGCCGCCGCCAGCTGCTCAGCCGCCCGCCGGCCGCGCTGCGCCTTGAGAGCATGCCAGTCGCCCGCACCGATAGCCAGGCGGCGTTGCAGCTGCTCCGCTAAGGCGGCGCTTCCCTCCGGCCATTGGCGCCGGGCGTGAACGACAACGACGGGCTCGGCCGCGGTGGCGGGACCATCGGCTTGGGGCATTGCGGCGGCGGCCACGGGCTGGACGTTGGGGGACAACAGGGGCCATCCTGGCGCCATGAGCCGCCGGTACCACCGTCGGGGCCCTCGCCCCGCCCGCCTCCTGCACCATCTGGAGGCGCTGCTCACCCTGGCCGGTCCCCGCCAGGGCCCCCATCCAGCCCGCGCCTTGGAACAGGCCAGCGAGCGGCGGCGTCTACAGCGCCTCTCCCTGGCCCAGCGCCTGCTGGAGCCGCTGCCGCTGGGCTTGCGGGCGCCGGGACAGGATGCCGCTTTCTTTTGGCGGGCACTGCGCTGGGGCGGAGCTGGCCTGCTGGTGGGGTGGATCCTGCGGCACCTGGGGGGCGGCGGATCATGACGACGGCCGCCGCGGGCCAGGATGCGGCTGGGCTGAGCGCGGATCGCGGCATGACTGGCTGACCAAGCCGCGGTTGGATGCTTTGGCGTCGAACGGTTGGAGCCCGCTTGGGCGCCGAAACGGTGACCGATGCGGCGGGCCCGGCGACGGGTAGAGCCACGGGCATGCCCTACGGGAGCTGTTGGTGATCGGGTGCCGACCACCGGCCACCAGGGGGGACCGCTGAAGCTCTCAAGAACGCAGGGCCTTGGTCAGCCTCGCCCGTCTTGCCTGGGCCATCGCCAGCGTTTCAGCCGTTGAGCGCCTTGCGGGTCGCACCGGAACACCGCTCGCCACGACCGGGAGGTCCCGAGATCCGCTCTGGCGGCATGCATGGAGCTGCCAGAGAGCGGGTGGAGCGGGGCTTTCAGCCAGCCTTGCAGCGTCCGTTCCTCTCCGGCAGGGGGACCGTCCGGTGGCTGGCCAGCGGGGCGGGGGTGGGGGGCAAGCGGGCGCGGCCAGATGGGTTCTGAAGCCTGGGCCATCGCTTCGATAAGAGCTGTGACGCGATCCGCACCCCGCACCCCCACCAAGCGACAATAGATTCTGTAGCAACGGATACAAACATGACCAGCGCAAGCGCCTCCGGATCAGCCGCGGCCCCCGAGTTCGTGGCTTGGGCCCACCAGCACCAGCGGGCCAATCGCTTGCACGGGGCCGAACTGGCCCAGATCACCGAGCACCAAGATCCCGGTGCCGAGCGCGATGCGATCGGCCAGCAGCAGGCCTGGGCTCGGCGTCACGACCACGAGCGCCAGCTGCACACCAGCGCTATCCAACAGATGCGGCCTCAGCAGCGCTGAAGCGCCCGGTGGCGGCGCTCCTCGCCCAGGCCGCGGTCCGGGGTTGAAGGCGGGGGCAGCCCCTGGTCGAACGTCCTCCGCGAGAGGCACGTTCATGCACCGCCAGCCGCCGCGGCCAACGTCGGCGGCAGCTGATGAAGGACAAGCGGTGCAGCGCCCAGGCGTCTCGCACGCAGCCACCATTTGCGGGATGCGCTTAGAACGCGCGCACCACTTGGGTCTCAATGGCAGCCATTCAGGCAGGTTGGGCCCTCCTGGATCAACGCCAAGAAGGTGGGTGATGACGTTGGATTGATCCGCCAAGCTGCGAATCGATCCAACGTTACCGGCCGCTCATTGAGCAGGATCGGATCCTCCTTGGGCATTGGGGCCAAAGGCGCTCCTGATCAGCAACAAAGCTCCGCATTTGAGCCCTGCGTCATGACGCATGGCAAGACCTGACTTCCCGATCATCGCTTTTGGGCGCTTCTCGGTGCCTGTCAGGATTCCCCCTTGAGGGATCGTTGACTCCGCGGAGCTTTGTTGCTGATCAGAAAGACGGTTCGTGGGCTTGGAACGCTCCAGAGGGATGCCCTCTGAGAGGGGACTTGCGTCGGGCCGTGACCAACGCGGACCCCTCGGCGGCGGCACAAGCGAACTGACACGGTTGGCCAACCGCGCCAGTTCAGCTGAGCTCGGACTTGGCCGATCAGGCGTCGTAGTACATCGTGAACTCGTGGGGATGGGGACGCTGGCGCAGTTGCTGCACCTCCTCGTACTTGAGGGCGATCCAGTTGTTGATGAAGTCCTCGGTGAACACGCCGCCAGCCAACAGGTAATCCTTGTCGGAATCCAGGGCCTCTAGGGCACCATTGAGAGAGGCGGGAACCGTGGAGATCTTCGAGAGTTCCTCAGCGGAGAGCTCGAAAAGATCGACGTCGGTGCCGTCACCGGGATCAATCTGATTCCTGATGCCATCGATGCCGGCCATCAGCATGGCCGCGAAGCTCACATAAGGATTGGCCAAGGCGTCGCCGGAGCGGAACTCCAGTCGCTTGGCCTTGGGGTTGGGCCCGGTCAGCGGGATGCGAACGGCGGCGGAGCGATTGCCCTGGGAATACACCAGGTTCACCGGCGCCTCGAAGCCCGGCACCAAGCGCTTATAGCTGTTGGTGGTGGGGTTAGTGAAGGCCAGGAAGCTGGGGGCATGCTTGAGCAGACCGCCGATGTACCAGCGGGCCGTCTGGGAGAGGTTGGCATAGGTGCCCTCCCCAAAGAACAGCGGCTGCCCGCCCTTCCAGAGGCTCTGGTGCACATGCATGCCACTGCCGTTGTCAGCAAACACCGGCTTGGGCATAAAGGTTGCCGTCTTTCCGTACTTCTTGGCGATATTCCGAACCACGTATTTATAGATCATGACATTGTCGGCCGCGCTGATCAGTTCCGCGAACTTGATGCCCAGCTCGTGCTGCGCGGTGGCGACCTCGTGGTGCTGTTTCTCGATCGGCACCCCAAGGGATCCCATCGTCAGCAGCATCTCGGTGCGGATGTCCTGCAGGGTGTCGTTGGGGGCTACCGGAAAGTAGCCCTCCTTGAGCTGAACCTTATAGGCCAGGTTGCCGCCTTCCTCGATGCGGTCGTTGTTCCAGGGAGCCTCAATCGAATCGACGCTGTAGAAGCTCAGACCATTGCTACTCTTGTAGCGAACATCATCGAAGATGAAAAACTCGGGTTCCGGTCCGAAGTAGGCCGTGTCTGCCAGGCCAGTGGAGTTGAGAAAATTCAGCGCTTTCTGAGCCAAGGCCCGCGGGCAACGACCGTAGGGCTCACCGCTGCGGGGCTCCTGGATGGAGCAGATCATGCTCAGAGTCTTGTGGCTGTAGAAGGGGTCGATCCAGGCGGTGTTGGGATCGGGCACCATCGCCATATCCGACTCATTGATCGCCTTCCAGCCCCGAATCGAGGAACCATCAAAGGCAACCCCCTCCGTGAATGCGGCTTCGTCGATCAGGTCATTGCAAACCGTAAGATGCTGCCATTTGCCATGCAGATCCACGAACTTGAGGTCGATCATGTCGATGCCGTCGTCCTTGATCTGACGCAGGACGTCCTGGGCGGTCTTGGCCATAGGGGCGTGGGGACAGGGGGTGACGTGGGGCCGGTGTCCGGCACAAGCGTAAATGTTCCGACTGATACCGAACCCTGCCCGTAGCGGTTGCAACGAAACAGGCGGTTACCACCGCCTCACCCGGCCCTTCTCCTGCCGTCGCGACGGATCCACAGCGGCGTAAGCACGCCAGCGGGGCCCGTCGGCCCCAAGACCAAGGCCCCAAGACCAAGGTCCCAAGACCACGGCCTACGACGACGGCCTACGACGACGCCCCCACGACTACGGCCGCGGCGCTCGCGGGTCTCCGGGCGCCGCACGATCGCGTAACCGTTTCTGTCAAATTCGCGAGAACAGCGCTCGGAACTGGGGTCTTGCCGGTTCGTGAGTGCTAGCTTCCGCCCCAGGAACGACCTGCCGTCCCGTCCATGCGCGATGCCATCAGCGGCCTCATCGGTCGCTACGACCAGCTTGGTCGCTATCTCGACCGAGGCGCCATTGAGCGCATCGACAACTTTTACGCCCAAGCGTCCCTGCGGCTGGCGGCGGTGGAATTGATCAACCGAGAGGCGGCCACGATCGTGCGGGAAGCCTCCCAGCGCCTGTGGGTTGAAAATCCAGAATTGTTGCTGCCCGGCGGCAACGCTTACACCACCCGGCGTTTGGCGGCCTGCCTGCGCGACCTCGATTATTTCCTCCGCTACGCCAGCTACGCCCTCGTGGCCGACGATCCCACCATCCTCGACGAGCGGGTGCTGAACGGCCTGGACGACACCTACAAGAGCTTGGGGGTGCCCACGGGGCCCACGGTGCGCGGCATCGCCCTCCTCGGGGAGGTGCTCACGGAACTGCTCGCCGCGGAGGGCAGCGCCGCGGCGGCCGATCTCGAGCTGGTGCGCGCCCCCTTCCTGCACCTCTGCCGGGGCCTGGCCGCCCGCGACGTCCGCGCCCGCTGAGCGAATCCCCGGGGCCATTGCTTAACCTCCTGAACACTTCTCCGCTAGTCCAAGGGTCTTGACTGTCAGCGCCACCCTGCCCGCCGTGAACGATCGCCACCGGCTCGAGCTCGCACCGATTGCCACCCCAGATCGGTTGCTGCTCGGCCCAGGGCCTTCCAATGCCCACCCCACGGTGCTGCAGGCCCTGGCCCGCACTCCGATCGGCCATCTCGACCCGCTCTACATCGAATTGATGGGCGAGGTGCAGGAGCTGCTGCGCTACGCCTGGCAGACCGATAACCGCCTCACCCTGCCGATGAGTGGCACGGGCAGCGCCGCCATGGAGGCCACCCTCGCCAACACGGTGGAGCCCGGCGACAAGGTGCTGATCGCCATCAAGGGGTACTTCGGCCATCGCCTGGCCGACATGGCCGGCCGTTATGGCGCCGACGTGATCACGATCGAGCGTCCCTGGGGTGAGGCCTTCGCGTTGGCCGACATCGAGCAGGCCTTGGCCAGCCACCGCCCGGCCCTGCTGGCGATGGTTCACGCCGAAACATCCACGGGCGTCTGCCAGCCCATGGAAGGGATCGGCGCCCTCTGCCGCCGCTACGACTGCCTGCTGCTGCTCGACACCGTCACCTCCCTCGGTGGCGTTCCCCTCTTTCTCGATGACTGGGGGGTCGACTTGGCCTACAGCTGCAGCCAGAAAGGGCTGAGCTGCCCGCCCGGGCTGGGCCCCTTCAGCATGGGTCCGCGCGCGGAAGCCAAACTGGCGGCTCGCCGCGGCAAGGTACCCAACTGGTATCTCGACGTATCCCTGCTCAACAAGTATTGGGGGAGCGACCGGGTGTATCACCACACCGCTCCGGTCAACATGAACTTCGGCATGCGGGAAGCCCTGCGCCTGCTGGCGGATGAAGGTCTTGAAAATGCCTGGGCCCGCCACCGCCGCAACGCCGAGCGGCTCTGGCAGGGCCTTGAGCGGCTCGGCCTTGAGCTGCACGTGCCCGCTGAGCTGCGTCTGCCCACCCTCACCACCGTGAGGATTCCGGCGGGCGTGGATGGCAAGGCTTTCAGCCGGCATCTGCTCGATCAGCACGGCATCGAGATTGGTGGCGGCCTCGGCGAACTGGCCGGCAAGGTGTGGCGCATCGGCCTGATGGGCTTCAACAGCGCACCCGAGAACGTGGATCGCCTGCTGAATCTTCTGGAAACCGAACTGCCGGCGTTCCGCTCCAGCGATCGGGTCATGGCGGGCTCACCGGCCTGACGGCGGCCCGCCGGCCGCGGAACCAGCGCTCCAGCTGTTGGCTGGCGTCCGCCTGCCGCACACCACCCACCACCCGCATGGGATGGTGGGCGCTGGGATGGCTGGCCAGGTCTAGGCAGCCACCCAGCGCCCCCCGCTTGGGATCGGCGGCGCCGTACACCACGGTTCCCACCCGGGCCTGGATCAAGGCGCCGGCGCACATCGGGCAGGGTTCCAGGGTCACCAGCAGCGTGCAGTCATTGAAGCGCCAGTCGCGCCGCGCCAGCGCCGCCTGCCGCAACGCCACCAGCTCAGCGTGGCCCAGCGGATCGGCCTGATGATGGCGGCGGTTGCTGCCCCAACCGATGCAGCGCCCCCGGCGATCCAGCACGACCGCGGCAACAGGGATTTCACCCCCCCTGCCCACCGCCTCCGACAACCGCAGCAACCGCGCCATCCAGCGGTCCCATTGGAGCAGCGATTCCGGGGCGGGAGGCATCGCCGTGCGGGGCGGCTTGGCCATGGGGGACAGGGGGCAGAATGCGTTCATCTCCGGCATCGTCGTTGGCCAGCCTCACCTCTGCCCAGGGGCTGCGGCCTCAGTCTGATGCTCCCTGCAGCCGTGCTGACACGGACGCCAGCCCGGCGGTCGGGGCGCTCAGCGACGCCGTGGCCCTTCCATCGGAACGGTTCGATCCCTTCGCCAGCCCCCTGCCCGGCGACCCGGCACTGGAGCATTTCCTGGCCGACACCGTTCACCTGCTGGGCCGCTGGATCGGCGCCTCCGCCCATGCCGGCCCCCTGCCGGCCCTGAGCGTGCTTCCCAGCCCGGAACCGGAGGCCCAGGGTCTATCGCGCCAGCGCCTGCTCGCCGACCTGCAGCAAGTGATGGAAGGGGCCTACCGCCCCCACCACCCCGGCGCCCTGGCCCATCTGGATCCGCCGCCCCTCAGCGCCTCGATCGCCGCGGAGCTGATCGCGGCCGGCCTCAACAACAACCTGCTGGCCGAGGAGCTTTCCCCCAGCCTCAGCCGCCTGGAACGCAGCGTTTGCGCCTGGCTGGCCACCAGCTTGGGCCTGCCGGCGGGCGCAGGTGGGGTGGCCGCCAGCGGCGGCAGCCTCAGCAACCTGATGGCCCTGGTCAGCGCCCGTGATCACGCCGGGCTGGGCTGCACCCCCACAGCAGTGGTGGTCTGCAGCGCCGATGCCCACGTATCGCTGCAGAAGGCCCTCGTGGTGATGGGGCTGCCTGCCGATGCCCTGATCCGCGTGCCGGTGGATGGGCAGGGAGCGCTGCGGATGGACGCGCTGAAGTCCACCCTGGCGGCCCTCGAGCAGGCCGGCCGGCCCGTGATCGCCGTGGTCGCCACGGCGGGGACCACGGTGCGCGGCGCCATCGATCCGCTGGCGGCGATGGCCCACCTCTGCAGGTCCCGCGGGCACTGGCTGCATGTCGACGGGGCGATCGGGGCGGTGTTTGGCCTCCTGCCTAAGCCGCCGGCGGAGTTGGCGGGTCTCGGGCTGGCCGATTCGGTCACGGTCAACCCCCAGAAGGTGCTGGGGGTCACCAAAACCTCCTCCCTGCTGCTGCTGGCTGAGCCGGCACGCCTGGGCCATACCTTTGGCACGGGCTTGCCTTACATGGAACCCTCCTGGGGCGGCGGCCATGGCGGCGAAGCGGGCCTCCAGGGCAGTCGTCCCGCCGAGGTGCTCAAGCTCTGGCTTGGGCTGCGCCATCTCGGTTTCCAGGGTATCCATGGCCTGCTGGAGGCGGCCCAGGCCCGCTGCCGTCAACTTGAAGGGTTGCTCGCTGCCGACGACAGGCTGGTGCTGCGCGGCGGCCCACTGCACCTGCTCGCCTTCCGCCCCATGCGGGCGGACGCGGCGGGCTGTGCCGCCTGGAGCGCCCACACCCGTCAGCTTCTGCTGGATCACCAGCTGATGCTCTCCCGCCCTCTGTACCAGGGCACGCACCATCTCAAGGCGGTCCTCGGCAATCCCCACACCGGCGAGGAGCAGCTGCGGCAGCTGGCGGAGCTGGTGCTAGCCAGCCTGAATTCGGAGGCGATCCATGGCTGATCCGCCCTCCAGCCGGGCCCGCTGGGTGGCCATCCTCACCGGGGCCCTGTCGGTGCTGATCGGGGTGGCCTACTTGGTGCTGATCACCCTTCTGGATAGTCGCGGTCCCCTGTTGCCTCCGCCACCGGAGGCCCTGGGCGGCGCGGCCCCGGTCGTGGCGGCAGGCTCCGCTCCTGGCGCCGCAGCGGTTCCACCACCTTCCTGAAAGCGATGTCGAGAAAGCGCCGCAGCTCGCCATCCCGGCGTTGCAGCTCGAACTGGCGCTGCAGCACGTCCTGCAGGCCGCCATCGCCCCAGTCTTGGTTCTGCTGGAAATAGGTGATGAAGCTGCGGCCGGCCAGGCGGGTCAACCAGGCCACGCTCACCGCCTGCAGGGCCCGGCCGACGATCAGGGTCGGCAGGCTCAGGCTCAGGGCTTCCCCCACCAAGCTCACGCCCCCCTTCACCAACCCCAGGCCGGCCAAGGTGCGGCCGACCGACAGGGCCAGATCCTGGGCGTGGCCACGGCTCAACGTGACCCCATAGACGCGGCCGATCTCCAGCACCATCTGGGCATTGACCGCCGCGGTGCCCAGCAGATCCACCCCCGGCAGCGGCGTGACCAGCACCACGCCAGCGCCAATCCACACGAAGCGATCGACAATCGATTCGGCATCGGCCAGGCGCTGGCGATCCAGCAACTCGCGGCTGGCCTCCCCCAGCTGGCGGCATTGCAGCAAGAGGTTGTCGGCGATCAGCTCCTCCCCGTCCTGATGCAGAACCGTGGCGATCCGCCGCAGCAACGCCCCCACCTCCGGCGCAGGCTGCAGTGGCCGGCCGCCAGGCAGCGGCACGCTCTGGGGCGCGGCACTGGCGGGCACCACGTCCTCAGCGGCCAGCAGGTGGGCGCAGCGGTGTCGCAGCAGCTGAAGCAGGCGGGCCTCCTCCTGTTCGCCGCGCAGGTCGCACTTGTTCAGCACCATGAGCAGCCGTTTGCCCAGGGAGGCCAGGGCCTGCAGCACCTGCAGCTCGGAAGCGCGCAGGTCGCCATCCACCACCAACAGCAACAGGTCGGCGCGGGCGGCCCGCTGGCGCGCCTCCCGCTCGCGGTCGCGGCCAGCCTCACCAGCTTCGAGGATGCCCGGCGTGTCCTCCAGCAGCACCCCGCGCGGCAGGCCGCGCAGCCGTAGCCGGTAGCGCCGCGCCTGGCGGGTCGATCCCATGGCCGCGCCAACCTCTCCCACGAGATCCCGCAGCAGGGCGCGGATCAGGGAGGTCTTGCCCGTGGAGCCGCTGCCGAACACCACGATCAGCAGATCGCCCCGCTCCAGTTCGCGCTGCATGCGCTGCCGTTCCTGGCTTAAGGACTCCCGTTCCACCGCGTCGCGGACCCGCTCCAGGGTGCGGTCGATGGCCTCCAAGTTGCGGGCCGCCGCCTCCCGCCGGTTGCGGGCCGGCGGAGGCAAGGGTTTGTCGGCCGCGGACGCCGCCTTGCCGCGCAGCAACGCCCGCCACCAGGGCCAGCCGAGCTGGATCAGCGCCAGCGCCAGGCCGAGGGGGATCAGGATCAGGATCGGCCCCACCAGCCAGCCTGGAAGCCAATAGCTGAGTTGCCACTGCAGTTGCGTCAGCAGCTGCAGCACCATCAGCAGCAGGATCAGGGCCGCCGACCCCAGGCCCAGCCCTAGCCACAGGCGTGGCGGCCGCATCAGGAGCCCGGTGCGGTGCGCATGATTTCACCCCACAGCGACGCCGCCAGGCGGCTGGTCGCCTGGGTGGGGGCGTTGTTGTCATTGCCGAGCCAGATGCCCATCACCCAGTGCCGGCTGGGCAAGGCACCGATGAACAGCAGATCGCGGCCATCATTGGTGGTGCCGGTTTTGCCGAAGGCGCCACCCCGCACCCAGGCGGCCGTGCCGGTACCGCCCTCGACAACGCCCCGCAGCATCTGCTGCATGCTGCGGGCGGTGGCCTTGGGAATCACCTGGCGCCCGGCTCGGCCCAGCCGCGCCACGGCGCCACGGCAACCGCTGGGGGAGGCTGGGTTGGCGCTGCGTTGGCTGGCGTCCGAGGGTTGGCAGGTCTCGGCATCGGTGAGCTGGCGGATGCTGGTGGGGGCGTGCCAGAGCCCGTCGTTGGCGATTGCTCCATAGGCGCCGGTGAGCTCCAGCAGCGTGACCTCGCTTTGGCCGAGCACCAGGCCCGGCACCGGGCTGAGCGGCGTGGTAATCCCCAGATCCCGGGCGGTGCGCACCACCGCCTCGAGGACCACTTGGCGGGCCAGGCGCAGGGCCGCCGTGTTGCTGCTGATCGCCAGGGCCTGGCCCAGGCTGAGGGAGCCGCCGCAGCCGCTGTCGAAGTGCTGACCCTGCCAGTCCAGCTGACCGCAACCGATGCTGTCGGCGGGCCGTCGCCCCTGGCGTAGGGCCGTGAGATAGGTCATCAGCTTGAAGGTGCTGCCCGGCTGACGCAAGGCCTGGCTGGCGCGGTTGAACTGGCTTTGGCGGTAGT
>JBKCTK010000114.1:0-2866 GCA_046319055.1 Synechococcaceae cyanobacterium
GTAGAAGCGCGACGAGCCGGGATCGCCCTGACGCCCGGAACGGCCGCGCAGCTGGTTGTCGATGCGTCGCGACTCGTGCCGCTCGGTGCCGATGATGTGCAGGCCGCCCGACGCGAGCACGGCCTCGTGCCGGCGCTTCCAGTCGGCCTCGGTCGCGGCGCGCATGGCCTCGTCCGCGGGATCGATCGCCTGCAGCTCGGTCTTGAGGCTGCCGCCGAGCACGATGTCCGTGCCGCGGCCCGCCATGTTGGTGGCAATGGTCACCGCCCCCGCCCGGCCCGCCTGGGCCACAATCTCAGCCTCACGTTCCACATTCTCCGGTTTGGCATTGAGCAGATTGTGGGGGATCTCCAGCTCGGCAAGCAGGGACGAAAGCAGCTCCGATTTCTCCACGCTCGTGGTGCCCACCAACACGGGTCTGCCGGCGTGGTGAATTTCCGCCGTCTCCGCAGCTACCGCCCGCCACTTGGCTGGTTCAGTCTTGTAAACCTGATCAGGCCAGTCGCTGCGGCTGCGGGTGCGGTTGGTGGGTACAACAGTCACTTCGAGCTTGTAGGTCTTCTCGAACTCCACCTCTTCGGTCTTGGCCGTACCGGTCATACCAGCCAAGCGCGGATAAAGCAGAAAGAAATTTTGATAGGTGATGCTTGCAAGTGTTTGCGTTTCTGGTTGGATCGACAAGCTCTCCTTAGCTTCGATCGCCTGGTGCAAACCGTCACTCCAACGTCGGCCGGGCTGAACGCGGCCGGTAAACTCATCCACGATCACCACATCATCACCACGGACAATATAATTAACATCCTTTATAAACAGTTCCTTGGCCTTGAGGGCATTGTTAATGAAGTGGGCCCAGGGATCAGCAGGGTTGAACAGATCCTGAACCTGCAGCAACTGCTCAGCTTTGGCATAACCCTCATCGGTCAGCGTCACGTTGCGCTGCTTTTCGTCAACTTCGTAGTCGCCCTCAGGATCGATACCATCTTTGCCCATCTCGGCAGCACGCTCAAGCAACTCAGCCACCTCAGCAGCCCGCTGATACTTTTCCTGGGGACGTTCAATCTGACCAGAGATAATCAGCGGAGTGCGCGCTTCGTCAACCAAGATTGAATCGACTTCGTCAATAACACAGTAGTGAAAATCGCGCTGCACAACCTCCTCAATATCGGTGGCCATATTATCGCGCAGGTAATCAAATCCCAGCTCCGAGTTGGTGGCATAGGTGATGTCACACTCGTAATTGCGGCGACGTTCAAGCGGCGACATGTTTTGCTGAATCAAACCCACGCTGAGGCCGAGGAATCGGTGGATTTGCCCCATCCACTCAGCATCGCGTCGGGCCAGATAGTCGTTCACCGTGACCACATGCACGCCGCGACCGGTAAGGGCATTCAGGTAAGCGGGCAGTGTGGCCACCAGGGTCTTGCCTTCGCCGGTCTTCATCTCGGCGATCTGGCCCTCATGCAGCACCATTCCGCCCAAGAGCTGCACATCGAAATGCCGCATTCCCAGCACTCGCCTGCCCGCCTCGCGAACCACCGCAAAGGCCTGGGGCAGCAGATCATCCAGCAGCTCCTTCTGACGTGCTGGGGTCAGCGGCTTATCCAGTTTCTGGCGGAACTCCGCAGTGAGACCGCGCAGCTCATCATCCGATAGCGGCGTGATCTCCTCCTCCAACAAGTTGATGTCGGAGATGATTGGTTGGTAACGCTTCAGCTTGCGGGCATTCGGATCACCCAGCAGCAGCTTGAGCATGGGACAACAGCCAACCAGAGTCGACACCTTACCACCGCAGCACCAGCGCTTGGCGGCCAGACACCAGTGGGCGCAAGCGATCTGACGGCCCGCTCCAGGCCCCGTGGCCTTGCTGCCTTCGGCAAGGCCACGGGGACGAGCCCACGTCACAGGCGGGGGGGCCGGCTACGGTGCCGCGGAACAAGCCAAGACGACCGGACACCACCCTGACCTTGCCATCGCGGCTCCCGGAGAGCCGCTGCTCCGGCAAACCCGCCGCGCCGCCAGTGGCTGGGCGCCGCCAGTGGCTGAAGCCCCCGAGCGTTCTGGAGCCGCTGTCTCGCCCTGAGCAGGGTTGCCTCAATGTCCTCCCCGGCGGCCTGGCCTCACGGCTTCGGTACCGACAGGTTGCACGTCAGCCCCTGCTGATTCGTCTGCGAACGCAGCCGAACCCCAGCCTTTCGGGCTCGGGAGCGAAACTTTCAGGCGGGCCTGTCTCCCAGAGGGCTTGAACCGAGGACCAACACAAGGTTTCAGAACGGGCTCCGGCTTGCAGCAAGCAGCCTGGGGCCCCGAGAGACTGCCTCCACGCAAGATCAGCAGCCCGATGGGCACCTTGGAAGCGCCACAGAAGCTGGGGATCGTTCAAACAAGCGGATGAAGAGATTCGAACTCTCGACCCTCTCCTTGGCAAGGAGATGCTCTACCACTGAGCTACATCCGCAGAACTGATTTCAGGCTTGGAGAGCCGAATCAGGTGGCACTGGCGATGGCAATGCAACAAGGACCCTAGAGGGTTCCAAGTGTCATGCTTGGCCTGCTTGGGAGCAAACATGGCGCATCAGCACACAAGGTGGTTGCGGGAACCGGAGCTGATGGCCTGTGTTGATCGGCGTTCCACCGATTGAGCCATCATGCCCCACCGACCCACCCTTGGTCAAACCGACGGCCCCTAGCCCTTCACGCCGATCTGGACACAACCTGGCCCCAAGGGCGTCTCCCTGCCGCAGGGCCGCCCGGGCGGGCGCGGCGGCCCTGCCCCTGGCTCCGGGGGATGGGGCCGTGGAGCCCCTTGCCTTGGAGGCGAACAAACGTGCTATAGGCGACCTGATCAGCAACAAAGCTCCGCATCGGA